>JAIRWL010000019.1 GCA_031268935.1 Holosporales bacterium | reverse complement strand
GGTAAAGACCTTGAAAACCGCGGTGCCTAAAACTAAACGTTTGTACATGTGCCTTGGATTAGGGATTGGGACTGGGGTGTGTGGCGCCATCGCCGGTGGCTGGGCCCTCTGGAAACATTTCCGGGGGAAGAAGGTCTCGGCCGTTACTTGAAATTCCCCTGTGTCGGGGACTCCTCCATTCCCCTTGGGGGAGAGGAGCAAGCCCCCGACTGTAATCCACCCCTCAGAGCCCATAGAAGTCGCGGGTCGGGCTCTAGATCCCCTACCAACGGATCTCTGTCCACCGTTCTATGCATTCCGATCGATCCCTTCCTGGGAACCGTAAACATACGTCCCTCCAATTGACCTGCTGCCCATCTAGTACATATCTCCCGGCTACCTGCCTTAAAGCTGCATCTTCGTCCACTGTCCAGCCCTGGGGCCCCGGTTCTACTCTTCTCTCAGGGGCAGTGCTGAGGGGCTCCCTCGTCAGATGATCTGCTTCCTCAGGATTTGGGAGGCCCAAGTGCCTATGGTCGACCCCGGTCCCCTGATCTGCGGGATCATCGGACGAGGAGGACCCTAAGTCTCCCGGCTCCTCGGCGGGGAAGTCAGGCGGTGCCGCCATCGCACACCTGTCTCTGATCATGTCCCACCTCATTTGACATGCGTGGGTCGTCCGCCTGGGGAAAACTCCTTTTACTTCTGTCCAATCGACTGTGCCATCAGGGCCTTTATGCCTACTGACGTACCATATTAAAATATCGTCTTGCCTCGGAGTCCAGACCCTCCTCGGCGCCCGCCCTCCTGCCTGAGAATGGGGGTTGGCGCCCGGACATAAACCAGCTCCCGTAGGTGTATGGTCTGTACCAAGTGTGCTCATTGATGCGCCCGGCTCACCTGCCCTTGCTGCCCCCTCTCCCGGCCACCTATCTCGGATGTCTGCCCATCTGGCTTTACACGCCAAGTAGGACCTCCAACCGATAAATTCCTTCAGTCCTCCCCATTTTATTTTCCCTTTCAAGTTCCTATGGGTAACTACGTATAGATGTAATATATTATCTTCCTCCTCCGACCATCCTGCCTGTCCAATGCTTTGAGCCCTCTGCATGTACGCTTCCCCGGGAACAACGGGGGCGGGAGCAAAACTCGGACCTTCCTCTTCCTCCCTCCCTACAACTCCTTCCCCGCGTTCCGCCGCCTGGCTCAGCTCCTGCAGCTCCAGCCACCTACGTGAACATTCTTCTGGTAACCGCCTAAATAGTCCACTAGCGGGTGCCTGCCAAGCACCTATGCTAACCATTGCTGGATGCCGTCGGCCCCAATCCAATAAATACCGGTCTTCCGCCGGATACCAGGCCTCCCACGCCCCCAGATCTGGAAGACCCCGTCCAGCGCGGCCTCTGGGCTCCGCAGGAGCAACTACCGTTCTCTCAAAGTGCAGCGAAGGATGCGAAAAGGCATCTGGATGCGGCTGTCTGAGTCTGAAAGGCCCGCTGGTGCCACGCCCCATAGATTCCTCCTCATCCCTCCTCTCCTTAATCGCTTCCCACCTCTTCCGAGATGCCATTTGCGTCCGAGCGAGGATGCTTTCAGTTACTGTGCTCCAATCGACCTGCCCGGACCGCAGGGTATGGTGTGATACGTACTCATCTAATGCCTCGTCTTCTGTCGATGTCCAGGCTCTCCACTCCACCACCCGAGCACGGCCCCCTCGTAAGTATGACGCCGAGGCCCTGGATCTGTCTCGTACCCGATCTCCTCCAGTATCTGATTCGCTCTCCGACGAAACTCTGGATTCTCTTGTCTCCCGGCCGAACTGTGGATCCAGATGTGGCCACACCTGACAAATCTTGAAGAACCTTTCTTGACAATCTTCTACACTTTTTCCCGCAAGTCCAAGAGGTACATTCAGCCACGCTATATCTCCATTCTCATCTGTATTCTTGCGGACGGCCCTTAATAACGTGCGTTCCATCCCCAAGGTCCAACCAGGCCAGGGCAGATCCATGACTGACCTGGGATCAGCCTCAAGCCGAGCAATCCAGGGATCCTCCTCCGCATCTACATCGCTATCAGATTCAGCCTCATCTGAGGCATTCTCCTCCCACGAATCTTCCCTCTTCGATTGAAATGCGGGGTCCTCTTCCATTACCTCCAAGAGTTGTCTTCTAACCTTCTCCCCGAATCGTCTCGATGGTGAGTGGAGAGTGGCGGGTGGGGGGCCAATCGTACGAATATATTGCTTATACCTCTTTTGACATTCTCCTTTCGTTGTGTAGCCAAGTTTGGAAGGAGCATTCGTCCAATCTATGAACCCGTTCTCATCGCGATTGTCTTGGACGTACCTATCGATCTCTTCAAGTTGGGCCACCGTCCACCTTGTTTCCTCTGCTTCCGAACTGGACGAGGATTCTGAATGTCTAGTCCTCTCCGAACTATCCGAATCCTGACTGGAGTCCCTAAGAGCCTGGACTGTGATCCTGTAGGGAAGAGTGCCCATTGCCCTTAGTCGCTCCTGCGCCTGGATGATTGTTGATCTTCGTGTTATTTCCTCTACTGCTGAAACTTCTTCATCTCCTGAGTCCTCTGAGGAAAACGCAGCCCCGGTATCTGCCCTTGCACCTAGAATAAGTGGCTCTTGGGGCAGGTCTGCTGCGGGAGGCTCACCCGCTTCCCCAAGTAGGACTTCCCCATGCCCTTCTGCGAGCAACGGCCGGACCAGCCCTTCCAGTATATCGCACTCTGCAGCTCCAGGATGGCGTCGTCTATATTGAGTCATAAAGTTCGAATACCTAGTTCGACAGCCATTGGGCGTTCTGATAGGAAGCACATCTTTCACGGAAGTCCAATCGACCCCACCCACTCTCGCAGGGTGCGTGGCTGCGTATACAAATAAGTTCTTATCTTCCTCCTTGGTCCAGGACACGTACGTACCCGCCGCTCCCGATCCCCCAATCCTCGTCTTCGGGTGGTAGTCCCTAAATAAGGTCAAGTTAACAGGTGGCGGCCCCTCCTGTGGCAAGCATCCATGCCGGGTGATCACCCACCATTTCGGACCCCCAGGTCCATTCATAACCATGATCTTGCGGCTGGGCTGACTACCCCAAGCCTTATTTACTGCTAGACAAACTGGAATGATTGATATTACGAGTGATAGTAGTATTCTCATGAGACTCTTTTGAAACTACCTTAAATTCCTGCAGAGAATATCATAATAAAATGATACGGTCTATATATTTATTCATCCTATGATCTCCTTTTTGATAACTAAAGACTGAACTATAACGATGGATTGATTATTTGTTGTTTTTCGATACCCCATACCTTTTCTCTGCTTCAATTATGCGCAACCAGTTTATAATAACAATATGATTCGAGAGTAGGCGCAGACGAATAAAATAATATGAATAAGTATTTACTCAGAAGTGTTGGATGGACCTTAACGCTCTTGAGTTATGGTAATGCATTAGAGGCGAGTACAGGTAGAATTGAAGCCCCTCAGGAACATGCTCCGGGAGCTAGCAAACAGAAGCTGTTGGACAATCTTGACAAGTTGGGGGAAAAAAGGCGGGAGTATTTGGTAGAGGCTGACTTTGAGAACCAGGGATGGTTAGGAGGGGCCGACTTGCTCGCCAAATCAGCCCTCATCCAGGATCAGTTGAGAGGGGCCCCCGGAAAGTTGGGTCAAGGACCGTGGAGTTTAAAGGACTCAGTTGTTCTGGTGGAACGGCCATTGAGAATTATGGACATGCTTGTGCGCCAAATCTCCGGCAGTTTGGAGGTAAGGCTGAGGGCTTGCCCCGAATCTGAGCAGCTCAAGGAGAGGTGGCACCGCCTAACCGAGGGTCTCCAAGAGCAGTTGCATCAGGGCATTGAGGCAATTATCAAAATCGAGGAGCTCGCAATTCGGCGGACGCTCAAGTTGCCCCTAGGTGATCTAGAGAATAAATCTCAGGCCCTGAAAGCAAAGGTCATCCGAGTCTGCAGGAGTGCTCCCGAGGGATTGAACCTGATTCAAAAGATCGCTGAGAAAGGAACATGGGGATATGGGACCTTGCGTGAAAAATGCTCCCAGGACCGGAGGAATGCCCCAGAACTCTGCTTAACCAAGAGTAATTTATCTATTCGGGTACAAAGATTACAAGCCGCCCTCAGGGAAATGAAGGCAAAATTCCAGGATTGGCAAGATCAGCTTGCATTGCCGGAGCCACAAACAGTTATAGGGGCACTCGACCCTGCCGTATTCCCGCAAGCCCATGTTCAGCTACTGGATCTGTCTCAATCGCTATTCGACGAGCTGTGTCTGAGAGAGCAGGCAGCTCGGGACAAAAATCTGTGGCCGGAGAACAAACTCTCGTTCGGCGGCCAGTTCGGAAGACAATGCAAAGCTCGAGTCGAGTTAGCTCAAGAAGCTTTCATACAGGCATTCAGATGCTTGCTAGTGGCCAAGACAGGGATCGGACAAGATCAAGTCGGGCCAGCGATGGAGGAGTGTCAGTTGCGCGTGACGGAGTTAGAAGATGCATTTGAGCATTTTCCAAAGAGATTGAATTGCCTCCCGGATATCCCCACGGCAGCCATGCAGGCGGATAGGGAAAAATTACTTGAGCCAGTCGCTCTTTGGGAGGAAAGGGGAATATCAATGGAAGAACTTGCCCGCCGAGCCAATTTTCTTTCTGACCAATTCACAAAGTTAGCCCCCACTGCGAAAGGAACTTACTTTCCTAAGATGAGGCAGGAGACTAATTTCCTAGAAGCGGTAACAAGAATTGAGGTTCCTTTTAAGTTGCTAAAGGCCCTTCAGAACCAAGCATTCGGTATTTTAGAGGGCGTCGGAGCGGGTCGGCCTCCCTCTGAGGATGTGAAACGAAGAGCATTGTCGTGGCTAAAATCCGGCATGGCCGATATCCAGGCTACTATCGATTTAGTCGAGTTCTGGGTTTTGGACGTAGCCGCCAAGTCGTTTGGGGTACCATCAAGGTACGGGACAACCGAAGTCTCTAACATGTGGGATGGATTGACCGTTGCCAAGAAACAATCCTCACAGCTGGCAGCATTATTCGAGCAGTTAGTGGGCACGGACGAACGAACCAGGGAACCACAGATTAACCTCGGCAAGCAGGTCAGAGAGAGGTCGCCCCGACCGGCAGAACCTCACCCAGCCCCGCACAGTGAATCTGTCGCTGCCAACTACGATCTACAGGCGATAAGGGTGAAAAGCCAGCAGATGGTGCAGCCATTGATCGGAGTGGAACCTGCCAAATTGACCCCTATCAAAGCTTTGGAATTTGGAAAGGAAGGAGTAATAGGTATACGGACCTTCCTTCGACATTCTCCAAATATCTCTGATGAGGATTATGTTTCGAACGTCGATTGGCATGAACTCGTAGAGCTACTGCAAAAGCCCCTCTTGAAGGCGAAGATATTCCTGATGAAACCGATGGAATTTTGGATCGAATCCATGTTCTTGGTCGATCCAGAACCGTACATAGGCAAACTGATTCAAGACGGCTTAGCTCTATTTCAGTCGGCTTCCAACAAGGTAGATAGATGGATCGATCTCAGGATCAATCAGTTAGGCAAACCTTGGCTCCCGCCTTCGTCGGAACATCTGGCAGAACAAATATCTCTATTGGGAGAGTTGGGCGATCTGGCTCAGAAGATGCAGAACTTAGTGGGAGCCTTTAGAGATCCAAGTGCCACGAATCCTAGGCCGGAATTGATGCGCCAATGGCGGAGGCAGGTACAGAGAGGCACCGAGTTCCCGATTGGGTCTCAGCCCCCGGAGCTCCGGATCGAGAAGGGGGTAAGCATATTGGAGCAACTCGAGAAACTCACAACCCCAATACGGATCGATGGGGCCTTAAGGAAGGGTAAAGATCCTTTGGGTCAGTGGACCTGGGTGGTCGAGAATCTGGAAATCCCGATTCGGAATTTATTATCGTGTCTCGGAGAAGAACCAGGGGGAGATCGTAAAGGGAGTTTGGAGGGCACGAGAGCTGCCCCAGCCGAACTCCTTAGCTTATACCGAACTCAGGCGCATGCGGTTTTAGCCTCTGTGCAGGATTGGGTTAGGGTTCTAATGAAGCGCTCTATAACGGTTAGCCATCTACTTCTGCCCCCAGGCGAGACTCGACTGGAAGAAGAACCGTCAGAGGTTAAAGCTACTCAATCCAAATTAAAGGCTGTGAGAGACCTTGTGCCAGGAGGGCAGATACTTCTGAATAACGGGCGAGTATGGATGACTCGCCCTGCCGATCCCGCCTTACCAAGCGATTCATCCGCTCTGGAACAATTGCCTTCTCACCCCGGCGAACCACAGTGGAGAAGGGACTGGAAAAGAATGATGAGCGAAGGGTTAGCTGAGGCTAAAAGAATAGTGGATCAGGAGGGTAGGTACGCTCTCGGTGTCAAGACGTTTACTGAGATAGGGAAGTTGTTTCCCGCAAGTCCAACCACTCAGGGCTTTGCGATTGACTTAGCAAATGCGACCCACTGGCGGAGTTTAGTGAAGAAATTGGAACTGCCAGTCCGACATGTTCTTATCTTTTTAGGGGGTGAGATTGGCGACCCACGTCAGGGGACAATGGAGGGATCGAATGAATCCACAGCCCAGCTACTTCGCTTTGTCAGGGATCAGTGCAAACTTGTTTTAAGAGAGGTCGAGGTCTGGATTCCGGAGCTTAGGTCCCGGGGATGGATTGAGGACGGGCCAGAAGAGGTTGACCTTTGGTACCGTTACTATCGATGTTGGGACCTCTTGAATCAAATCTATCCTCGGTTGGACTTCCTACTAAGAAACACCGCAGAATGGATGCGCGAGAGAGCTCCAGGGGGTGAGGGGGACCAACACAAAAGGAAAGGTCGTAGGGGGCCGATCGGGGGCCCTCCCCCGAGTCCCCCAACTTCCAGCCGAGAACCGTCGGGACCTGCCCACGAGCCCATAACTGCTCCAGGAGCTGCTACCGCCTCACCTTCCAAACCTAGCGCCAGAAAAGTCAGTTTCGCCCCTTTACACCCCCGTGAATCCAGGTGGTCTAACGATCCTCCACCGGGCTCTCTGAATTTTTTCTCGGTGGGTTGGGGGTCAGTGTATTCAACCCACATTAAGACAGCGGCCAGAGTTACCGCCGAACAAGATATGAGACTGCCAGACCGGCCCCATGCACGGGAGTTAAGGGACGCTGCAGACAACTTGATTAGCGACGTCCGCAGTTATCTCGGGTTGGCGGGGGACAATCTTAGAGCGAGTGATTTGGTTGCATGGGGGTGGGAGGACTTCCTATCGGGGGTCGTTGTCCCTCTCCAGAATATCCTTAAATTAGCCCGACTTCTGCAGGATTCCCCTTACCTCCCTCTTGTCCCCTCGGGAACCGATGCTCCACCCGCCTATGATACTAATTGGTGGTTAGATGAGATCGATGATATACAATATCTCAGAAAAATCGCTGAAAGGATCTCCTCCTCTTTAATTCTAGGGGCTGGGGCTGTCGATGAAGTATTTCAGGGCTTCTTCACAGATCTTCTGGAAGGGCTGAGAAGTCAAGTGAGACTTATGGAGCAATGGAAAGAAATTTTGGCCCATAACATTAATTCTGGCGGGAGGGAGGATGACCAAGGAAATTCCGATTCGTAATCCCGTGGCCCCAATAGGGGAACCGATGATTTATGATGCCTCTCGCTAACTGCTCTCTGCGCTAAAATCGGGATTATTAATGCGCAGCCTGCCCTAATGTAGTAAAATGGACGTGATTGGTATCCGTAGCTCAGATGGATAGAGCGTTGCCCTCCGAAGGCAAAGGTCGTAGGTTCGAATCCTATCGGGTACACCATCGAAGTTTTTTTCTTTGCGAGTTTTTTTTCTCCAAGAGGAAAGTCTAGATGATGCTTCCAAGCAGTTTGGCCGTATAATCGACAAGAGTTATGACTCTCCCGTATTGCATTCTGGAAGGTCCTAAGACTCCTATCGCACCTATCAAATTTTTGTTGCTGCCGCTATAAGGAGAGGCGACTATCGAGCAGCCAAACATTTCGAATGGTTTGGTTTCTGCGCCCATAAAAACTTGAATCCCCTGTCCCGCTATCGACTGATCCAAAATCGTCCTCATCGTTTTTTTTTCATCCAATTTCTGTAGAAGATTTCGTAAATCGTTAATTTCTCCAGGATTCGAGACCAAATTAGATCTACCCTTTACGATAATATCTCCTCTATCGTTCGACTCTATAATTCCTATCCCGCTTCCGACAATATCTTGGGTCAATTTATCGATTCCTTCCTCATGGCAATGAACTTGGTCCTGAATGACATTTCTTATTTCATCAAGGGTCATACCGGTCAATTTTGAGTTAATATAACTCGTCGCATGCTCTAAAGCATTTGAAGAAACATTAGACTGAACTTCTATTAATCTATTCTCAACGATACCATTTTCCGATACAATAACAACTATAGCTCTTCCAGGATTTAGTAATACGAAATCTATATGCCTAATTTTTGCATTAATGGTAGGGGTCATAATGATGCTTACGCAATTCGAAAGTTCAGATAAAATATCGGTCGCGGTTTCCAAAATCGACTCGACACTCTTGCCACTAGAATTCTTCGTCAATTCTAAAAAAGCTTCCCGCTCGATAGAAGAAAGATCTGTCGCTTCCACCAATACATTTACAAAGAATCTCCATCCCTTCTCGGTGGGCTTTCTGCCAGAAGACGTATGTTCCGAACAGATAATACCTAGATCCTCAAGGTCAGACATGACATTCCTAATTGTCGCGGGCGAAAGAGGATTCGATAAAGTCTTAGAAATTACCCTCGAGCCAACTGGTTCTCCAGTTTCAATGTAAATGTCAACTAATTTTTTGAAAATCTCAATATATCTTTCATTACGTGACACGTCAATTTTCGACATTCAGGCCCGTTAATGCAATATATATAATCCAATTTGATTCTATCCTACGAAAATTGCTAAACGCAATCCTTCTGTTCCAATAGGTACCCCCCTACCCTTACGGTCTGCATATTTTCACACAATCCATTATCAGCAACATCGATTATAACACCACAAACGGTAGCCTCTTTCTGCGCAGGTTGCATTTTGCCAAACGCATGGATTTTCTGGGTGAATCTCATAATCGATGCAACATCGTCCATCCCAATGACCGAATCATAATCTCCACACATTCCACAATCAGATAAATAACCCGTACCGTTCTTGAGGATTTGTAAATCTGCTGTTGGGATGTGAGTATGAGTCCCGACAACCGCCGTTACCTTTCCATCCAAATACCTCGCGAGGGCCGATTTTTCAGCGGTAGCTTCGGCATGGAAGTCTATTATAATCGCATCTATAGATTTCTTTTTTCCCAGTTCATAATCGCTTAGTAATACGGTAATGGCCCGAAATGGGTCGTCGTTATATTCCATAAAAAGGCGACCTATCAAATTGATAACTAAAACTCTCTTGCCAGAATTTTTTATATCGATAACTCTGAATCCTTTGCCAGGAGTGCCGGCCGGGTAATTCAATGGCCTTACCAATCTCATTTCTCTATCGAATAACTGCATATCATCTTTTTGGTCGAAAGTATGGTTGCCGAGAGTAATAGCATCCACTCCAGCCTCAAAAAGTTGATCACAAATTTTTTGAGTAATTCCAAATCCATGAGCTGCATTCTCAGCATTAACGATTACAAAATCCAGCTTATAGACAGATTTATTGAGATTAACGTAATTGACGATGGCTTCTCGCCCCGCTTTACCAACCACATCACCGAAAAAACCTATCCTCACTGAGCAATCTTCACCAATCGATCTGTGTACTGACAGCTGTGAGCCATCGCCGCCATCTTGTTGAAATTCCTCGTAAATTCTTTCTCAATCTTTCTGGATGACAACGTTGCGAACAATTCGTCCTGAGTCGGTAGGACGGCTTCTGGTACCTGCTTTCCGACCAGTAGCATAATCGTAGCACTATTTTCATCTTTAGAAGATCTCAGAATCGCCGGTTTCCCAGATACTTCTGATCGCGCTATCAATTCACCAGTATACATATCTGGAGATACAATGTCGCGCTTTTCAACCTCTATCTTATTGGCCGCACAGAGTTTTTCAAATTCATCGGGCGACGAAATCTCCATCAGCTTATTTACAACGGTACTCAATCCCTCAACATCCTTCTGCATCAAAAGCCCGCCACTGAATTGTATTGTAGCACTTAGGACCGAATATGTGGTCTTAGATTTTCCATCTTTCCCAGGATCCGCTACGTCGACTACATATACTATCTTGTAGCCCGTATTCGTCTTGATAACATCACTAAACTGGCCAATTCCCAAATTCTTTATCGCATCTAGGACAGGCTTCTCTATGTTATCCTCTCTAACCCATCCTAAATCTCCGACATCTCCACTGTAAGTCCCCTGAGACACCGTCTCCGCCATGACCCTGAAGCCGAATCCTTCTTTCAAGAATCCCAATATGGACTTTGCTCTTGCTAGGACTTTTTCATCGCTCTCGGCATTATCGCCCTTAAGTACTATCTCCAATAGGTGCCAGCGTTTTTGCTTGATATCGTTTGCCGCCTTCTTTCTAGCTTCATCCATTTCCTGCTTCGTAACCTTTGTCGCATCGCCTATGAGCCCTATAATAAATTGGAGTAACATCCTAGATTTGATCTGCTTTTGAAATATGCTCATACTGATTCCATATTCATCAAATTGACTGGATAACTCCTCGACAGTCATAGAATTCTTGTTTGCAATTTCTAGAGTTTTACGATCAACATCGGAATCACCCACGTTAACTTTATACATTCCCGCGTACTGCTGATATAACTTATCAAAGATCAGCGCTTTGAGAACTGTAGGAGCTAGCACCCTGGCATCTTCCTTATTGTACCGCTTTCCAGATGAGAAAAAGATAAATCTAATCTTATTTTCTGCATCAATATTTGTAATGGCTTCATTATTTACACGCCCAATTATGAAATAAGATTCAACTTTTTTATTTTTTACATTTGCCTTTGCCTTTTCGCTCTTGTTATTCGTCTTTTCGCTCTTGTTATTAGAATTTATTTTTTTGAGAGCACGTAGAGCCTCAGATCCCTTAAGTTGCGTAAAAGAAACACGGTCATTATCACCGGCTTTACAGATATCAACATCATTGGAAGCCGCCCCGAGCTTCCCAATGTCAAACGGTTTTTTTTCATCATCGGGATTTTTTTGAGACCCATTTTGAGACTCATCCTGCTCAACTGTTTCACCAGTTTCATCGGGTTTTTCACTCGACTTAGCGAAGGAATCACATGTCAAAAAAGAAAGAAAGAACGACAAAAAAAACGGCAAGGTGAATAATTTCATACTGAAAAAACGCAGGTACGGGCATTATCAGTGGATTATATCACACATTGCTACTGATTCAGTACTGCTTTATGCGGCTCACTCAATAATTTTACAAAATCTTGACACTTTCCTTTGGAAGATTTTGTAGAAATCTAGATGGTCTGGAGTAATTCCACCCTCCTCCCAAACCAAACATCTTTCTTGCCTGGCATAAAGTTATATAGGCTTCTTTTTTGGCTCTCGTAATTGCCACATAGCACAAACGCCTCTCTTCCTCCACTCCGAGTTCCCCCTTTTCCATAATGGATCTCTGATGCGGAATGATATTTTCCTCAAAACCTGGAATAAATACAATTCTAAATTCCAATCCCTTTGAGGCATGTATTGTGCTAATTACGACACGCTCTTGAATCTTCGCACTCGTGTGATCCAGTACCAGGCCCACATAATCCAGAAATTCAGCAGGATCTGAGAAATCGTGCAGCGAACTTAGCAACTCATCTAATGTTTCGAGACGAGCCTCATCTTCCAGATTTTTGGATCCTCTAAGCATGGCAAGATACCCCGATTCATTCAAAATACGTTCCATAATATCTTTCAAGCTCTCGGTACCTATCATCTCGCGCCATCTATCTACCTGATTGAAAAAATCTTCAAGCTTTTTAGAAACTTGCCTAGCGGCCTTGGGAATAGATATATTTTGTTCCCGTGCTATATCATAAAATTTTGCTATCGTTGTCGAGCCGATACCTCTCTTCGGCAGATTTACGATTCTATCGAAAGCAATTCCATCATCCGGATTCATAGCCAATCGTAAGTAAGCGATGGCATCCTTCACCTCTTTGCGCTCGTAAAATCTCATTCCTCCGATTACTGTGTATGGAACCCCCATAGCTAGTAATCTTTCCTCAAATGCTCTCGTCTGAAAGGTGGCTCTAACCAAGATAGCCATATCGTTCAATGTTACACCATTTTTGTATTTATTTGCGATAAGCGCTGCCACAAATTGCGCTTCTTCTACCGAATCATGAAGAACTTTGATAATAACTGGCAATCCAGCTTCTTCATCCGTCCAAAAACTTTTCTGCATTCTCATTTCATTGTTGGATATTAGGGTACTCGCTGTCTTAAGGATATTGCCGGTCGATCTGTAATTTTTACCCAAGCGAATAACTTTTGCATTTTTGAAGCTGTTCTCAAATTTCAAAATATTGCCAATATCTGCTCCACGCCAACTGTAGATCGCCTGATCATCATCTCCAACACAACAAATGTTGCCATGCCCCTGAGAAAGCATCTTAATCCACAGATACTGAGACATGTTAGTATCCTGATACTCATCAATCATTATATACTTGAATTTATTTTGATACTCTTTTAGAGTATCGCTATTATAAGCAAAAATTTCCAAACAATACATTAGTATATCTCCAAAATCGATGGTATCCAAAGAACGGAGAAGATCCTGATAATGAGCATAAATTTTACTTGCAAGTTCTTCATTAGAAAATTTTTGTGCATTTTTTTTAGCATAGTCGACAGTTTGGCACTGATCTTTCCATTTATTAATGTAATAAACCATCGATTTTGGAGAATGTTTTTTATCGTCAAAGCCCAAATCGTGCATAATTTTTTTAACAATCCTTAACTGATCGGTGGCATCGATGATCGAAAAATTAGCAGTTCTATAAAATTTTTCGTGCAGCGGCCTAATTATCCTTAGGGCTAAAGAATGAAAAGTTCCAATCCAAGGGCGATTCCCGAATCTAAAATAAATATCGGCGCCACTCAGAAGAGCCGTTGCTCTATCTCCCATTTCTTTAGCCGCTTTATTAGTAAATGTAACTGCCAAGATCTCATCGACCGTACAAAGACCAGAAGAAACGATATAAGCTATTCTGGATGTCAGGACTTTTGTCTTACCGGTTCCGGCCCCAGCGACGACCAAAACTGCCCCTTCGGTCTCTTGAACGGCCATTCTCTGCTCATCGTTCAATAATGATATATCAAATATCGTCTCTGTCATATCTAACGATTAATAGAAATTTTATCAACGTAAGTAATTGCTGCTTTCTTCAAAAAATCCTAACATCTCGTGAGACACGAGATTTTCCCAAATATTCATAACAACGCATGCAGCGTATACCACAATTCGAGATTTATGTAAATCTTATTTTATCGAATTTTATCTTCACCAAATTCTCAATTATGATTTTCTGTTGACTGGATAAAATGGATGTATTGATATATTTTATTCCGACTAATTCCACTAAATTCCGCCAAGATGCGACTTAACTCATCATTCCGAATTTTATCAATTAATTTTCTGATCAAGGGATTTAGCGATTCCAACTCCTCCTCTACCATACTGGTTGGAGGGGAAATTACTATGACGAACTCTCCACGCGGTTGATTTCGTTCGAAATAATCAATCAAAAAATCCAGATTTCCTCTGATTGTTTCCTCAAATACTTTCGTAATTTCTCTCGAAATTGAAATAATTCTATTAACGAAATATCCTTCCATCTTTTTAAGGGTAGATAATAGGCGGTGCGGAGCCTCGTATAAAATAATGGTCGCATTCACTTTGGCCAAAGCAGCAAAATTTTTTGGATTCGCAAATCCATTAAATAGGAACTTGTCACTCGGTAATCCGGACAAGGTTAAGGCCGCAATAGCAGCGCAGGCTCCAGGAATGACCGTATATCTTATATCATTCTCGATACAGGCATTGATTAGCTTATATCCTGGATCTGATATCGTTGGTGTTCCGGCATCGGTTATAAGAGCGAACGTCTTATCATCATTTTTAATAGCGCCAATGATCTTCGGAATAATGCTCACCGCATTATGATCATTGTACACCATCATTTTAGCATCGATATTCAGATGACAGACAAGTCTTCGTGAGACTCTTGTGTCTTCACAAAGAATGATATCAACTTCCCTTAAGATTTCAGCTCCTCGAACTGAAAAATCCTTAATGTTTCCTATAGGTGTTGAAACTATATGGAGACTATATCTAATCTTATTGATCAACGGAAAAACTTGAACGCACAGAAGACACAATCACTTCGGAAATGGATGCATACAGATAATGCCTATTTTTCCCTAAAAATAATTCGCCCCTTAGACAGGTCATAAGGAGTCATCTCGATCGTAACCTTATCTCCAGCGAGAATCCTTATCCTGTTCTTTCGCATCCGGCCAGATGTATGAGCAAGTATCTTATGACCACTCTCCAATTCGACACGAAACATAGCATTCGGTAACACTTCCGTCACCGAACCATTAAACTCTACTAAATCTTCTCTAGACATACACGATAGACTCAACCCTAGCTGACGAATTAAAGTCTATATTACGAATAAACAAAAATTCAGAAAAAAAACACTACCTCAACGATGCAAACTACACAATCTGATGCTTATTCGCAACAATCTAACCATTCATCTGTGGAGCTTCTGTCTTCGACCTCTGCTTCTCCATATAAATCGAAGCGAAATCGATCGGCTCCAACATGAGCGGAGGATATCCACCAGACTGAGTCAACCTGGAAACTATTTCCCTAACGAACGGAAACATCAGGAATGGACAATGCACCATCAAGACCGGTTCGAGCACTTCTTGACCGAGATCTTTTCCAACCACGACCAGAGCCGCGTATAACAACTCTACTACAAATAAAATCTCATCCCCAGATTTCGCATTAACGGAAACTTTCAAAGTAACTTCATAATTCTCCTCTCCGAGCTTCCCAACCATCGATTCGACATTGACGGCTACCTCGGGCTCCTTCGGAGCATTCGAATACTTCAATAAAAAATTGGGATTCTCAAATGTAAGATCTTTGATATACTGATCTTGAATATAATACGGGTATTGAACGCGATTATTAGTACCTTGGGCCTCACCACCTTGATTATCTGCTGCGGACGTCACGACTATTCCCCCTCCCCTACTTTTACACTCTTATTCCGAAGAGCCCTCTTAACCAACAACGCATGCTTACTCAAAGATTCATCACGGACATTCAATAAATACTGATCGAGCCCACCTCTAGCCTCTACCTTTCTAATAGCACTCGCACTCACTCTGAATCTAACAGAGTGCGCTAACGCATCGCTCAAAAACGACACTCGCTGCAAATTCGGTAAAAATCTTCGAGAGGTCTTATTATTAGCGTGACTCACATTATTTCCATACAAGACCGCTTTCCCGGTTAATTCACATCTCCTAGACATCAACTCTCCAAAAAAAAGATTAACAAAAAAAAACGAATCACACCACTGATAATGACTGTATCACCACTACCTAAGACCTGTCAAACGAATTCACGGCTTGTGCTTCATGATTCAAGAGCGCCTCACAATTAATCAACCACGACTACACAGAGCTTAATTCATATTTAAAACTAAGGGATCAGAATTACCCACGGAAATGAATTCAGTTTTTGAGGAGAAGTACCAGTATGAGAAAGCACAGATTGTCTCTTATACCACTCATGATAGCGCTTACTTCCGTATATTTTAACGTCGGAACAGCCACCACAACCTTAGGGCTAGATATCCGTGAATGGCCGAACTATAGCGTCCTCAACGCAGCCCTAGCAGCCAAGGCCTTCAAGGTCATTACCACGGCCCTCAAAGACCGAGCATTAGAAAAAGAAACGGAGGAGCAGATTAAAGAGGTAATCGTTAATCGGTTAGGGGACCTGGGCAATGGAGGGCTAAGCACCGAGGCCAGAGGGAAGATAGCCGACATCTATTTGGCTGAGATCGCTGCCCAACAGTTGACTTTTCAAATAAAGGCCTCCGCCTATCAAGCCCTGGAAAATCGCTTTCTTCAAATATCCTCACCTGCCGAAAAATCGAGTCTCAGGGGCGTTTACAACTCACTTGTACCTCTGTATCTCCATCCTAATGCTGCCAATTCATTCATACCAATTTTAGAATCAATTGTCGAGGACTATCCAATGCGCAAAGTACACTTGGAAGATGAAGCAGTATACGACGCTAAACTTCACCTGGGATATATCACACTGCTCCCCCATGGTGACCTTAACGACTGGCTCTATGAGTTCCTGTGGGACATCCCCGCTACCGACCTACTGGGCTTAGATTTATCAGGTCTCGAGGCCGAGATTAGTGGCGAATTAGCAAAATTTTCAGACTTCACTCCCCAAGGTATCCTGACACCGTTCGCGTACCCGCCAGGTATCACACGGCAAACCCTTCTCGAGAATTTGTTAGCAACGCCGACTCTATCTCTTATCTCAGCTGCAGCGCTAGAATTGATCCAAGAAGAAATCGTCAAGGAGCTACCCTCGATAAAGATCCCTGTGTCCCTGCCGCCCCCCCCCCGCACAAATAACTCTAGATGACATAACCGGCGCCATTGATACAGCCTTACCGTCCTTTTCTGAGGCACTAACAACTCATTTTGATGAGACCCTAGCAGGGGCGGTCGTCACCATTCAAGAGCAATCCAGTGAGTCAACCTTACAGGTCGTTTCTGAGGACCTGAAATCTTATTTCTCAACCATCCTAAACTCGGCAGTCGGCGACATACATTATGCCGTATCTACCACCCAATTACTGTCTATCATTGGGTTGGGAGTTGGAGCCGCGGCCACCATCGGTTTGGGAATCCTCGGAGGATACCAACTATGGGCCACCCTCCGGAACAAGCAAGCCGTAACCTAACTATTATCTGTTTGACCCCGGGAGATTATGGTCTGCCTGACCCCGTGGAA
>JAIRWL010000004.1 GCA_031268935.1 Holosporales bacterium | reverse complement strand
AATCCTGTAATAAAATCACATCGGCCCCACTTCTGTTTCCCGCCCCCCCCCCCCCCCCGTGAGGCTGGTTCCTACGATTGCCGTCATTGTTAAGAATTTTGCTATTCCCTGCGTAGCTCTCATTATTTATTCTCCTTTATCATGCGTTGATTAACTTCGCGATAAGTTCTTTATCGCTCTTAGGATTATCTTCTATTTTTATTAAAAATATATTTATTGGATGATTAAATTGATTCTGCTCGCACGGGCTCTACGAAGCAACCTATCAAGCTGACTTGATCGCTTGCTAGGTTTTTCCATTTGTGCGATACTGCCCTTTGTATCCGATGCCTGGCCGAGTGCGCGTATCGTTTGTTTGTGGAGTCTTAAAAATTGGATTTTTTTAAATTGCTGCTCGCTTTTAAGTCTGCGTTTACGGGTAAGTTTTTGCTCACGGAGCACAGACAGAAAGTATGGTAACCGATTTCTGGATCGTAGACACTTTAAGCAAAGAGCTGCTATGCGGTAATCCGTCCACCGTATTCTTTGTCGAAAACTTCCCAGATGACGGTATTCTACAGAATATTTCCATGGAAATCAACACGGCGGAAACCGTTTTCGTCAGAAAAGAGAGCAGTAATAGTTTTTCGTGTCGATGTTTTTCTCCGAGATGTCGTGGAATGTACTTCGGTAACTCACTCTTTGCGGCCGCCAAAGTGATCAACTCGCGCAATCAATCCTTAGTAGAGTTTAGTTTGATCGTCGATCAAAAAGTGATCCTGATCCGAATTCTCGATGATGGTGCGGTTAGAGCAAGAATCCAAAGCACCAACGTAAAAAAAGCCGTAGTACCGACCTTTTTGCATTCTGCATTAATGGGAGGACTGATTGTTTCTGTCGCGCAATGTGATTCCGATTTAATCGTGGAAATAAGGAGCCCAAAAAAGCTACTGAATCTTAGTCCAGATATCGATAAATTTAAGCGGATTAATTACTATAATTCGTTTATTATCACGACGGATACCCACTATGAAACGGATCTGGATTACGATTTCTGTGCAAAAGTATTCGCTCCAAAATTAGGATTATTTTACGATATTCTTACTCCTATAGCTAGTGCAAAGCTGGCGGCATATTGGTCTGGAAGAATGGGAAAGAATGATTTTATTGGATTTCAACCATCACTCGGAAGAAACTGCTATGTAATCTTGAATTATGGAGAAGAATTCACATTTGTGACGGGGCAATGTGTTATCTCAACCGAAGGGAAAATGTCAATTTTCTAAAGATTGGAATTAGTGGTATTTTCGTCTTTATGATCTATATTGAGCGTCTTTAGTAAACAATTTAGCTCCTGGCGTGCGGCGATATGCGATAGGGTAACCTGCGAAGAAAGTTGATCTTTGTCCAGGATTGTCAGACCGGATGGGAACAATTCCTTGAATATTACGCGCTCTTTAAACCCGTGGGCAATTCGAAATCCGATTCTTTTGGATAATGCCGTTAATATTTTTTCCAATTCATACCCATTTTTTGAAGCAACGTTAGATAATCTATTGACGAGCACTATCCAATCGATCGTTCCCTTATCTCGGATGGCTCGCTCCTTTTTCTGATTCCAGATCATTTCAGCATAAATGCTTGGCTTCAGCTGATTCGTTTCTGATCCATTTATTCTCACCAAAAGATCTAAATCGATGAAGCTTTCGTTCATCGGAGTAACGACCACATCCGCGTAAGAATGCGCCAATTTTGATATATAGTTGTCACTCCCTGGAGTATCGATTATGATAAAATCGAATTCCAAGCAAGAAGCTATCAATTTTGTAAAATTCTCTTTATTTACTTTTTCCATTTCTGCAATCGAATCACTGTTGTGGTTAAAAACGGGGAAATGAGTCGAGATCGGTAGATTTGGGGAGTTGAGGCCAGTCTTTTTTCGATTTTCGATATATCGAGAAAAGGTTCCCTGGTTGGCATCGACGTCTATCGTCGCTACTTTAAATCCTTGAGTGAGGAGGCTGACAGAGAGATGAACGGCTAAGGTCGATTTTCCAGTCCCGCCCTTTTGATTACCGAAAACGACGACTTTTGGGGACATGGCACACAACTTATAAGCTAATTCACGAGCTCGATTTTAACACGCATTCACCTGACAGCGAAAGGGATACGGTCACAAGCACTGTCCCGTCATGTTTTTAACTAACTCGTCTTAAGCAGCCTGTAAGATCGATTCGAGCTTCCTAATCGCATCATCTTCCCCAATCTCATCGACGACCGAAACCTCTCTAGCCAATCTCTCGAGCGCCCCCTGATATATCTGACGTTCGCTAAAAGATTGTGCAGCATCTCCGGCCCCTTTATACAATTCCCTAATGACTTCCGCTATCGCAACCGGATCTCCGGAATTGATCTTCGTTTCGTACTCCTGAGCCCTTTTGCTCCACATCAATCTACGTTTTTTCGTCTTCTGGACTAAAGCCCCAAGAGCCTTTTCCATATCCTCTTTACTGACGACTCTACGCAACCCTGCCTCTATCGCTCTTTTTACTGGTAGTTTTAACTCCAGTTTAGTCTTTCGAAAAGAAATTACAAAAAACTCCACGACCGTTCCATCGATATCGATTTTATCAATTCGATCGAGTCGGCCCACTCCATGAGATGGATACACCATCCAAGCCCCGACTTCGAATGTAGTTTGTTCACTTGTACCCATCATCTGCTGATTTTCTCAAGAGCTCGTCGTCGTAACCTTAGTTACCAAAGTTACCAAATAGTTAACACATATGGAGAGAAAAGTCAATCGCCGCATGAATTGCGCCTTGCCAGTTAAGTAAACGGCGTCCGCAAAGGACTCGGGGGCATAACGAAAGAGGCCTCGAGGAATGGAACGGGGGCCCTCTTGAGAGGGATGATGTCCATCCTACCATATCCTTGACAAATGCAATTATTCCGTTTATTATCGCTCACAAGTAATCAACAGTTCAGTTTTAGGGATGAAAGATATGTTAAAGAAGTTAACAAATAAAGGGGTTCTTGTAATGATGCTCCTGATTGGGAGTGCTACGGCGGCTGAACAGCCACCAGAAGGTAGCCGGGGGCAGGAACCATCCGATGCGCCCCCTCTAAGGCTCGTATCATTCCCAGACTTTCAGTTACGAATTTGCGGGGGTATCAGGGGTTATAGGTTGCTATGGCAGCCCCGCCCCCCGGGGGGACCGAAGCCCACAGTCCGAGGTAAACGCTGTGACCTCAGGGCATGATATTTTAATAGACTACGGTTTCTTGTCTTTGCGTGCTCAGGCTGAGGTATTGGCGGAAGGGCAGAGATTGAATGATCACCTCTTCTCTCTAGCGGCTGCAGCTCAGGACGGGCTGAACCGGGTAGGGGGACCTAACCGTATCTGGCAGTGGTCGGGGGGCATATCCTTTATCACCGCTGATGATAGGTGCGAGTGTTTTGATGTTTGTATGCCAGGACGGAACCGATCCATTCATTTAAGGGCTGGTGATGAGATTCGGTTGTGTTAGGCTGGGTCACTACCAGGATGACTGACACCGATGTAATCCAAGGTAACGATGTACTCAATGCTTGCATTGAAGGAGCCATTGACGGAATGTTGCACCCGGCCCCCGGCCTTACTATCCCAAGGGAGCCTCCGTATCTACCGCCTGTCCTGAGTATTGCAAGCTTGGTAGAGTTCCCGGTACCTCCCGATCTATGTGAGACGGCATGGGAGAGGTATTTGTGGGCGGAACGGTCGTTCTCCCAGCTAAGAAGCATCACTCAGGAGAGGGAGGATCAGGCCAGACTGCAACGGGAAGAAGAGGCCGCAGGGCGGGAGTTGGAACAGGCGGAAATGGATCCGGAAGTTCAGGATAGAGTAGCGCCGGATCAAAATCCTCCCCCCGCTAGGTAGGGGACGTCCTGATCTATGGGATTTTCATTGATTAACCGATGGCTTTGATTATCCCTCAATCCCCAAGAGACGGCATCGGAAATAGTTCCGGGCGGTCTATCCAAAAGTTCTATTCAGAGCTTAGGCATTTTGCCTAAGCGGAATCCGCCTCCCTGCCCCCAGGTTATGGGCCATCTAAGTGGAACTCCCGCCCAGGATGAGCGAGACCTCGTATCCTCCAACCCAAAGAAGAGACCAAATCATTGTATCTAGGAGCTCAGGGATGGACCACGCCTCCCCCTCCTTCGTGGGTTCGACTCCCCCCATCTTGCCATATTCTCATAAGTTAACACAAACATCAAAAGACGCTTCGCTTATCTACTTTTGACATTTGTCTTAATTTATGACCATTTGGCGGATGAGGTGGGATTCGAACCCACGAAGGAGTTGCCTCCTTGCCGGTTTTCAAGACCGGTGCCTTCAACCACTCGGCCACCCATCCCGCATGCTATGACCCTGTCGATTCTACCTCAATTCGAGATGAAATGTCACTGTGTTTAAGCCATGCTTTTGATTATTTGGGTAGGCCGTTTGGAAAAATGCCGCATGCTTTTATGGGTCATTATTGCGGACACTTCCTCGATTAGCCTTTCTATTTTATGGTCGATTCCCAGCTCCGGAGACATCTCGCTGAGGTAGCAGTTGGCAACCCCCGTTAATGTAAGGATAGTGGAATGCCCAGCCATATTTCCTCCCAATATGTCGGTCCACGGGGTATCCCCTATCATGGCCGTCTCCTCACTCCCCGTCAAATATTGTTCAACGAAACTATATATGGGCTGATACGGTTTGCCGAAATACAATACTTCTCCACCCATTTGCTCGTAAAATTCACCGATACCTCCTTGGCATAAAGTTGGGCGCGTCGCTCCATCGATCGAGTCCATCGCGAATATATCCGGATTAGAAATTACTAATTTTTTCTGATTCTCTAAGCATTTTTTGAGGATCGTAGCTATGTCATCAAATCCATCTATTTCATCTACGCTGACCTTGAGCAATTCGTCTATCCTGATTTCCGCTCCAGATTTCGTTCTGAGTTTATCTACTGGATATCTCTGTCCATTTGCGAAAACTATTCCGACGTATACAAAATCTGCATCTTCAATTTTTTCTACCTCAACTAAATTACTTCCCTCAAAAATCAGCAAATTTCTTTGAAAAATCTGATAATACCTCGCAGATGGGGTAAAAATATCTGGAATCATTCTTTTGAACACTTCTCCAGAGCTCATGAATTGATCGTAGTGAACCCCCTCGATTAATCCAAATTCAGCATATTGAATTTTACAAATTTTGGAAATCAACGTCGTATTGGATAATATAATTATCTTCCTTCCAGAATCTTTTATTTTTTTTAAAATATCAAGAACACCGTGATAAAGTTTTTTACCATCATATAGAACCCCATAAACATCTATCAAAAACGAATCATACATTTTATAAATCGCTTCTAAATTTTCATAAATCATCAGGGTAATGCATTAAAAATCTTTAAACACAAGATGCATGATTGTACACCTTTTTCGATTGATGATAAATTATGTTTTCTCTTCCTGGGTGTCAATTTAATCTGAATTCGCCTTCTAACTGCCGATTGTTATATCGTATCGTGCCAGGATTGAGAATGTGTTTTTTGCAATCCGGATTATGATAAAATTTGACGATATCGATATCTCCATTCTATCAGATTTGCAGGAAAATGGCAGAATGACCAACGTTCAACTTGCTAAGAATGCTGGAATTTCGGCTCCTCCGTGTCTGAGACGTTTAAAGGCAATGGAGCGAAATGGAGTTATCATTGGGTACCATGCCGAAATTAATGCTTTCACATTTGGATACAGTTTTAAAGCTATCTGTATCATCAATTTAATTTCTCAAAATTCATGGGAAGTTTCTGATTTTGTCGATAATATAACTAAATTGAAAAATGTGAGATACTGTTTTGCGACTCCTGGGAACAGCGATTTTGTATTATTAATTGTCGCGAAGAGTCTTGAAGATTATGAAGATATTATTCAAAAAAAGATTCAGAGAGATAAAAACATCAGAAGTGTCAAGACGTTCATTCTCATGAAGAAACACAAAGCAGAACACGGAATCCCAATCGAATCGATTAAGCAAGCCGCCATCTGATGAATTATTTGATTGGCGTTGCGCTCCATTTTTTGTCTTCTTGGTCGAATTTGTAAAATGTAGCATTTGCGAATTCTGGGTTGTATCTCATGATTACACTACACTTCTGTGGATCACAACCTAATTTGTTAAAATGTACCGTAAATACTTTTTTCTTGAGCAGGGAAGGAATAACCGCCCATAAATCGTCAAGAGATAAGATCTCCTTCCCGTCAATGCTAACTATAATAAATACGCCACCAGAATATCTTCCATCGGAAGGAGATGTCATCGCAGCAAATGGAGATCCAGGTTCACTGTCAATGACACAGACCCTAGTCTCCCCTTTACCAGAGCTAATTTTTAAGTCATCGGTTGTTTCGAAGAAAGTAACTCCAGCAAACACCAATATCCTCTTCTTCACACCGGGAGATAACTCGTGAACTGGTACTTCATATTCTTTTTTAACGCCGTCACGAAATACCGTAAACATCAGATTTTTCCCGGGATTTTCATGGATAATTTCATCGATTTTCTTGAGGTCAGCTCCGATGAGAACGCCATTAACGGCCCAGATTATATCACCGGCCATGGCAGGACTTTTGTCGCCGCCAAAGGCAGTCAATTTGTCGTTAATGAACACAATTTTATTGTTTGCCTTCGGAAACTCTTTTTCGTACTCTGCCACGGCATCTATCGGTATTGCCTCAGCATCGACGGCATCCTGAAGAGATGTGTAATTCAAAATTAATCCGCTAAAATATCTGGAGAATTTCTGTCCATTTTTGATCGCCTTGATGACAGGAACAATATAGGAAATCGGCAAAGCAGCGCCAGAAACGATTTTGCCACCATACAAAACTCCAACGACTTCTCCAGAATTATTGAAAACCGGAGAACCGCTAGCTCCACCTACCGTCAATCCTGAAAATTGAAAAGATTGTTCGGCCAATGGCTTTAACCATAGAATACTTTCTGTATCGAAAACGCATCCCGGGTAAGTCGAAAACTCGTTGCAACCGGAATTTCCCATGGCAAAGATGCTCGAATTAATATTGATCGGAGTTTCCGAGCATTTGAGAGCAATGCAATAATCCGGAATGTCTTTTGGCTCAACCGATAGAATTGCGAAATCGTAGGCTGCGTCGATATATTCGATCCTTGCCTCAGCCGTTTTTCCATTACCGAATTTGACTCTGTAAGTACAAACCGCTATGTCTCCCGCGATATGAGCATTGGTAACGACGAGGCCCTTTCCTACATCAACTATAAATCCCGTCCCATGCCACAGTTTCTCGTTAATGAGTTGGTTGACGATTACGTGTGCCGTAACGTCTATTGCAACAACCCCCCTTCTGGCCAAGTTAAATAATTCCTTCTGAACTGATTCGTCAGCTTTCTGGTCCTTGTCTTCTTTTTGTGTTTTTGTCTCGGTCAATGGCGTAATCGGAGTACATCCATACAATGACGTAACTGGAGTAGAGCCATACAACGACGGTAATGACAGCATCAATAGACACAACAAAAACAAACGCTTCATATTTAAGAAAATACACTGAAATCGAAAAAGACCCAGGATTGTATCATATTTTTAAGTGGCGAAGAAATCAATTCTTTAAAATTGCCTCGAGTAGTGAATAATTTGGTGTATTAACCACTTTCTTTAGACATCTTGCCGGCCCCAAATATTAAATAATTTACGGAGTCGCACAGTGTGCGAAAACGATTTGTTTTATCGATTACAGTGTTGATTTGTAAATTCCTAATAATAAAATTTTGAAAAGTGCTAATCTTATAAAAAATACACCCGGCAGAGTCTTCGCTATGTATCGGAGCCCCAAAAGCGGTTCTGTATCTGACGATCTTTGTGGCATTATTACTCTCTTTTTTGGATAGTACTACGAAATGATCTTCAGGTAAAACCACCCTTACGAAATTCTTTTTTCCATAAAACACTGGAATTGTAGCGATCTCTTCGCCTTGCTGCGATAATTTATAGAGATAGAATTGATCTAACCATTTAGATACGAGTTTAATATCTTGCTCTAGGCCTTGCTTCGATGTAGCCCCATATAGAATGCATAGAAAAGTGCAAGAATTTTCATTTTTGTACCAAAGTACACAGCTATGACAAGAGTCGCAAATTTGAAAAAAGATCACATGAGTTTTTTGATAAAAATTATTAGCAAGACTGGTACAAATGTCGTACAAACTTGCTCCCGTTGGAGTTTTCTCATTAAATCTCTTCCCATGTAAAATAACTCTAGATTCTATGTTAACGATAATAAAATCTTTAGAATTTATAATTGGGAAAGCTTTTTGTAATGATTTTGATAAAGGCAACTGATCGGCAGAAAATTTCTGAGAAGCACACATTCCTATACCAAAAAGAATTTTAAAACAAATGATAGAAGATGATTTATTCATCTTCCAGATTGATGGTTTCTTTCACAAAGAATGAGATGATATAAGATACAATCAGCGAAACTGGAATTGTTAAGATAGCAAATCTGTAGCACATGATATCGTATACCCTCATCCCATTCTCAGAAATTATTCCATTCCAGAAAGTATCTAGCAATGCTCCGATGGATGGCTGAAATATGGCTCCAATAGACATGATTATGCAGTTAGTTAGCGCCAGGGCCGTGCCAGAAAGATCAGAAGAGGCGTTATTCTTTGCACATGTAAAACAGATGGGTTGAGCCCCCGTCAAAAATCCTATGATAAAAACTATTACCAAAGATAGTGTCATACTGTCCGAACAAAATATAAGTACAAAAAACATTATGGCGGTGCTTAAAGAGGAGAGCCTGAGGGTTCGCATATATCCCCCAAGTTTTCTTGCGGACATTGCTAGGACAATACTGCCGATCGCAATACCAACAAAAATTATCGCCGCAGCTGTCGATGCCGTCTCATTATCGATACCGTGTTTCGTCATAAAAAATGGCACTATCCAAAGTTCTGCGAATGCAGAAATTGGAAGGTACATTAAGCCCGAAATAACCCCAGATAACACGATTTGATGATTTTTCAAGAGACCAACAATATTGCCCGAAACGGAGGAATTCTTCTCTTTGTCGACAGAGGATTTTTTGAGATTGTTGGGAATAAATACCAAGATTAAGATCAATATGATAATACCAATCGATGCGAGAACGTAAGTAGTATTTTGCCAGCCCATGGTATTAACCAATTTGGCTATCGGGAATCCTCCCAAGAGGCCACCCAAAGTACCCATCACATTCGTAATCCCTACCAAAATTACGAAGTATTTCTTCGTAAAAAGATCGGTCGCGATTTGAAGACAACTAATAAAAGCGCAGGCCGAGCCTGCTCCGATGAGAAATCTACCTATTTGTGCAATGTAAATTTTTTCAGCGCTCGCGAAAAGGCAAGATCCAATGACACATAGAAAAGCGGAAGATAATAATAAATTCTTCACTCCTAATTTATCTATAATAACTCCGCAAGGGAGCTGCAGGATTGTATAAGAATAATAGTAAAATGAAACTAAAATTCCGATTAAAGTTGAGGTAGCATTGAATGAGGACATCAACCCTTCGGTCATAACGCTTGGAGATACTCTCAGTACCAACTCATATAAGTAAAAGGCAGAAGCAATCCACCATACTATCCACCGCCTGCAAGGTTTCTCTTTGAGCATAAAAGATTCATTAAATCGGTTCGACACGGAATTATATCATAGTACGATTATTGGTGAAGCATAGATTATGCAGCGGGCATGCGCTGCAAAGTGGTGATTTAGCGGTGCAGGTATAACGCCCATGTAGAACAAGCAAATTGCTTGCATTTTTATGAAATTGTTTAGGAATTAATTTCAGTAGATCGCTTTCAACTTGCAGTCGATTATTCGACTTCGTGAATCCCAACCTTTTCGATACCCTCAAAACATGAGTGTCGACGGCAATTACGCTTTCTCCAAACAGTGTGTTTAGTATCACATTTGCCGATTTACGCCCAATTCCAGGAAGTTTTTCTAAATCATTTCGATTATTTGGAATTTTAGAATCAAATTGAGAAATTAAAATCTCTGAAAGAGCGATGATGTTTGTGGCTTTGGAGTTGTATAATCCGATAGATTTGATATATTCTTTCAATTTATCTACGCCAAGTTTTACCATAGCTACTGGTGAATCGGCAAATTGAAATAGGGGAAGGGTTGCTTTATTGACAGATTTGTCCGTAACCTGAGCCGAAAGTAGAACCGCTACGCAGAAAGTGTAATCATTTTTCGCAATCAACTCACTTCTTGGGTTTGGGACGTGAATTTCGAGCTCCCGAAAGATCTGATTGCCTAATCTTTTATCCACTTAAAAATTCATCTTCTGTTAAAATTGAAATACCAAGATCAGATGCTTTTTTTAATTTAGAGCCAGGGTTTTCTCCGAGGACGATGAAGTTCGTCCTACTCGAGATGGATGCCCCAACCGTAGCCCCCATCTCGAGCGCAATCCGTTTTGCTTCCGTTCTGCTTAGTTTTGATAATTTACCAGTAAACACTATCGTTTTATCATAAAATCGATTTGAATTATTTTTGATTGCTTCTTTGTAAAAGGGCTTAATTCTGATAAATTTAAGCAATTCTTCAATAAAATTTTTATTTAAATCATTTCTAAAAAAATCAAATATTTCCAATGCGGTAACTTTTCCGATACCATCTATTTCGGCTAATTTTTCCAACGACGCAAACGATAATGACTCAATATTAGTGAATTCATTTGATAAGATTTGAGAGATAACTTCTCCGACTCCGAAAATTCCAAGTGCCGAAATAAATTTTGGTAAATCTATGATTTTAGCCCGCGATATGCTTCGAAATAACTTTTGAGCAGAAATCTCTCCCCAACCAGATTTTTGAGAAAGTTTCTCGGCGGGTGGAGATAGATGATCTACCTCTTCCAATCTGAATACATCGATCGCCGATTTAATACGTCCTTCGTTATACAATTCTTCAATCTGTTTCTCTCCAAAGCCATGAATATCGAAACAATCTTTTGATGCAAAATATGATATATACTTGACGATTTGACTTGGGCACAGAGCTCGATTATTACAGAATAGATCAATTTGTCCATCTCGTTTGGTTAATTTACAACCACAAGCTGGACAATGAGTGGGGCTATCGAGTCTTTTGTGAAAGCTTGAGGAGATTTCAGACGAATCTATCGATATTATTTTAGGAATGACATCTCCAGAACGCAGGATGGTAACCGTACTACCTATCAAGATGTGTTTCCTTTTAATTTCTTCAAAATTGTGAAGAGTTGCTCGAGATATGATGGCTCCCGACAGGAGAACGGGCTCCAAAATGGCGACTGGGGTTACTTTGCCAGATCTCCCGACATGGACTGAGATATCCAATATTTTCGTTTTAGCTTCTTCGGCTGGAAATTTAAAGGCGATAGAGTGCCGAGGACTTCTCCCGACGAATCCAAGTCGATTTTGAAATTCGATATCATTTATTTTAAAGACCACGCCATCGATTTCGTATTCCAAAGATTCTCTGGAGTTTAATGTAAGCTCGCAAAAATCTACCATATTATCCAGTAATCCAGCTTTGTTATTGCTGCACAATTCATAATCGGAAACAGTAAAACCAACTCGTTTTAAGGATTTCAATATTTCGTATTGAGTTAGTAATTCTAATTTGCGGTCAAAAGAGACCATATGATAAGCGAAGAATTTGAGATTTCTAGAGGCCGTAATTTTGGAATCTAGCTGCCTAACCGATCCAGCCGCCGCATTTCTTGGATTGGCAAAAGGTCTCTCATTAGCCGCCTCTCTATCCTCATTGAGCATCGCAAACGCCGCAATTGGCATGTAAATCTCGCCTCTAACTTCAATTTCGCCATCGATATTTATTTTGTGTGGAATATCTCGAATGGTCTTAATGTTTTGGGTAATATCTTCACCGATATAGCCATTCCCGCGAGTAGCCGCATATTTTAATATTCCATCTCTGTAGACTATTGAAGCAGATAATCCGTCTATTTTCCGTTCTGCGCAGAATGACAGATCTGATTGAGGAAGCATTAAAAATTTAGAAATTCTATTTAGAAAACTTTCAAGATCTTCTCTAGAAAAGGCGTTGTCGAGAGATAACATTGGGTTTTTGTGTTGAATTTTTGTAAAAATTGTCCCAACTTGGGCACCGACTTTATTACTAGGAGAATTTTTTGTTACGATTTCTGGGAATTCGACTTCGATTTCATTGAGTCTATTTCTAAGCTTATCGTATTCGGAATCAGAAATTTCTGGAAAGGCAGTATTATAGTACAAATCATCATGTTTACGGATTTCTTGTCTCAAATATTTTAATTCATCTAGTAATTTTTTATCGATCATTCACATTTTTTTTCTTTTTCGAAAACATCTCGAGCATGCGATTAGTTAACATGAATCCGCCGACGATATTGATCATCGTCAAAAAGACGGCAACAATCCCGAACCACGATGACCAGGCTTCATTATCTGAATTGAAAGAATTGATAACGGAGACATCTAGTGCAACCACGATTATAACACTAGAAATTGCATTTGTTACGGACATAAGTGGAGCATGAAGGGCCGGAGTTACCTTTGAAACGACGTAATATCCGACGAAACATGCTAATACGAAGATTGTTAAAGTTTCGGTACTAAGCATTTTTTGATACTCCTATCTTATCATTTACGACCTTTCCATCGTATGTTACCAAAGTAGCCTTTATTATTTCGTCATCGATTGCAGAAAGATCAGGATTTTCCGACATTTTCTGCATCAATAATTCAAAAAATGCGAATATGTTTTTGGAGAACAATCTTGAAGCATCGTGCGGAATCAAATTTAAAATATTCTCGAAGGCAATAATTTTAACTCCGCTAATTTCGATGATCTCGCCGTGCTTCGTTAACTCGCAATTCCCACCCGTTTTGGAAGCTAGATCGATTATTATGGAATTGTTCTTCATTGTATCGATCATGTCTGTTTTTAGAATTATTGGAGCTTTTTTGCCTGGTATCTGAGCGGTTGTAATGATGATATCCTGATGAGGTAAGATTGATCTAAGCTTGGATTCTTGGGCTTTTTTATATGAATTGGTCATTTCCCTTGCGTAGACTCCATCGTTCCTTTCGTTACCTTCGACCTCAACGAATTTTGCCCCTAAACTTTCGACCTGTTCTTTGGCGGACGCCCTGACATCAAAAGCGCTTACGATTGCCCCAAGTCGTTTTGCTGTCGCGATAGCTTGTAATCCGGCCACACCGGCCCCGATGATCAAAACCTTTGCGGCCGGGATCGTTCCGGCCGTCGTCATCATGAGCGGTATCGCCCGATCCAAGATATGGGCAGCCTCAATGACGGCTCTATACCCAGCGAGATTTGCTTGTGAGGACAAGATATCCATGTATTGAGCTCTGGTAGTTCTCGGAATAAGATCCAAGGCAAAGGTCGTGACCTTGTATTCGGTAAACAATTTTAAGTTCTTGCTCTGGTTAAACAGCTCTTGCGGAGAAATCACTATCGTGGAGCTTTTGAGGCATTTGATATCTTTAGCAGGCAATGGATTAACAGCAAAGATAATATCAACATCCGAATAATCGCGATTTTTTATTTCGCATCCGATGAACTCGTAATCGGAATCTAGGTAGCCAGCTCTAACTCCAGCCCCTCTCTCGATGAAAACATGATGATTGAGCTCGAGGATCTTTTTCGCTATATCCGGAGACAACGATACTCTGTCATCTGAGTAGACATCTTCATTTGATACAAAAAGGTTCAATTCACACTGGGAAAAAAGACTGTAACCGCGCCGATTATCTCACGATCATACCGGAAAAATCAAGGATGACCGTAGTTACCCCTGGAAAGACCAATTTAAATTTTAAAGGAAAAGATGACAAAAAATCATCGCATGGCGTTGATTTTAGAGATTTTCGGTACACGATGAGGTGATCACAAAGATCGCTCATTTTCTTTGGACGCCCTGTTTGGCTTTGATAATCATAAATGTTTAATGATAAAATCCGAAACAACTATTTAGCGAGGCATCTAATGGTTTATTGATGGAGGATTTAATTATTTTAAGCGTTAAAGGTAGCCAAAATTATAAATCTATTGTATTCTAGCGATGTTTTATGATTTGGTAAAACTTATGTAGTTCTTCGATAGGTTTTGCGCTAGTATTTGACTGAAGTTGAGTGCTGTGTCATCGTATCTTGACCATTTGAACGGTTAGAAAATTGTCTGATGAGAAAATTAGCTTATTAAGGAATGCTGTACCTCTATTGCCTTTGCCTTGTGCCGCCTGGTTTCTAGTGGGCGATGAAATTTTTGTTACGGCGCCCCTTCTTGGAGTTCTCCAGTCTTCGGAATCTCCAAATTTTCTTGCTCCACTGCAGTTCGTTCGTCTCTGTCAGGCTGCTTTCGGAAATTTCTTAGTAACGGCCGTCGAGGCCGTTTCTTCTTCGAGCACTTCTAATGTTACCGATTATGTATCTTCTGTATCTTTGCATGAATCGGGAAAAATCCTAACTTTGCGACTCATATTTTATCGGAAGCTTCAACTTTACATGTTAATTGTGGATGATCCAAAGAAGACCGAAAACAATCCGTTGCTTTCGATTTTAGATACTCTCCCATTGTACATCTGGCAAAAAAACAGAGATCTTCAACTCATTTATTGCAATAAACGATATTCCGATGCTCTCGAGACTTCGAAAGAAGCCGTTCTCGCTAAAAACTTAAATTTATTGGCAAATCATAAACACAATTCATTGTCGTCGGCTCATGCCACCAATCAATTTCGAGCAAAAAAATTTAATGAACACGTGGTGATTAAGGGGGATCGGCGATTTCTAGAGGTGACCGAACTGCCCGGAGTCGGGCATAGTCCGATAACTGGATTTGCCATCGACGTAACGAATACGGAATTTCTCCAAAAAGAGTACGAAAATTATAAAAAACAAACAGAAGAAACGCTGGATAATGTTTCGATACCTATCGCCATTTGCGACGAGAAGATCCGACTCGTTTTTGCAAATGTTAGCTTTATCAAATTGTTTGGCTCAGATTGGCAAGGTGATTACTTCGGAAAAAATTTCGCAGACATCTTAGACTCACTTTTTGAGAATGGGACCATCCTCAATTTAGACCACAAAGATCAGTTTAAACGAATTTTTCTCGATCTTATCGAGCCATATCATGCAACCTTGCATCTCAAAAATGACAAATTCATGAATCTTAACATTTCTCCCAATCCGAGAGGGGGAGGATTGATCGTGATCTGTGAAGATATTTCCGATAAGGTTTCTCTCGAGCGCGAGATGAACGCCATCGCGGCCGTGCAGAGAGAGACTCTCAGGCACCTCAGGGAGGGAATTATCGTTTTCGGCTCTGATATACGAATTAAAATTACGAATCCCTCATTTATGACTATGTGGGGTGTTGACGAGCCTAAGGATGTGGTTGGGCTTCACGTGCAAGATTTTTTTGAATTGGCTAAAGAGTGCTTTACATCGATCGAAGAATCAAAATTGTTGGCTGATAATTTGATCAATATTTCCATCCAAAGAATCGAGGTTGCCGATTCTTTCTCTCTTTCAAATGGCAAAACATTCGACTATAGCTATATTCCATTACCAGATGGGTTCCATCTGCTTGGTTTTTTTGACGCTACAGATAGGGCGAATCTTGAAAAAACTCTTCGCGAAAAGATAGACATCGTGGCACGAATTGACAAACTAAAGGACCGCTTGCTAGAAAATATTTCTCTGGCTTTGCGCGGCCCTATAAATACAATTGTTGGTTTCGCCGAAATATTAGAAAAAAATTATTTTGGAATATTGAGTGAGAAACAATTACGATACTGCCGAGGAATAACGGCTTCTGCCAAAATGCTAGATGAAACCGTCGAAACCATTTCCAAACTTGCTGGACTCGAAGCAGGAAATGCGACCCTAAATCGCTCAGAGATATCGATCGATCACCTCATTCAGGAAGCAACCAACTTATATAGATCGAAATCTTCCGCTCTAGAAGTTATCGTAGATGCGAAAGCTTACGATAAATCGGCTACACTATGCGTAGACGAAAGTGCCATGATATTGGCTGTTTTTCATACGATGTGCCGGTTAGAAAGAATCGTCGCTACGAAAGGGAAAATTGTAATTTCGGTAAACTTCATTGATGATAAAATTATGGAACTGAGCATTGCGAGCGAAGATTTAAATGCATCTAGGGGTGAAATAACTCTGTTACAACGAATTGTTAGTTCAGAACCGGGAGCTAGTGACACCAACAATCCTAACGATTTCGGAATACTTCTGGCGAACACAATATTTAACCTCCACGGAGCAAAATTAGATATTTCGATTGATGAAAATAATCATCTCGCAATTCTATGTCGCTTGAGCAACATATATAGCCTTTAAACCTCCTAAATACTCCTAAATAATCGGATATACTAGGCGGCGCATGAGTGATGTGATATGGCAGAGGCTAGAGAAATTGGGGTCAGCCCTGCCCCACGGCGACCGCAGAGCTTTTTAAAAAGCCCCGCCATGGGATAGGTCGAGCGGGGCAATGGCAATCTACGGTCGAACGGGCACATCAAGTCCCCCGGCCGAAAGTGCAGCTATGGCTTCCTGTAACTGATCTCTACCCGCCTTTATGAGTAGCCTGGTAGTAAATTTCAAGTTGTTGTCTCTCGTCGCGCGAGAACTGTCCATATTTTGACGCACCTGGAAAGAAAGTGTCTCTCGGCTTCGGCCCCCTGAAGATAAGCTAATGGCTAAAGAGTATAATTCACAGATGTCATCCGTGGAGAGATTTAACTCAATTAGTTTAACATATAAATCATGTATCATCGCCGGGAAGGGAGTAAGATCAATCTTCGCCAAGGGTCCTTCGTATGGCTCGTGTGGCAAAGTAGTGAGCAGAACTGTTAATCCGGCTCGAACCCCAGAGGAGAAGGTAGGTAAATCGGTCGGTGTCTGCGGGGTGCTCCCACTGAGGGGGACTGAACCCTCCTCCGCCGTGAGGTCGGGAGACGGTGGTATTGCGTCCGGTATCGGGGGAATCGGGGCCTCCGGGGGTATATCCCCACGTCCGTCTGGTACCGGTGTGGCACCTCCGGATGCTTCCAACTGGGGATCCGGCGAGGGGGCACTGGATTCTTCCTCTGGGGCGGCAACATCGGGCCCCGGGCCACCTAGTTCTTCCGCCCCAATCAATGATGCGAGCGTTGTGTCACCTAAGGCTGCCAGGGCTCGATTGCCTCCAGCTCTGATGAACTTGCCTATGATATTCTGTAGGATTATACCACGCCTCTGCGGGTGTTGATCAATGAAAGCTGACACATGCCGGGATAGTCTGTATAATCTGGGCCCTGCGGGATGATGTACGGCGCATTGTGATAATTCACTTCATCTCTGAAGAGGGCCCCACTCCAATCGGGATGACCTAATGAATCTCCCGACGAGCTTCTTTGAGGGCGCAATGCTAACCCTCCCTCGGGCCGGCCTAATCTAGGAGCCACTGAGGCTCTCTGATCCCTGCTACTCCTGCTTGATGAGTGTGGCAGGCCCCTTGGACCGATCCCGACTGCTGCCCTGCTGTATGGAGGAATGGAACCCGTTGATGAGAAGAGCCTAGTGAGCAGTTCGGATTCCTCAGCCGCCCAAAAATCCACCGCATTCACTCTCCTGCCTGGCCCCAGGACCCGGCGCCCCTGCTCCCCCTCCAATGTATGTTGTCCCTGACCTGGGCGACCCCTTCCCGAAGTTGACGGATGTGGTGTGAGCATAGACCTATATGGCATACCGGTCTGTAAAGGGGCTGAGTACTCTGCTGGTTCGGGCCCTGTGTCCAAACCTCCTGAAGTATCAGAGTCTCCAGTAAAATTCCAAAACGGCAGATTGAAAAGTTGGCTCGGATCATCCTCCGGGACTGGGGCTTGATCCCCCGCCCCCCGAGTGTCCGAATTTTTCTCTGGGCCTTTGAAGTCGTTGGCCCTGAGAGAGAAACTAATTATGGTACCTATTGCGATAGTTAAATAGATGATATTTCTCATCGTTCCTGAAACCTTGTTTGATCTTTCCTACTCTACCAGCACATTATATACTCAGACGAACCTCCATTCAACTATTCTTTGTATATTTCCTTTTATTTACTTAAGAAGTTCTTACTCCTTTTTTTACTGTAGCTCATTTCCAATCTTACTCCTTGATAACTCTTCCATTGCCAGAGGATTTTTTTCGCGATATTCAAGACGGTTTTAATATCCTCTGACTACGGATCTCCCTTGTCCAAAATCTTGCAAAATTACTGTCAGGAAATGTTACAATCCGCCGGAATGTGTTGTTCTGATATCTCTTATGCGGACCGAGGAAGTTTTAGATTTGTATCGGAAGATGGTCGAGATCAGGAAGTTCGAAGAAAAGTCGGCCGAATTGTACACTCAGGGGTATATCCGCGGGTTTTGTCACCTATATATTGGTCAGGAAGCGGTCGTTACCGGAATCGTCCCTCATTATACCGATAAAGATTCGATGATCACTAGTTATCGGGATCACGGCCATATGTTGGCCCTCGGAGTGGATGCAAAATATGTTATGGCGGAGTTGTGCGGGAAGATTTCGGGTTGCGCCAAGGGAAAGGGTGGCTCAATGCACCTTTTTTGTCGGGCTCTTAATTTTTATGGTGGAAATGGGATCGTTGGAGCGCAGGTCTCGATCGGAACGGGTCTCGCCTTCGCTCATAAATATAACTCCGATGGAGGGGTAGCCTTCGTTTTTTATGGTGATGGGGCCGCCAATCAGGGGCAAGTCTATGAATCGTTTAATATGGCGGCACTGTGGAAATTACCGGTGCTCTTCATTCTGGAAAATAATCGATATGCTCTTGGGACGTCTCTCTCGAGATCGACCGCCATGGCGTCGTTAGAACATCGAGGTGATCCCTTCGGGATTCGCACGGTGCTGGTCGATGGAATGAATGTACTCGAAGTGTTGCAAAAATCGAAAGATGCTATTAATCATATAAGGGCGGGAGGTGGACCAATCATACTTCATGTCGATACTTATCGCTTGCGAGGGCATTCGATGTCGGATCCTGGAACTTATCGAGCTCGCTCCGAGGTTGAGGCCGTCAAAAATAAACGTGATCCGATTAAAGCTCTCGCTCAAGTAATACATACCAATTATGGAGTAACGAAAAGGATTTTAGAAACTTTAGAAGAAGGTCTGCAAGAGGAAATAAATAAAGCAGCCGAGGTCGCAATCAATGCGCCACCTCCTCCTACCTCTCAATTAAGCATGGATATATTGGTATGAGAGTTTCTGTAAGAAATGCCCTTCGGGAGGCGATGGTGGAAGAGATGCGCCTAGACAGGAAAGTTTTCTTGATCGGGGAGGAAGTTGGTCGTTACGAAGGAGCTTACAAAGTTAGCAAAGATATGGAAAGGGAATTCGGAGCGACGAGAGTTATCGATACTCCTATTACCGAACATGGCTTTACTGGATTAGGAGTCGGAGCGGCCCTCGCCGGACTTAGACCCATCGTCGAGTTTATGACCTTTAATTTCGCGATGCAGGCTATGGATCACATCATTAATTCAGCCGCCAAGATCAGGTTCATGTCGGGCGGCCTGCTTTCCTGTCCAATCGTGTTCAGAGGTCCAAATGGAATTCCGCGTAATGTGGCCGCTCAACATTCGCAGTGTTTTGCGAGCTGGTTTGCGCATGTTCCGGGACTTAGGGTCGTAGCTCCATATACTTCCGAGCAGGCTAAATGTCTCCTAAAGGCCGCGATTCGAATCGACGATCCAGTCATATTTTTGGAGCATGAATTGCTCTATTCTAGGGAATTCCCATTTAATAAAAAATTGGAATTGATGCCCCTCGATAAGGCCATTATCATGAGGGAAGGAACTGATATTACCTTAACGGCATTCTCGATCTCATTGGATCACGCCATTAAAGTGGCCGACATTTTGCAAGAAAAACATGGAATTTCTGCGGAGATTATTAATCTGATTAGCCTTAGTCCGATCGATAAATCTACAATCATAGAATCGGTAAAGAAAACGGGACGTATCATGAATATTGAAGAGGGGTGGTCGGTATGCGGAGTCGGTTCTGAAATTATCTCGATCGTAACCGCCAACGCTTTCGACTATCTCGATGCAGAACCGACTCGGATATGTTCATTCGATGCGCCTATTCCGTATGCAAAAAATCTCGAGGAGGCGGCCTTGCCAAAGATCGCCGATGTGGTTAGGGCGGCGGTACTTCTATGCAAAGGGAAGCGTAAACAGGAGGTTTAGAAAAATTATATGCCAAGTGTATTAGAAATGCCAGCCATGAGTCCTACGATGCAGAAAGGCAATCTAGTCAAATGGTGTAAAAAGGAGGGGGACGCCATCGAGATTGGGGACGTCTTGGCGGAGATTGATACCGACAAGGCAATTATGGAAATTGAATCTACACAGGCTGGGTTTCTTGAGAAATTTCTAGTTAACGCGGGCACCAAAAATATTAAGATCCAGACACCTATCGCCGTTATTCGCCAGAAGAGTGATTCCCACGAGCAAATTCAGAAATTTATGGCCAATTTGAGCGCGGATCATGAGGAAGAAAATCTGGTATCGCCTCAGACATCGAATTCTGCCGAGCAGATCTCGAAAATTATTCCTAGCTCTGCGGCAAAATTTGTACCTAACATAACGGCAGATTTTACCTCGCTTCCAAAAACGGATGATTTATTACGAGAAATGACTGATGCAACACGGATTATTACTGAGAAGCAGACTGATGACCGGCCGCAAAGAATATTTGCCAGCCCTCTAGCCAAAAAAGTAGCGACCCTTCATAGTATCGATTTGTCGGGCGTCAATGGAACGGGCCCGGGTGGCCGCATCGTCAAGGAAGATGTATTGCTGATGTTAGCCGAACGCCGTGATTCAGACGATGATATCGACGATGATGGTGCTGACATTACTACGGAAGAAGAACCCGCATCTGCTACCGTGGCTTCTGACGGTAAAAAACCATTGGCCGAAGGGCAAATTGTGGTGAAAAGATTTATTGATGAAACTATTCCCGGAATCAAAAGGGTTATCGCCGAAAAGATGAGAAAAGCGAAGAATGAATGCCCGCATTTTTATATGTCTATTTCGGCGGACGTAACCGATCTCCTGGCATTGCGAAAGAAAATCAATGAATCGTCGAATTTAAACCTGACCGTTACCGATTTTCTGATCAAGGCCGTGGCTATGGCTATCAGAGAAAATCCAGATATTAATGTTGCCTATAAAGAAGATAATATGATCAGGAGATTTGCATCGATAGATATATCTGTAGCCGTTGCGACAGAATTTGGGCTTTTTACTCCAATAATCTTGCATGCCGATAAGAAAAATCTACGTGTAATTTCGACCGAACTAAAAGAATTGGCAGACTTGGCGAGAAAAAGAAAACTGAAACCTAGAATGTATACTGGTGGATCGATTACGATTTCCAATCTCGGAATGTATGAGATCGATTCGTTCTACTCGATTCTCAACATTCCTCAGGCCAGTATTTTATCTGTCGGCCCAGCTCTTAAGACTCCGATTTTCGATGAGAATGACCGTATACGAAAGGCCATGATTGTGCAGATCGGCTACGCAATTGATCACAGAGTAATTGAGGGGCAATCGGCCGCTCGCTTCCTGGTCTCTATCAAAAAGTTTTTATCTGACCCAGTGTTGCTTATTATAGATTCGTTTTCGGAGCAATCTTAATTGGAACTTATTTTCGATTATTTGCAGACTCAGCTGAAGGAGTTGAGAATACTTAATGTAGCAAGAGAAGATACTATCTCCATCAAAAAAATGGCAAGCAAATTTGATGGGTGCGAGAAGATAGTGGTAATAGGAACGGGAGGCTCAAGTCTTGGTGGTAAATGCCTCGTTAATATAGCGGCTGGATTGAAAGGAAAGAGTCCCCGAGTCATTTTTCTGGAAAACGTGGACTCTCTGACATTCTTGAATTCAATTCAGAGGCTGGATCAGAATAAAACTGGAATCATCGTGATTTCTAAGTCCGGAAAGACAACAGAATCACTAATGTTATTTTTAACGCTGCTAGAATTGTGGCCTAATTTCGATTATAAATCCCGTGCGATGGCCATTACGGAACTATCAGAAGATAACGACCTCAGGAATCTCGCGGATTCGTTAGATATGGAGATTGTCGAGCATGATAAAAACATTGGCGGGAGATTTTCGGTATTCTCTGTCGTTGGTCTCCTTCCGGCGTTTTTGGAAGGTTGGGACATTGATTCTTTCAGACAAGGAGGAAGAGAGGTCCTGAATCAACTAGAGATCTGTCATCATTATAAAGAATCGGCATTATTCCTTGAAGCAATCGGGATGTTTGAAGAATTCTCAACGGGAACTATAGACCAACATGTTCTGATGATTTATTCCGATTTGCTTGAAGATTACGGGAAGTGGTTTGCTCAGCTCATCGGGGAAAGTCTCGGCAAAAGTGAGTGTTTTGGGATAACCCCGGTCCGAGCGATCGGAAGCATCGATCAGCATTCATTGTTGCAGCTCTTTCTAGCCGGCCCGAAGAACAAACTATACACCGTGTTAGGAATCGAGAGGGAGTCGAATTCAGACAGGATCCCTCGAATAGAGCGAGGACATAATTCGCCATCGGGACAAAACCGGGTTATCGAAAGACTGGAAAATAAAACGATATATGAGATCATGAATATGCACAGAAGATCGACCATAGCGGCCCTCAAAGAATGTGGAGTCGTGCGGGAGATATTGCTAGATGGCCTCGACGAACCCAGTCTCGGGGAAGTGATGATGAGGGAAATTATAGTAGTCATAACGCTTGCAAGAAGGGCTGACATCAATCCATTTGACCAGCCGGCAGTCGAAGGGCTCAAACAAAAACTGAGCTAGATCACCAGTCGTCTTTGTTTTGCAACCAGGCCTAACATATCTTGCCGGCAGGGGCCGCCGGTATCCAAGGCAAGAAGGGCCGAGAGCGATCCATTTGACCAGCCGGCGGTCGAACGGATCAAAAAAAACTCATCTAGATCACCAGTCGGCTTTGTTTTGCAATCAGACCTGACATATCTTGCCGGCCGGGTTCGCAGGTATCAAAAAATTAAGTAAGGGAGATCATTAGACACACAGGGATGTGCGGGGGCAGCCCATCCCAGCAGGGGGATAGCGGCCCAGGGCCAGAGAGGTAGTCAGCACCACCCCTGGACCAGCCCTGGGCCTTTAGCGGGGATGGACCTCTATCCCACAATCCAACCAAAGAACTCAGTAGCCCCTTTCTCTCAGCAGGGCAACTTACTATTCCCAGAGACCTCTCAGCCCATTGCTCTCAGCAGGTCAACTTACTATTCCCAGGGACCTCTCAGCCCCTTCCTTCTGAGGAGGGTAGCTACTGCTCTCACCGCCTCGGTAGCCGCCTGGAATGTATTCTCTGACGAGCGTTTGTCCTCTGTGTCTTTCCCCGATCTTTCGGATAGCTGGAGGGCTCGATATATTGTCTCACTTGCTTCTTCGAGTATGTTTGAACAGAATTCCTTATCGGGAGTGTCAGGTAGACCATTCCGGAGGGATGAGACGATTACTGACGCTGCCCTCCAGAATTTCGGGTTATCCTGGTTCATACCTGAGCGGAGCCAATCCATTAAAAGGAAAAGACTGCCCCAGCCTCTGGCCGCCGTGGCCTGCCTGGGCAAGGGGTCTACGTTCCCAGTTTCCCATCCCCCCCCCCATCTTTGAGATGATTGGCCTGACCCGGCAAAACATGAAATAACTATTGGAATGATGAAACTAGCCTTAAAATATTTGAAATTTATCATTGAGTGATGACCTCCTTTGCGCAGGGTGATATAACAATACCCTTACCAATAAGGATACTACATTACTAGCCTATAAAACAAGACAACTTAAATTTAACCTAATCCCCACCAATATTGTTCAGTAATTCCTACCTAGGGAGTGAGCGTGATGATTTTGTCCATTCTCTTTGCCAACTCTAAGTTGTGGGTCGCCATGAAAATGGATACCTTAAAGTTGCTTCCCAAATCCATAAAGAGCTCAAAAATTACATTGGCCGTTTGTGGATCCAAGCTTCCGGTTGGTTCATCGGCTATGATGATGTCTGGTTTATTGGCTAGAGCTCGCGCTATGGCCACTCTTTGCTGTTCGCCACCGGATAATTGCGATGGTCTGTGATGTAGTCTGTGAGATAAGCCGACCGCGTGCAGTAATTCCTTTGATCGATTTTCGGCCTCTGTTTTTGCTATTCTTTTGATTAATTGTGGAATTACTACATTTTCCATGGCGCTAAACTCTGGCAATAGATTATGGGCCTGATAGACAAATCCGATATTATCTCGTCTAATTTTGGCTTGCTCATCATCTGTAAGGTTGTTTGCTTTCTTAGCATTGATAAAAATGGAGCCACTTGTCGGTCGTTCGAGGAGGGCCGATATTTGAAGGATTGTTGATTTACCAGTTCCACTGGCACCAATTAAGGCGACTTTTTCGCTAATACCGATGCTGGCATTAAAATCTTGCAAGACATGAACGATGGATTCTCCGGATTTATGATCCATCGATATACCTCTCAGACCTAGAATTTCCCGACACTTCCCCCCATGCGTCTCGTTAATATTCATCTTTTCGACTGAATTAGATCGCATCATTTGATAAGGCTTCAACTGCCTTTACAAATTCATTACCTCTATGTTCGAAATCTTCAAATTGATCAAAACTTGCACACATAGGGGATAGCAGAATCACAACCGATCCTTCCTCATTTGCGGCATCTTTATACGCAAGCCGTAATGCGCTTAACATCGTCTTGCAATCTACAGTTTTCTTAATGCCCTCAAAAGTCCTAGTAAATTCATCAGCACTTTCTCCGAATAGGTATATTTTCTGGACGCTATCCAGATATGCGCCTACGGAGCTCAAAGTATCGGCATTTTTACTTCTTCCTCCAACGAGCCAGAAAATTTTGTATCCCAGGAAGGTTGCGAGAGCTTTTGATGCCGATTCCGGATTGGTTGCCTTGCTATCGTTTACGAACAGAACGTTTCCAAGCTTTTTTTTAATCATATTTAATCGATGTGGAAGCGAATCAAATGTACGGATACCTTTCGCGATAATGTAATCAGGAATTCCATAATGGCGACATATAGCGTAGGCAAATTCTATATTCTGGTAGTTATGTTGTCCTATGAGGCCTGGAACTTCGGTCAAATCCAGGACAACAGATTTTGCTCCTCCCATCATAGCTCGTTCGAAAACATACACATTTGCTCGTGGTGTATATTCCGTAGATACCGTTATAACATCCCTCATATACCCAAATTTTTCAGCCGTAACAATATCTTCTAAGGATAAGATTTTAATTTGCGAATGCTCGAGTAATTTATGTTTGGCGGCCACGTAATTTACAAAATCTCCATGAAATTTAAGATGGTCTGGATAGATATTTAATATGCATCCGATTTCAAATTTCAGATGATGAGAACTTTCCAATTCATAGGAAGACATTTCAAAAATATATACGGTCGATTCAGGCACATCAAGATATGGAATACCAATATTTCCCCCAATCTGCGCATCAATTCCTGCATTCTTCATGATGTGATAAGTTAGAGCGGTAGTAGTAGATTTTCCATTGGTTCCAGTAATCCCAATAACTCTCGCGGTCGGATTATACAAGATAAAAACGTCGAAGGCAGAAATTATTGGAATGTTATCTTTGAGTAGATTCTCGATAATGGCATGACGATTGTGAGAAGACAACGGAACGGAAGGACTCTTAATGGCGATATCGATATCAGACATCTGTCCAGGATCGAATGAATCTGGAACACTCTCGTTGAAATCATCATGTACAAAGACCCTATGTCCTCTTTCTTTCAAAAACCGATGAGCAGAACGCCCAGTCTTACCAAACCCAATGATTAATACATTCCTCTTAGAAGCGAAAAAATTTGTCTTAATCACCGGAGATGAGTGCCTATAATCGATACAGTGATAATAAGACAACAATCTCAACATCGCTGTCAACCTTACAAAATTAAAGGCGACCGCGTTATAAAAACAATTTTGTCACTCATGATCTCTAAATTGTAATCTTTACATAAGTATTATTCCCAAACGTTAAATCAAACATATCCTGCATCATCATATATTTTGATAAAAATATCATTCTAAATCCTGTGCTTCAAGCAATTTCTCACAATTCATTAACATCCAACATAATCCGCAGCAAGAAAGATTCTTTTAATATCTCTTAGCTATCTCCTCCGTTGTTTCAACAAACCCCTCAATTGTTTCAAAAAAAACAATCTCAAATAGCGAGAAATGAGTAGAAAATTAAGCGTTTGACTTTAGTTAAAACGCTGCAAGAGGTTGACATTTTCTCAAATGGACAAAATTCTTGAGACGCCCTATTGCTTTAGAATTCAGCGATTAAATATTGACATTGATACTATCCTGATCATTTTAATTCTGATTAATGAATTATTTTCCCCCAATATTTTTCATCTACCAGATTTTGACTTGTATAGCGTATTTCCCAGCCGTAGAACTTCCCGCAGGAATCATTTCGATATCACCTTGATCATCACCAGTTAATTCTTTAATTTTGGCGGTCAAAGATACAACTTGATTGTATGACAAAAATCCTTGGCCCTCATCAGATAATTTCAGTTTAACGACTCCTTTTTCAGAGATGACCTCATACCGTCCGCCTATCTTCGGAATTTTAAAATTCTCGGATTGAATCAATTTGGCGGCGTTTAGATGCTTAAATACTTCCTTTGCTTCATCCGGAGTTACTTTTCCGTTCCCAGAGCCATTCTTAACATCGCTTCCAAATTTTGCGGTAGCGGCTCCATCGTTCCCTGGGAAACTGCCATATGTATTAACATACTCAGCGAACGCCATTCGAAAAGTGTGCATATCATTTGCGACTGATCGCAGCTGGGCCGATTCGATTAAATCTTTCCCCTTCATCATCGCCCCAGCTAAAATACCTATAATTAGCAAAACGATCGATATTTCTACTAACGAAAATCCAGGTACCTTTGCACGGTATATTCTCCGAGTTCTCGTAAGCAACTCAGGCCCGCAGTATGCATGCATTTTTTATTACTCCGCTACCGGCCTCTCTTTTTGTAGATCATCGTCACTTTTGCTACCTGATTCGCTGGGTTCGCCGTCAGATTTTTTATCATTTTCTTTTTCTTCGCTAGCCTTCATCTGAGCCCTTAATTCTGATAGCTGCTCTTCCATATCCTTCATTTGAGCCGTCAATTTGTCCAATTTATTCAATTTACCGTCTTTGTCTTTTTTGTCTTCTTCCTCAGCTGGTTTCTTTTCAGGTTTTTCATCGGGTTCTTCTTTATTGAGTTCTTCTTTACTGATTTTATCGGGTTCTGCTTCAGGCTCCTTTGAATTCTCTTCTTTCTTAGGTCGCTCTGGATTTTTGGGTTTTCTTTCGCTATTTTCGAGCTCAGCTATTTGCTTAGTAACATTATCAAACTGACTTTTCAACCTGTTCATCTCTTTCTTCAAATTCGCCACTTTGTCGCGATTGTCGTCAGATGTACCTGTTAAATCTAGCAAATCTGCTTGAGCTTCCCTGACAAGCTGGTCAATCCGAGCGACAATTTGCCCGATCCTTATCATGAGCACAAAGCATTGGCTCCTCAGATCTCCAAGTTCAGCCATTCGTCTCTCTGGAGAATCCGCCAAAGCCAATGCAATACAAAAAACAGAGATTGTAAAAATTTTATATATAAAACGGAACATAATCACTGACCTCCCTGTCACTATAACTATATTATAACATATACTATATTATACGGTCAACCACGTAATTCTATTATTCATCAGCGGTTTGAGCCAGAATTCTGTCCATATCCATCCGTACCCTCCTCTCCGAAATTACAGGGGTTTCCCTCTCTTTATCACCGTCCGTAACCCTTTTTGGTTTCAAAGTCGCGAGATTTTTTGCCGTCTGCGGATTTGATTCTTTTTCATCAATAACAGAAATGTTTGTATCGTCGTCGTCATCATCTTCTTCGATATCTTCGAGTTGTATCTTACCTTCCGCAACTACCTTATTGATTTCATTGTCTTGCAACAAATCTTCCTTTAAATCACCATCTAAATTCTCGATAACATTATCTTTTACAAAATCCATTAAGCTTTGCTTTTTTATCATAGATAAATGAGAAACTATCTTATCCTGCAATGCATCTGGCAACACTAAAATAATAAAATTTGAGACACTAGAGATGATAGGGTGAGTCTTGGAATGTTTAACCCATTCCGGCGTTTCGGTTAATACATATTGAAATAAAACAATATCAACGATAGCTAATAAAACTGCGGCCCTTGCAATCCCAAATACGCCACCGAGAGCCTTATCGGTCGTATTAAGCGCGCTTTTTTTGACAAAATTCGAAAAAAAATAATTAAGCAGACTCAAGAGCGTCAAAAATATTATAAACAGAACGCATGCCGTTACAAAATCTGCAATTAAGCCATGATCAATATGAGAACGAGCAATCCCTTTAGCCTGAGGGAAAAATAGGACCGTCAGATAAATGCCACCGATCCACGAAATAACGGAAAAAATCTCGCGAGTGGCTCCACGAATCCACCCTATGACCAACGAAACGAAAACGACAAACCCAACAAAGGCGTCGACCGTTATGTGACTAATTTGTTCCATATGATGCGAGAAAACCGTACATCAGATTCCCAACACAAGGCAATCGATAAACCGAAAAAATTTTTTGGAAATTTTGATCTCGATAGCAGGATATTTTCTTCAACCGATAGCCTCCTCCTCTGCTGCAAGTGGTGACTTAGTCTTTTTTTTACTTTTTCTGAATCTAGACATGTAAACATACACAACCGGAATTATAAAAATCGTAAACAACGTTCCGATCGTCATTCCTCCGGATATCACGGCTCCAAGAGGAACACGAATCTCGCAGCCAGCTCCCTTTGCCAAAGCCAACGGTATCGCTCCCAAAACCATAGCAAATGTCGTCATCAAAATCGGCCGCAAACGCATCGATGCCGCTTTTTTCACGGCCTGTACCGGAGGCAACCCCTGATCAACCAATTTATTCGCAAAATCAACAATTAATATACCATGCTTCGTTATGAGGCCAATCAATGTCAAAAATCCGATATTAGAAAACATATTCAGGGTGCCGCCCTTAAGACAAGCCAACGTCAAAACACCACCGACGAGAGTCAATGGCACCGTCAACATTATTATGAACGGATCTTTCCAGCTTTCAAATTGAGCAGCCATTACCAGATAAATGAAGCTCAGAGCCAATATGAAAATTAAAAGCATCGTATTGGATTCTGTTAAATATCTCTTCGTTTCGCCAATGAATTCTATAAATACATCGTCTGGCAATACTTTATGAGCAAGCCCTCTAATAATTTCGATTGCCTCACCCAGAGATGTTCTATCATTCAAGATCGGAATGACAGTATTGGCGCGCGTTCTGTTGTATCGATGAATCGAAACAGGCCCCGATCTGGCATAAACATTAATCAATTCTGCAACTGGAACCAATAAATCCTCTCGCTCCAAATATGTTTTGATGTATATATCATTGAGTTGATCTGGTGATCTCTTACGCCCCTCTTCGACCTCGACCTTTGCATCATAAACTTTATTATCTTTTTTGAATTTGGTTGCGACCGTTCCTTGTACCAATCCCGCAATCGTATCCGCAATAACCCTCGGCTCAATATTGAGAGTGGAGGCCTTATCTCTGTTAACTTCGATAATATAATCCTCAGCCTCATTTTTGGCCGTCGATCTTACCGCGCTCACGATACCACTCGCGTATAATTCAGCACTCAAGCTTCCAGTAATTTCCCTTAATTCTCTGTGAGATTTATTACCTCTGACGACGAACATGACAACCTTCGAGCTATCATCCATCCCTCCGCGCCCAGAGCTAAAACGAACATCGATCCCAGAAATCTCCTCGCTTTCTTTTCTTACTTGCTCGAGCACCTCTTCTGTCGCCCTACCATCTTCCTCCCTTAAAATCGCGACACCTTCGAACGCAGGATTCGTGATGGTATACTGCCTGGATTCTACCTCCGGAACTTTTCCAACAACCTTATCTATTGCATCGACGTATCGCTGCGTAAAATCCAGGGTTGCCGTTTGTGGAGCATGCCCATCGAAACTGAAATATTTCATATCTTGATACGGCATTTGCTCTCTTGGCATGAAGCAGAAAATCAAATATCCAAATAAAGAGAATATTATCGCCGAGAATAATGCCAACCTTTTTCTTTCCAAGACTTTAGAGAGAGCATCGGAATACCAAGTTTCCACTCCATTAATTATTTTCTCCGTATTAAGCATACGTATAAATTTACCTAAACATACGAAAAACTTACCACTTAAAACCCTACTATCAGAGTTTTTCTTTTTATGTGTTATTAATGTTCTGGAACACATCATCGGCGATAAGGTTAATGCGACAAAGCCGGATAAAAAGACGGCTCCAGCCAAAGTTATAGAAAACTCTTTGAGATATTTGCCCGTGACTCCTTGAGCTAGCGCAACCGGGGCATACACAGCACACAACGTCAGCGTCATCGCGATAACGGCAAAGCTAACTTCTTTCGTTCCATCGATCGCAGCTCGCAACGCCGTTTTTTTCTTCTCTATATGCTTATATATATTCTCCAGAATCACAATCGCATCATCGACGACAAGACCTATCGCCAAAACCATGCTCATCAACGTCATGCTATTCAAACTAAATCCACATAAATACATAATGAAGAGTGAACCAATCAATGAGATCGGTACCGTAATGAGAGGAACTAAAGCGGCCCTAAATGATCTCAAGAAAACGAAGACGACTACAACGACCAGTAATATGGACTCTAAGATCGTACGGTAGACTTCGTGAAGTGAACGCTCGATAAATGTCGTACTATCGTACGCTACACTGAAACTTATATTTTCTGGAATTTGTTTTTTCAATTCTTCATACTTAATCTTGACTTCACGAGCAACCTGAATGGGGTTCGCAGATGACTGAGAAATGACGGCCAAGCTCACCATCTTCTCTCCATTAAATCTCGATAAAACCCTTTTATTACTCTTATCCAATTTCGCCTTGCCGATATCCTTTAATTTAACGATACTATTCTTCTTGGTAACGATAGGAATTTCATCAAATTCCTCGGCGCTTTGAATATCAGCGACCATCGTCACAACATATTCCCTATCTTTATTGACGATCTTTCCGGCCGGACTTTCAACATTCTGTCTCTTGAGGGCATGAATTACATCTATAACAGTTAAGTTGTAAAATGCCATTCTCTGTGGATCCAACGAGATCGTCATCTGATGATCACCGGCTCCATAAACATCGACTCTAGCTACTCCGGGAACGGCCTCCAATGCATGACTTATTTCGTTGTTTGCATAGACATATAATTCACTTTCATTCAATTTACTGCTGATCATCGCGAGCGACATTATAGATTTTTCATTCGATCCGGCCTTCGTCAAGATCGGTTCTTGCGCCGCATCTGGAAACCTATCTCTCCATTTACTAAGTCTATCCCTTATATCATTCGTTGCCGAGTCCAAATCCCTACCCTCGGCAATCTCGATCGAAACCTCGCTAACTTCGCTATCACTTTTAGATTCGATCGTTTCGATCCCTTCGACACCAGCGATCGCTTCCTCTATAACTCTCGTAAGCAGATTTTCTATAATTTCTGGCCCAGCACCTACATATGTCATTTTTATCGTAACGTGATTCTTTTCCATTCTCGGGTACTGCCTGACGGGCAATCTGTCCCCAGTTACGAGTCCCAGTAATACGAGAATTAAGGTAAGAACCCAAGCAAAAACTGGCCGATTAATACAAGTTTCAGATAATTTCATTACTGAGCCCTCTCGCCTTCTTCATTCGTTTCAGTCACTTTATCTTTATCAACAGATTCCGCTTGGGCAGGATTTTCTTGAGGAGATGTCGATTCATCTCTCTCACCATCAGAACCGTCAGGATCAGCCGTACCATCCATTTCCCCCTTATTCAAAATCTTGGTCAACGATCCATCGGTTAACTTTAGTTGTCCCGTTATAACAACGATCTCCCCTTCTTTGAGACCGGCTAGAATTTCTACGCCGCTTACATCTTTAGCTCCGGTCAACACCCTCTTCCTATACGCTCTACCTTTCTCGTCTATTACCCAAACAAACTCTATAGACCCCTCTCGATCTAACGCATCTTCATCGACCATAACGACATTGCTCTTCTCGCCGGTAACGAGCCTCACACTGGCAAACATTCCGTGCCTTAAAGCGCCACTCTTATTTTGAATTACGGCCCTAACCATAATACTGTGATTCTTCATATCAACTTCAGAATCGATCGCATCAACGGTTCCAGAAAACGTCCGCCCCTTGAATGCATCGACAGAAATTTCGACAGATTGGCCGACTGCTATATCTTCGATATATCTCACCGGGACCATGAACTCAACCTTCACGACTGAGTTATCGACGATGGTTACCAATTCGGTATGCTGCTGCACAATATTTCCTGGAGTCGCCGATCCCTTCAAAATTCCAATCGCTCCGTTAAATGGTGCCTTTATAACCGTTTTCGATAGCTGGAAAATTGCGGAATCAAGCTGAGCTTTAGCGGCAGTTACAGCCGCCAGAGCCTCATCATATGTCTTTTGTGTCCCAGCTTTTTGCGTATACAATTTTTTTACACGCTCAAACTCTCCTTTACGCATTATATATTCAGCTTCGTGTCGCTCCTTTTCAGCTTTATAATAACTATCTTCAAATTTTATTAGAATTTGATCTTTTACAACGTCTGCACCTTCAGTAAACGATATCTCACTAATCTTTCCTGATGGAAGTTCGGTCTTGATAACGACCTCAGCATTCGATTTCAAAACACCGATCGCCTTGACCTCGCGTTGAGTAGTCCCAAGTACGGCCTTCTTAGCCTCAATTCCGATTACCCTGCCTCTCATATCAGGCATATCTTCCTCGGTTTGCAGAACGAGTCTACAAACACCTCTCACGGCTGGCTTCATCGATTGATAGCATACATAACAAATCAAGAATGCAACCAAAATCACAATAAGCTGAGTCATAATGCCGCCAACATTATCACTTATGTATTTCTTCTTGTTCGATGATAATAAAAAATCCTTCCAAAACGAACAACAAGATCTTAGTAGTTGCGATATCTTCTTTAGCATGATGAAATATATAAAAACAAGCTACAGGGTTCAGTATATCATACGGAGCTCTATGCGGCTCTACAAAAAGGGTCGATAAGTTACCAAATCTGTTACCATTAGAAACAACATCTGTCACTTACGGATTTTCACGATTTCTTAAGTATTTTTCATTAGTGTTATAATGAATTCTGTTATTATATCGCATATATAGCATGCAAAACTTGAGGTGCGTTTTTTTTATTGCTATTTTTACATGGGTTACATCAGGCAAAATCCGAGCAATGCAAGATGAAGAAATTTCGATGCCTCTGGCCCAATTGCTGGCCTTTAAAAATAAATTTCCCGAATTTAATTACGGTATTCGGATCATGGAAGGTATCTACAATGTCACCGAGTATGGGCAAATTCCGCCAGAGATTTACTCCAAGAAAATTTCAATTTCTCGGCGCGTTATTTTGTTAGCGTCAATGGCGTTGGAGGGGGCAAAGGGGGCCATTGCCAGATTAAGTATTTTTCACCCAGATCGGACGTACTTAGGGACAACTATGATCGGACTTCGAATTGGAAGCGCTATTCTTCGCGGTGTAGATTATTATCTCAAAAAGTTAACAAATAGGATCGTTTATCACTTTCTGGGAGCATCAAACTCCGAGCCAGCTAATCAAGTCATGCCCGATTTTCCGACTTTGTCTATCCACGAAAAGACAATGCGGCAGCTGTTCGCCATCATGAACACGACCATGCGAATTGTAGATCCAGAGTTACTATCGATAGAAGAAAGGAATTTGTATGATAGATTACTCCATCTATACAATGAATTATTCGATCAAAGTGCTTGGATGAAGGTAGCTCTTTATGGTGGAAGGTTAGGTTCATTCCTCTGCGGGACAGCTAGTGGGTGTGCGATCGCAACCTCCGGCCAAGATTCTCCCCCTTCTTATTATTTGACCCTAGCTTCAGGGGCAATCGACCCATTCGTGGGTACTTTGATAGATGCCATGGACGATGACATTGTTGCTCAAAGATATATCGATACCAGCGAACTCATATATTTAGCCGAAATGATATTATCTTCGATTGATCCCATGACGGTAGTTTAGGACGGAGAAACCAAATGATCCTCCGTGATTTGAGGATGTTTGACTAATTCCTAAATTGACTCGTATTGCATTTTCCGGAGGTAACAATTTGAGAGCTTTTTTAGGGCGTCCGTTACGATCGCTTTATTGAACCTTACTTCTTCTCATTACAATCAGGAGATCTCAGACGAGATGCGAAAATGTTAGGTGAACTTCTTAAGACCTTCCCCAAAGTGGAAATTGAAAGGTTAAAGTTCTCCTGTAGTCCGAATCGTGGGTAGCGTTATACACCATTTCCGGGCGGAAGGCTCCATATGCTAGAAAGCGGGAGTCTACAGAGAGTAAGATAAGGATTACTTGAGAGATCCTCCCTGGACGTTGGTCATGAATCATGCCGCAGCAATGCTTACAGAGGACTTTACTATATTTTAACTATTTGGGCCAATGAAATCAAGAAAATCTAGACAATAAACTGAAATAGAAAAGAATTATTTGCTATCCCGATACATCATTCGCTTTCATTTATACTAAGATCGATGATCCGCTTGGTTAACGGACCTAATCTCCATCAATCGACAAACTATTCGCTGGGGAGGGCCGCTCGAATTCATTGCGTGGAGGAAGGGTCGGGGAAAAAGCGGAATGCTCGACTTCCCAATCCTTTCGGCACCGAGGGGGAAGGACGCTGTAACCCGCTGGGTGGGGTTGTTTTGTCCTGCTGGTGGGAGAGACCCACTGTGGAGCCGGAAGGTTAGTCTCCCCAGGGATAGGGGGCCTGCTACCGTGACTGTATCACCGTACCTCTCCAGACAACCCCCGCTATGACTGGAACTCTTTGGGTGGGGTTGGTGGATTGCTGTTGGGAGAGACCCACGGTGGAACGTTAATTTGAGTCTCCCCAGGTATAGAGAGCCTTCTGCCGTTACTGTTTCACCGTAACTCTCCAAACAACCCCCTCTAGGACTGGAACACTTTGACTGGGATTGGTGGCCTTCTGTTGGGACCGGCCCACTTGGGGACCCGGTAGGTGAGTCTCCCACAGGGACAGAGACCCTGCTATCGGTAAGATACCACCGGAAAGCCCCAAGCAACATTCACTTGTAGCATAAGAATTTTCTGAAGTCCTCACTGCATATTGACTAAATTCTTTACCACCAACATTTCCTCCCAACAATTCCCAGATGAACTCAGAAGCGGTCCCAGAATATTGGTCGCCTTCTCTTTTGCTCAATATTCGTAGAGGCGTTATCACCCTTATGAAATATCCGCGCAGGAGAAAGCAACCCCCGGTAATAGATTATTATTGGTCGCCAATTTTTACACTTTCGAACATTTTGAGAATTACAGGCGTAAATAACCTCTGGTTTCGTCTATATAGTTTGTATGAACAGTGCGTTCCCAGTCCCAAGCCTACTACTGCGGACGCAGCCATGGATATTAGAACAATGCGTTTTAATTCTGCCGCACTTTCTTTCTCGAGCTTGCACACTATTGCGGCGACTGACGCCCCTATCCCTGCCAATCCAACCGTACCTCCCAGGATCGGATACCAGTATTGTATCGAACGAAATAATGGCAAAGGCCACACGCCTAAAGCTTTCACCCCCCTGGCCAATTGAACTTCTGTACATAGCTGCTCCAGGACTTTGGGAGTGCTCTCTTCTATGATTCTTTTATATTCAGTTGCTTGTGTATTGCTAACAAGGCTTAACGAGCTAAGAAGAGAGAGAGAGAGAGAGAGAGAGAGAGAGAGGAATTCAACAAATTCTTGTGCATGAGACACCTCAGGAATGAATCTTACTGATTCAAATTATCCTGTTTTTTAGTTAATTTTATGTGTATCACCCTACAGATATTTCTGGTTCTCAGACATTATAGTCTGGTCAGTAGGTGTCTAGCGTGGGAGGGGATCACTACTGGGGGAGAGGTTTTCTGCCCGCCCCTGCCCCTTCTATAAGGATGGATAGGAAAAGCCTCCCCTTGGGGGGGCGACTCTAGCTGAGGCCGAGGGCTCCACCAGGATCTCGCACCTGTCCTATTTCCCGAGCTGGCCTCCATTGCGAATGCCCCTCCCCCAAATGAACCCTTGTAAGAGAAAGTACTAAAGGTCGGATTGGACGGATAAAGAGTCTAAACTCCCCAATATCCGTCCAATGGG
>JAIRWL010000016.1 GCA_031268935.1 Holosporales bacterium | reverse complement strand
GACATTTAGTGGAGAAAGCTTTTTTGAAGTTAACACAATGGAGAGGCATAGCAACGAGATATGCTACACATGGGAGTTCATTTGAAGCAGCAGTTCAAATTAAGTGTTTAATGCTTTGGCTAGCAATCTCATGACGACAGCCTCTAGAGAGCATCCAGAGGACTAAATTGCTCTCTGCTATTGGGTTGGTAATGGGGTCGGTGGCTACGGTAGGATTGGGAATTCTTGGGGTATACCAACTATGGGTCGCCCTGCATCCCAAGAAACCGACCCCATAACCTTTGCATCCGACCTCCTGAGAAGAGAGAGTGGGCCCCAGGATGTGAGTTTGTTTTACTTCCCCCGATCTGATTTGTGAGATCCCGCTCTGCCCTCCGGGGCTCCCTAGGGGCCCCTCGGTATGGCATTCCGATTAGAACGATGCTCGTAATCACCCTGTAATTGATGTTATCATACTGGTGTTGGAACATTACTTTGATCATTTTATGTCAAATCCATCTAATGATAATTTCAAGATCATTGCTAAGAATAAAAAGGCCAGATATAACTACGAAATTGTGGAAACTCTGGAGGCGGGGCTTATTTTGGTGGGATCTGAGGTAAAATCGATCAGGGAGGGTCGGGTGAGTATCAATGAAGCTTTCGTTGGACCTTCGGGCCCAGATGATGATTTATGTCTGTTGAATGCCGATATTTCCTCTTATAAACAGGCGAGTTATAATAATCATGAACCGCGAAGACCTCGCGTTATTCTTGTGCATAAAGGGCAACGAGTTAAATTCCTTAATGCCATACAGAGAAAAGGAATGACTATTGTCCCCCTAACCATGTACTTCAATCATAAAGGAATTTTAAAAATCAGTATCGCTCTGGCCAAAGGTAAAAACGTAGCCGATAAACGCGATGCAATTAAAACGAGGGATTGGAATCTAGAGAAATCGAGACTTCTTAAGAATTTTAATAAATAAATTCGAAAAAAAAGGCGATGAAGATTAAGATAACAATTGAGTATGATGGGACTAAGTTTTGTGGTTGGCAGAAGCAGGATAAGGCCTCGTCGGTTCAAGAGACCCTGGAAGAAGCTATCGAACAAGTTATCGCCGGAAAAGAAAAAATTATTTTATTTGGGGCTGGAAGAACGGATGCCGGGGTTCATGCCTTGGGGCAGGTCGCTCATTTCGGACTTCGAACTAACCCCGTTATTGAGAGGTGGATACATAATATCCATAACTTGAGCAAGGCAATTAATTTTTATTTGATTGATTCTGGAATCGTTGTAATCAAATCTGAAATCGTAGCAGAGGAGTTTCATGCGCGGTTTTCGGCAACCATGAGACATTACGAGTATGTCATATTGAACCGACAACAGGCATCTCCAATTTTGGCCGGTCGCGCCTGGCATGTTTCGCGCTTACTCGATCCGCAAAAAATGAGTATCGCTGCTGAGTATTTTGTTGGAACCCACGATCTTGATTCGTTTCGCTCCTCCCATTGTTCGGCCGAAAACTCCGTCCGGAGCATATCCTGCGTTAACGTAAGTAAAAATGACGATTTAATTACTATATCAGTTTCGGCTAAATCATTCCTTCATAACCAGGTTCGGATCATGGTCGGCACTCTCAAGATGATAGGTTATGGCAAATGTTCTCCAGATTTTGTTAAATTTCTTCTTGAAAGACCGGATCGTAGAAATTCGGGAGAAACTGCACCGCCTTATGGATTATTTCTAAAACGAGTAGATTATGATCCTATCTAGGGCAGATATTATTGCCTTGTCCAATAGCCATTCCGTATCAGAAAAAGACGCCCTGTATTTATTGGCATTTGTTTTGAATTTGTCCTATACATCTGTGTTTTTTGAAAGAAATTTAAATATTCCAAATGATAAATATAACATTTTTTTGAAATTTCTGGAGAGGCGCTCCGTCGGTGAACCGTTAGCCAAAATTATCGAAAAAAAGGAATTTTATGGAATTGAATTCAAGACGACGAAGAATACCCTCGATCCACGACCAGAGTCAGAGCTTCTCGTCGACACTTTTAGAAGATATTTTCCAGATGAAAACGCATGCCTGGAGATCCTAGATCTGGGAAGTGGAACAGGTTGTATTGGGCTATCGATTCTAACCTTCTACAAAGCGTCGAAGTGTTTGTTCGTCGATATCGACGAAGATGCGCTAGCAATAGCTACCCAAAATGCAGAATCTTTGGGCTTGAGCCAGCGTAGCCAATTCGTGATAAGTAATTGGTTTTCGAATATAATTGGGCGGTTTGATGTGATAGTGTCGAATCCGCCATACGTAGCCGAAGATTATGAACTTACGGGTGGTGCCGTGTTTGATCCTAAGATATCTCTTTTTGCCGGAAAAGACGGAATGGAGGCCATTCATTCGATTCTAATGGATGCTCCGTCATTCCTGAAATCTGACGGTAAATTGATTCTCGAAATCGGGTTCGATCAACGAGCAAAATTACAATTGCTCCAAACTTCCTTGCGATTGGAAGAGATCCTAAAAGATTTATCAGGTCACGATAGGGGAGCCGTTTTTTTAAAAACAGGCAATTAGTTCCCACAGAGCCGGAGTTTTAGTTAATGAAGAATAATATGACCAAACTAATGGGAAGGATTGTGGCACATGTCCAACCCAGATAGCCCAAGAATGTCGGCAGGAAGACCCCCTCTCTCTCGGCGATCGATTTGACCATCATGTTTGGCGCATTGCCGATATAAGTCATTGCCCCCATAACGACCGCACTGACCGATATCGCCTTCAGGATTGGCGCCGATGTTAACATTAATTCGTGCGCATCTCCTCCGGCTATGTTAAAGAACAGCAAATATGAAGGTGCATTATCCAGGAACGACGAGGCTAGTGCGCATAACGTAAAATAAATTCTAGATTCTCCGAATACATTGCTCCATTCACCGATTTTTTCATGAATTGAATTTGAATTTGCTTCTAATGCATATAATACTGGAGCTATCACGATAAATATTACAAAGAAAGTTACAGCTACTTCACGAAATGGTCCAAAATCCATTGATCGACTGGATCGTTTTCCATCAATGATCGAAATAATACATATCGCTACTAACAAGATATTACGAGTTAACATATCGAGCGAACCGAGAAACAATACGATTACTGTCGTCAAAATCATAAATATATTCAATATCCCGGTTATTTTTATGGATGGCTGCTCTGTTCGTTCCCAATCTGAAATATGCTCCTCAGTCGTTAGGATTTTTCGATCAACAAAATATAAAATTGTAAGACATGAGGCAATATATATTATCCAATATAGATAAAGATTCTCTATTTCCCATAAGAAATCAATGCCCTTTAGATATCCGATTAAGAGCGGCGGATCACCCAAAGGGGTCATAAGCCCACCTATGTTCGAAATTAAAAATATAAAAAATATAATGAGATGAGATCGTTTTTGTCGTAATTTATTCATCTCCAAAAATGGTCGTAGTAATAACATCGATGCGCCAGTCGTTCCGATTAGCGACGAAAACACGCTTCCGCAGCACAGAAATATTAAATTCATGGCCGTCGTTGGGCGGAATTGTATACTGATATGAATTCCGTGACTTAAAACATAAAGAGTGAATAACGTTATGATGAATGGCACGTAATCGTCTAATATAACCCCATTCAATGAAGTAAACGCTTTGTTCGATATTATCGAAAAAGATATGACAGATACGAACGAGATAATGGCGAAGATCGGTATCTCATAATTATGCCAGAATTTTGGAACGATGAGTGGCATGAGGGCGAGTGATAACAAAAGGAAGATCAATGGGACCGACAGCGCCAGTACTTCTGGAACGCTCAGATAACCCATAAGCCCTCCGCTATTCGTTTTTTATCATTCGATAACCAATAGAAGTTGGCCATACTCGATCGGATCGCTACTTTTAACGGCAATATGTACAACCTTACCCGATTTATGCGCCTTGATCAAATTCATTACTTTCATGGCTTCAAGGATCAGTATAGGTTGCCCTTCACTCACCTCACTTCCGATTTCCACAAAATTCTTAGCGCCCGGTTCTGGAGCCAGATAACATACTCCAACCATCGGTGATTTTAAGGCTCCAGAATGCCGAGTCCAATCGTCTGTAGGCACGGATATAGTAGTAGATGGATCAGCGACTTCCGGTATTTTCTCGGTATATGCCTCCCCTCGCTGCATCATCGTGTTTCTAGCAGCTATTCTAATCTTGAAATTGCTGTCCTGATACTCTACTTCGCCCAACTGATGTTTTTTTAGGATATTGGCAAGCTTATCAAAAACAGCTTCATTTATCTTAAAAGACGCCATCTAAAAATTCCCTCATCTTCTTAAGAACAGTACCCGATGATTTCATCTGCAATTTTAGTAGAATCATCTTCAACCCTGAATAATTCCAAATGCTCGGCGCCTATTACTCCCTCTTTTACGACGACATCCTTGAGCCATGCAACCAAGCCATTCCAAAATGCGCTGCCAAAAAGATATATCGGCAGAGGTTTCATCATTTCGACTTTCTCTCTCACCAATAATGAAAATAATTCTTCGAATGTGCCAAATCCTCCGGGAAAGAAAACGACGGCCCTGCTGTTGGATATCAGTGTTAACAGCCTCACAGATAGCGTATTAAAGGTAAATTTTTTATCGGTATCGATAAAAGGATTAGCACTGGAGAATTCGTGCTGAATGGTATTGGTCAGAATTCCATAAGAAGAGCCAGATGAAGATAAATTTGCTCCCCGATTTCCGGCTTCCATAATACCTGAGCCGCCGCCAGTTAATAATGCGCATCCAGACAACGAAATCGTTTGAGCTAGCTCAACAGCTTTTTCATAGTAATAAGATCCCTTATCAATTCCACTACCGCCAAAAAATGACACGAATCGTTCACCAAATTCGGTAATTCGGCGACTCATATCCAGATCATTAACGAAGGCGACCTGATCAGAAGACATCTCTACGCCATTAGGCATCTTCTCAATTTTGGGAAGATGCCCAAAGCCAGGAATCAATCGAGTCATAGGCGATAGCCTTCCGTTAATACTCTCACCTTCCCCCTTTTATCCAGGAGTTCCAATTATCATCGCAAATACTCGATTAACATATTCCTCATTTTTAAGCCAGACTGAAAGCGGTTTATTATATATAGACTCTACATATTCACCGATCAACTTCCTCGCTAACTCAATAGCTTTTGCGCGCTCAGCCATGGCCTGGAAGTATTTTTTATCCTGCGGATTCGACAATGATGGCAAGACCATCGGCCTGCGATCCGCAACATAGACCACCGCAAATCTGGTGCCTCCTACGCCAAACTGAGCGCCATTAATCTCGATGACTTCTCTGCAACAGGCTCCAGACGGTCCTTTCTTGATTGCACTCCATAATTCAGGAGGCGTCCCTTTTTTCTTAATATATCCGAGATCGACAGCTCTTCCTGTACCCTTGGAGGAGTTAAATAAGTTATTAAATTTCTCTGCGCCAGATGAAATCGACTGCAATGTTCGAGCCGCCTCTGCTTGCGTCTGGAAGAGAAGTATCTTCACCGCGATTTCGTTATCATTCTTATCTTCGTCTGGGATCGCTTGAATGAATTTATTAAATTCGAGCTTCACCATCTCCGGAGTTGCTTTTGCCATCTTCACCATGAACTGCTGCCCGATCTCCATATTCCTGACTTCAGCAATTTTGCCTTTAGCTTCAGGAGTATTGGCATACCCAGTAGCCTTGCTTTCTCGACTCAAAACCTCATCATCTGTAAGAATTTTAGTCGCATGTTTAATGACGTCCTCAATTTTAATGTTAAATTGCTGAGCCATCACCAACAACTGCTCATCAAGCAGAGACTCCACCTTGAAGTATTTCTTTAGGTCACTGACGGTAATCTGCTTTTTATCCTTTCCTACGACTGCCAGCACCGCATCATCTTTAGCTTTCGACAGATCGAGTGGTTTGTTATTCGATTTTTTTAGCTTATCATTATCACCGATAAGAAATACATTTACAAGATTACCATTGATATCGAAAGTTTTGACTTCATACTTTTTATACAACCCCTCGAGACATTGACTGACGAAATCTCTACGGGCAGTTTCTTTATAGTGTTCAAAGAATAGTGGAGTAAATTCTTCCTTCCTAGCTGGTCCGACATTCTTTATGAAGAACAGCATGAACGATCCCCTGACTTCGAACGGTCCGACGATAGAGCCAATCTTTGCAGCCGAAACGGCGTCATTAATCTCTGGAGGGAGCGTACCTTGTGGTCTGGCTTCCATATCCATGTATTTCGTAGTAGCGGCGTTACTATCCAGAAGTTGCTTCAATTTCTGTTCGGTAAATTTCCCTTGTTTGAGGCGACTCACTAAGCTCGGATCACTAGTCGTAATAGCGAGCAACGTAAATTCTTTGGAATTTTTGAAATGCTTATCCCACATACTGTCATAATGCGCCTTAGCTTTTTCGAAGGTCATCTCTTTCATCGACAAATCGTCGAGAAACAAAAGACCAATTGCAGTTTCCAACCTGGCTTCGATAACCTTTTTTACAACTGGGTCGTTCATAAATCCGATTTTGTTAGTCTCTTTGTCGATAACCAGATTAAAAGCTTTGCGCCAGGCGATGATATTTTTGATTTCAGACAGAGACATCTTGTTAGCTATCTGATCAGGAATTTTGTCGATATCAGTCTTTATCTCATCCTCCGTTACCACCGTCCCATCCTTAAACACGACGACGGCCTTTGATTTATCTACTACAGGAGAACTCTTCTTATCTTTTTCTTTATCTTTTTCCTTTTCATCTTCATCTTTCTTTTTTGCACCAGATTTCTTATCGTCGTGATTCTTGGAGTCGATATCCACTTCAGTCGTTTCTTTCTCTTTCTTGAAAAGGGAGAAAGAATGCGCTGATTCAGAAAAAAACGAACACATCATCGCGAGCTCTACGACCAAAAAAGCTCTGCAAAATCTACGCAGATTCATCGTATAAAAACCTAATATGCCTTGACACGATGGCATTATATCATAAAGGGAGACTCATTTTAAATAAAGATTTCTGAGGTCAATACTTTCGATCTACTCCGCTTCGGCCAATAATGCATTAATGTATTATAGATTCTCTTCAATAAATAGCTCGCGATGCGTTGTATTGTTAGGGAATAATCTAAAATTGACCATTTTCGATAACGAGCTCATAACTTTTTTATCAGTGGTACCGTACTTTCGTTTTGAGTAGAATGTTCGGATGTGGAATCTGAGTGATAGGATGGTATTGCTGTGAGTACGGCCGCCGTTTTTTCTGAAGCATTAAGGACTGATACACTGGGTGTCGTTATTATTGTTGCCACCGAAGATGGCATCAGTTTCGTCGAAAAGAGGTTACAGCCTTTCGTCGGAAAAGATACGGTCAGCAATATTATCGAAGCGTGTGATGACCTCTCTTATGGCAAAATCAAAAGCTTCAATGTCGTGTCTGTTAATGGGAAATTTATCGAAATCGTAATAGCTGGTGCTGGAAAAAGAGGATCGCTGAATAGAGCGAGCGTAGAAAAATTGTCCGGGCATATTTGCGATTCAATAAAATCAAAAAATGCGTGTATCGGTATTTATAATGACCTGGAAACTGGAGTAGAGCTAGCCGCCGCTTATCTAGCATCTGGACTTTTGCTGAAATCATGGAATTTCAATAAGTATAAATCTAAACCAGAGCCCGAGAAAATCAGTGCGATTGAGTGTCAGACTTGTTATTTGGAGCGTAATGAAGAAGAGTTTGCGACGCTCGAATCCGTTATGGATGGGGTATTTTTGGTCAGGGATATGGTAACCGAACCGGCCAATGTGATGACACCAGATCAAATTCTAGATATCGCGATGTCGTTGAAAAAATTCGGAGTTAAAGTTTCAGTTTTAGATCAACGCGATATGGAAAAGGCGGGAATGAATGCGATTCTGGGAGTGGGGCGCGGAAGCGATAACCCGACTTATCTGATTTCGATGGAATACTGTACCGATAAGGCGAAGGACAAAATAGCTTTCGTTGGGAAGGGGTTAACCTTCGACTCCGGCGGATTATGTCTCAAGCCCTCAAATAAAATGGGAGAAATGAAGGGGGATATGACTGGGGCAGCCGTCGTAATCGGAATCCTGAGCGTCATTGCTTCTCAGAAAACTAAGGCAAATGTCATAGGCGTTATTGGCGTGACGGAAAACATGATTTCGGGAAAGGCACAACGCCCTGGAGACGTCGTAATATCGGCCTCCAAAAAAACCATTGAGGTTGATAATACTGATGCAGAAGGAAGGCTGGTCTTAGCCGACGCCCTTTGGTATACCCACGAAAGGTACTCCCCAAAGATAATGATCGATCTCGCGACTCTGACGGGCGCTATTCATGTTGCCTTGGGGCATGAGTTCGCCGGTTTATTTGCAAATGCTGACGATCTGGCGGAGGAATTAAAGAAATCTGGCCACCTAGTAGGAGAGAAGCTTTGGAGATTACCGTTACATCCGTCATTCGCTGATGACATTAAGTCCGATATTGCTGACATAAAAAATGTTGGCTCTGGTCGAGGAGCGGGCAGTACGACGGCCGCGATGTTCCTGAAAGAATTCGTACCAGATAGCGTAAAATGGGCTCATATAGATATCGCGGCTACTGAGTGGGATTCTAAGAACAGGGCACTTTCAAAAAAAGGAGCTACTGGATTTGGCGTGCGACTATTGCATAATTTTGTAGTTCATTATTATGCCAATAATCCTTGAGGAGAGCTAGATCTATGAAATTATCGATAAATCAGAAAATTCTTGAGAAAGCTCTTTCTCATGCGAATTGGATAATCGAAAAAAAACAAACGGTGCCAGTTTTGGGATACGTTCTGTTTCGGGCATATCAAGAAACTGGTAGTCTGGTAATTACGGCGACCAATATGGATATGACGACAATTGATACTATGCAATGTAGTGTTGATGAGAGTGGATCCTATTGCCTACCGGCGATCTTGCTTTATGAAATTGTTAGGAAAATTAAACCAGGATCTGATGTTCATTTTGAATTTACTCGAGAAAATAATTCGATTACCGTCAAGAGTGGCAAAGCTTCTTTTTCGATCCATCATATTGATTGCGACAAATTTCCGCCAATAGCTTCTCAAGAATATCCAATTTCTTTTTCCATGAATCCTAAGGTATTAAAGAAGGCCATAGATATATCAAAAGTCGCGATGCTTCAAGATAGTTCCAGGTTTCATTTAAACGGGATACATGTGCACTATGACGATGATTTGCCGGCCGGCAAGCTCAAATTCGTTGCGACCGATCTATTCCGAATAGCTTGTGTTAGCGTTATCGCTCCGAGTGTAGCTCAAAATATGATACCGGCGATTATGTCTAAAAGAACGGCCTTGGAGCTCATCAAGCTAATCGATGGAGTGGGTGATACAGATGTTTTGATTTCTATATCTGAAAATAGGGTAGCATTTGAGCTAAAGTTTTCCGATGCGGCAAAAACCGAATTCAGTTCTCGCTTAGTTAGCGGCACTTTTCCCGATTATAGATGCGCCTTAGATGTATCAAACGATAAAATTCTAATCGTAAATACTGCTGATTTTATTGAGGCTCTGGAAAGGGTAAGCACGGTCGTGACCAGTTCGACGAGTGCAATCAAGTTGACGATGAACCAGGATAAACTGTTTCTCGAAGGAGTTAGTCGTGAATTTGGTTCTGCGACGGATGAAATTGAGGCATCTTTTAATGGTTTCGAATCGTTTGAAATATGTTTTAATAGTAAGTTTTTGCTTGATATATTAAGACAAATCGAGACACCACGAGTAAAATTACTGCTAGCGGAAAGTAATTCGTCGACGCTTATTGAGCCGACCGATGCCTCTGAGAAATCTGATATAGATATGATATTTGCTATCATGCCAATCGAAATCGTTAAGGATGCGGATGGATCATGAGTTTTGCTAGTCAGTTTTTACAGGATTTAGATAAACGTGGATTTCTATACCAGTGTACTGATTTTGATGAACTGGATAAAGCGGTTTGTGGCAGCGAAAGATTTGCCTTTTATGTAGGATTTGACCCTACCGCAAAAAGTTTGCATGTGGGCCATTTATTATGGATCAAATTAGTTGATAAGCTACAGAAATTTGGCCTCAATCCGATTGTAATATGTGGAGGAGCTACGAGTAAAATTGGTGATCCAACGTGGAAAGATAAGCAGCGAGTTGCCTTGGGCGATGATGTAGTCGTAGCGAATACCAAATCGATTTTAGAAAAACTAAATCAGTTAATAAGGTTTGAGAATTGCGAAAATTCAGTAAAATTATTGAATAATTATTCCTGGCTTTCTGAGCTGAATTATCTAGAATTTTTGAGAGACTTTGGCTCGCTGTTTTCGGTTAATAAAATGCTGGCGATGGATAGTGTTAGCACTAGATTGCAAAGGCAGCAACATCTCAGTTTTCTAGAATTCAATTATATGTTACTTCAGGCTTATGATTTTCTGCATTTGTTCGAGAATTATAATTGTAGGATGCAGATAGGTGGCGCCGATCAATGGTCGAATATAATATCGGGAGTAGATTTAATTCGGCGAAAGACTGGGAAGCGGGCGATCGGTTTATCGATTCCATTACTTACTACATCCGATGGCACGAAAATGGGAAAAACGGCCGACGGCACGGTGTGGCTAAATCAAGATCTGACGACTCCATTCAACTTTTGGCAATATTGGCGAAATATTGACGATCGAGATGTAACGAAGTGCTTGAAATTATTCACCGAAATGTCTCCAGAGGAAGTCGATGAGAAAAATAATTTCGTTGGGTCTGATAAGATTAATGAGTGGAAGGTTTTTTTGGCCGATTCGGTTACTTCGTTCGTACATAGCGATGCGGAGTTAGATAATATTAAATCCGTTGCTTCCGGTGTATTTTCGGATAATCTTTCGGGTCATGAAATATTAAAGATAACCACACAGACTGCTATCGAAGATGTGTTGGTATCGGCTAACCTGGCCGGCAGTAAAACGGCGGCTAAAAGATTGATTGACGGTGGTGGGGTTAGAATTAACGGCATTACGTCGACGAATTATAAACAAATCGTCGAAGGGGGAAGCGTTATATCGGTCGGGAAGAAACGATTCATTAAAACGGTGATAGAGTAAAAGATCTCTTTCGAAACCCCTCGATCAAAAAAAATGGCGTGGCTGACGGGATGCATCACCAGGGGGCGGCCTGCCCAGCTTTTTTTCTATAGAAAAAAAAGCTGGTGGCAGCGGAACGCTGCCTGCAATTTTTTTTTACCAAGAAAAAAAAATTGCGCAGGCCGCCCCCCGGTAGCCAACACCGAGATACATAAATTTACGAAAGGGCTCACTGGTGCTGAAGAGAGGATTCGAACCCCCGACCTACTGATTACGAATCAGTTGCTCTACCAACTGAGCTACTTCAGCGTTCACGGTGCCTCATTATACACCCAATTTCCCCGAAAGAAGCCCCTTTTTTGATCGATTACGAATATCGCCGAGGATATTTTTAATTATGCGTCGCTTCGATTTTTTCGGCAATCTTTGGATGACTGTAAATTTGCAAGATTCGATTCTTTTTCGTAAAAATTTGCTTGGCCGCGGCCTTGAGGTCATCCAACTTAATACTTCGGACGCACTTCCTGATATTTTTTATATCACTAACGCTATGTCCAGTTCCGAGATTCACTACAACCCACTGCGCAATACTAGCCGGATTATCCATTATCATATCAACACTGTCGCGCAATTTGGCCTTTTCTTTCTCAAGCGCTTCTTGCGTGAGGTATTTAGAAGGGAAATCAGCGATAACATCTGACATTACCTTGTCGGCAATTTTAACGCTACTCGCATCTCTCAAAATCATCGATATACTAAGCCTACCCTTATCGAATGCTCGGTTATCGATGTAAGAACCCACGGTAAAGGCCAATTCCTTTTTATCGACTAAAATTTGATGTAATATGGAATCGTCTCTGGCGGCAACGATATTCGATAACATCTCAGCGATGAGGCCTTTCTTCATCGAGTCAATTTGCTTTGGGTTGATATTAAAGATCGTATCCAAGTCGTGCATCTGAATCTGGTCCGATTCGTGCTCCATCGTATACGTCAACCCAGTATCATCCGGATCGATAATTCTATTCCGTTCCGCATTTCCTTTTTTCTTAATATGTCCAAAATAAGTCTTAACTTTTTCGACGGCTTCTCTTAACGTTATATCTCCAACGATTATTACGGCCGCGTTATTCGGAGTATAGAATTTATTATAATGAGTCTCGATGGCCGCCCTGTCGCATGCATTAATCTGATCTAGATATCCAATCCCTATGTATGAATATGTCGAATATAAATACAGTATCTTGAATGCAGATTCGATCATATACTTCTGGCGTGGATCGGATTCAACGCGCATCTTGCGTTCTTCAATGATTACATTACGTTCTCTATTGATGTAATCTTCATCGAGTAGCAAATTTTGCATTCTATCAGCTTCAATTTTTAAATTAATATCCAGGAACTCTTTTTTGCATTGATGGTGATAAAACGTTATATCATTTGCCGTAAAAGCATTCGAAGCCTTGTTATACTTCTCGATAATTTTTTTGAGATCAGCGCTGCTAAGGTTGGTCGTTCCGCCAAACATCATATGTTCCGTGAAATGAGAAATACCAACCACGTTTCTAGGCTCGTCGCCAAATCCAACGAAATACAAAATTCCACACACAACAGAATTCTTGGATTTTGTATGAACAACGACAACTCTCAGCCCATTCTCCAAGACTTCTTCTTCGATCTCGATCTCTTGTCCATCATTCTGCTTTCTAGCATTCTGCTTTCCCGCATCAATTTGAACTCGATCTTCTGAAAAAGTACACGGAGTAAAAATCGCGCAGAGAATAGCGATCCAAAATAACTTCATCATTTTTTCTCCTCCTTATTCTCCGCTCTCTATCGACTCACTACGTCTCTTCGCCGAGCGCGAAACATTCGATTTTTTCATTAATTGCCCGCAGCTAACGACAACAACCTTTGCCGGATCAAAGACCTTTTTCAAGGTCGTATTTACTTCATTTAGACTAAGCTTATAATAATGACCATAATAACCATTTACTTCATTAACGAGGACAGAGTTCGATCTGCAAGTACTGACGAACTCCAACTTATCACCGTTCGAAGGCAGATCATTATTGGCATATACATAAATCTTGAACGCATCAAGCTCTTCTTGAGTTAATCCTTTATCATAAAACTTTTGACATACCTCTTTTACGAGTTCTATCGCCTTTTCCACATTCTCGGGGCGCATTTTTGCAGATATACATGCAACTGATTGCAAATCTCCGTCATTAATACTAGAATTAATTCTATAAACTAGGCCGTCCACGTCACGTAATGATTTTTGAAGTCTAGAACTGAATCCGCAACCACCGAGCGCTATATTCGCCATCTTCGCAGCAAATTTCTCAGCAGAGTTTTTCAAAATCCCAGGGAATGCGATTACCACGCTCGATTGTGGATTATCTAATTCGACGTGAGCTACGGTTCCATAATTGAGTAATTCAGTCTGTTGCTGCCCATCTTTAAAATCATTCGTCTTATTGGTCGTGGATTCGTAAATCTTGTTGAATGCATCGATAATCCGTGTCGTATCTATATTTCCAACGAGTACTATAAGTGCATTTTTCGAATCGAAAATCGAAGCGTAGCATTTATCTGCATCGGCCTTAGTGTACTTCTGTACGGCCTTAATGCTACCATCATACGTCCACCTATACGGATGACCCGCCGGATATATTAGATTGGACAATTTCTCCGTTGCTACCCTATCCGTATCGAACTTGGATTGCTGCATAGAAGTGATAACGGCCTGCTTTGCTATTTCTAATTTTTCCTGCTTAAGGTGAGCCTTCGACATAATATCGCACAGCAAACCTACGGCATCTTCAAAGTATCTCTCTAAACAAGATACCGTGACAATAATATCATCAGCATCATTTGATATGGCTAAATCAATGCTTTTCTCGCTTAGAGCTTTTTTGAGGGCGATACCGTCCTTGTCGCCAGCCCCATTCACGAGTGTACCGATTACGACGTCCAACAGACACGGAGTGGAGCAAAAACTCCTATCTCCCTCATTTTTAAAGGTCATTTTAAAGCATATCACCGGAGAGTCTGTTTTGACGAACCAAACCGGATTCGGGAACGAAGTTGATAACTCATTTATATCGAGTGCAGTATCGGTAAATTCTGGTGCCTCTACCTCAAAGACAGTCTTTTCTTTATGCACCTTCCAACTTCTGAACAAGTAAAAACTCGCGCATCCGAATAGTGTTAAAAACAAAATTCTTAATAATTTACTTTTCATCACTTTCCTCCAACAAGAATCTAGCCTTTGGAAATAAATTGAAGAAATTAGTTGTCGTAATTTCTGCGATCTCTTCTACTGAAACTTCCCGTGTTTTAGCGAGACATTCGGCGACTAGGGAAACATACGCCGGTTCATTCGGTTTCCCTCGGTACGGAACTGGAGTTAAATACGGACAATCCGTCTCGATCAGAACTCTATCGGCCGGAACGTATTTTGCAATCTCTCGTAATTCATGGGATTTACTGAATGTTATTACACCAGAAAATGAAATGTAAAAGCCTTTATCTATTATTCTTTTTGCATCTTCAATGGAGCCAGTGTAACAATGAAAAACTCCCGATTTCACATTAGAACGAGAAATAATATCAAAAATATCAGGAAAGCACTCACGAGCGTGGAAGATATACGGCAAATCGACATCGCGAGAAAAGGAGAGCATCTCTTCAAATACCGTAATCTGTTTCGATTTGGAGGGGGCATCATCATAGTGATAATCCAAACCAACTTCCCCGATAGCCACTACTTTATCGTGCTCAATAAATCCAAGCATAACAGAGGCGATGTGATCCCCGTCCGAATTATCATCCTCCGAATGAAGAGGATGCACCCCTACCGAACAACAAATTCCTTTGTATTTAGATGATATTTCCAAATTCTTCTCAATCGTGCCAAGATCAGTCGAAACCGACAATAGGTACCGCACATCAGCCAATTTTGCAAGTCTTAATTTTTCGTCTAATTTCTGATAAATCTCATCAAAAAAAAGATGGCAATGAGAATCTACTAACTTCATACAAATACGTGTTCTAAAACTTCATCAATGTGCGAGACGCACCGAATGCTCATCTCAGACAATATCACCTTTGGCAATTCCGGTATATCCTTTTCATTTTCCTTTGGAATAAATACATTTTTTATGCCACTCCTACGAGCAGCTAGTAATTTTTCTTTCAACCCGCCAATTCCGAGAACATTGCCAATAAGGGTGATTTCTCCGGTCATCGCTACATCAGATCTGATCATCTTTTTAGAAAAGGCGGATACGATGGCGGTACAAATTGTTATACCCGCCGAAGGACCGTCTTTAGGGACGGCTCCTTCCGGTACGTGAACATGGACATCACATTTAGCAAACTGCTCTACATCTATATTGAATGCCTTGTATTGCGATTTGACGTAGCTGTAAGCGGCTTTAACAGACTCTTGCATGACCTCGCCGAGTTTCCCAGTCGATATGATATTTCCTGACCCAGGAAGTAAGATTGCTTCGATAGAGAGGATATCTCCGCCGGCCGAAGTCCAGGCGAGTCCGGTTACAACTCCAATTCTTGGTTTATCATTAGTTTCGAGATGAGAATATTTCACGACACCTAAGTAATCTTTCAAATTATCGGTATCAACTTTAATCGATTTGGTTTTTCTATTCGATACCAATTTTCTGACCGCTTTTCTGGAAATCTTAGAAATTTCACGCTCCAGATTTCGCACGCCTGATTCCATCGTGTAGTGAGAAATAATATTATTTATTGCCGATTCGGTGATTTCTAATTCTCCAATCTTTAAGCCATTTTGCTCTATCTGTTTGGGGATAATGTGCATCTTCGCGATGGTTAATTTCTCTTCCTCGGTATATCCAGTCAGATTTATAAGTTCCATTCGATCTAGCAGGGCGGGATGAATATCGAGACTATTGGCTGTCGTTATAAACATCACCTCAGATAAATCGTACGGGATCTCAATATAATGATCAACGAAGGCGTGATTTTGTTCGGGATCTAGGACTTCTAGTAAGGCAGAAGCCGGATCTCCCCTCCAATCGGCCCCTAATTTGTCAATTTCATCAAGCATAATTAACGGATTTGTGATTTTTGCTTTCTTGATAGCTTGGATTATTTTTCCGGGCATGGCGCCAACGTACGTGCGTCTATGCCCCCTGATTTCGGCTTCATCATTGACCCCACCCAAGGCTATTCTAACAAAAGTTTTCTCCGTGGCCTCTGCGATTGCTTTGCCGAGTGAGGTTTTTCCGACTCCAGGCGGCCCCACAAAACACATTATCTGTGCCTTCATCTTTGGTACCCTTTTCTGAACGGCGAGGTACTCCATTATGCGCTCTTTGATCTTTTCCAGACCATAGTGACTCCGATCTAGTATTTTTTCCGCTTGGCGTAACGATGCTTTTCCGGTTGCTGGCGTCCATGGTATACCGAGTAGCCAATCCACGTACGCCCTAATTATGCCGCTTTCCTGAGACATCGGAGCCATATTTCGTAATTTTTTCAGCTCAGAAGTGGCCTTATCTTTGGCCTCTTTACTCATCATCGATTTTTTAATTTTCTCGTCAATTGATTTTAGTTCCGCATTAAAATCATCTGCGCCACCTAGTTCACGATAAATAGCTTTGAGTTGTTCATTTAAATAATACTCTTTCTGATTTTTCTCAACCTGCTTTTTAACACGATTTTTAATCTTTTTCTCAACAAGAACGATTTCAGATTTTTCTTCCATCAAAAATATTAATTTTTCTAGTCTCTTTTTGACGGATAGAGTTTCTAGAATTCCTTGACGTTCACTTATTTTCAGGGGAAGGTATGAAGCGATCGTATCGCAAAGCTTCGAAGGATCTTCGATCGATGAAACGGAAGAAAAGACGTCGGCCGGAAGCTTCTTATTCTGCTTGAAAAAACTTTCAAAATTTGAGAGCAGGGCGAGGACCAGACCATCTACTTCCTTAGCATGATAATCGACAACCTTGACGACGACGGTCGCCCCTTTCATCATTACACTATCATCTGAAATATCGGTGATAGATGCTCTATAGAGTCCATTGACTAGGATTTTAACTGTACCATCGGTTAGCTGTATCATTTGATCTATATGGCAAACAGTTCCAAAACCAAACAGATCCTTCGGCGAAATGATATCCAACGTTGGATCTCTTTGCGTCACCAAAAGAACTCGTTGATCTGCCTCAAATGAGGCTTCGATAGCCTTTATCGATTTTTGTCGACCTATAAACAGTGGCACGACAAACTCTGGAAAGATGACGGTATCTCTCAGAGCAATCAAAGGAAACACTATCTCAGATTCAATAGGGCTGCAATTTTGGTCTTTTTTTCTAACGCGAGGCATAAAAATTAAATGATTTGCTAAATACGGTTTGTATTCTAAACTAGCAGCCTTAGCTTGTCTATCCTGAATGTTATTTGAGAAAGATTGCGTCAAATTCGAGAATTATTTATTGCTTACGTTAATTATGTTGATAATTTCTTTTATAGATTTTATTTTTCTTATTTCGATCTCATGCACTTCATTGCTATGATCCCCAATCTTATGAGAACAATAAATTTCCTTGAATCCAAGTTTTTGCGATTCCTTAATTCGTGCGAAAGATAAATGAGATTGCCTGATTTCGCCAGACAAGCTAATTTCCCCAAAGAATACAGATTGTTTTGGTAATGCCTTTTGAAAGGCCGAGGAAATGATAGAGGCGACGACGGCGAGATCGGCGGCCGGCTCGGTAATCTTGAGCCCTCCGGCTACGTTGAGATATACATCCCTGTTGGTGAAATTGATTTTACACCGATTTGATAAAACGGCTACCAACATCGCGAGCCTGTTTGCATCGAACCCAACCGAAGAACGTCGAGGAATGGCGATATTGGTATGAGATACTAAAGCCTGAATTTCCGAGAGAATCGGGCGCGTTCCCTCAATTCCAGAAAAAACGGCTACCCCACTGACATCGTCATTATATCCAGATAAAAAGGCGGCCGATGGATTTGATACTTCCTCTAAGCCATGTCCAGTCATCGAAAAGACACCGATCTCGTCAGTAGGGCCAAAACGATTTTTTTCGCATCTTAAAATTCTGTAATCGTAGGATCTATCGCCTTCAAAATACAGAACGCAATCGACCATATGTTCCAGAGTCTTTGGCCCAGCGATGGCTCCATCTTTCGTGATATGCCCCACTATGATCATCGTTACGGTATTTTTCTTTGCGAAATTGACTAGCTCCTGAGTACAAAATCGAACCTGAGAAATGCTGCCTGGGGGAGATTGGATGACATCTGACCCGATCGTTTGAATCGAGTCAATGACGACGATCGATCCGCTAGCGAGCTCAGAGATTGCGCTTATTATTTGATGGATATTGGATGAAGACGCAATTTTCAATTTCGGATTACTGAGATTTAATCGATGGGCTCGCAATAAAACTTGATTCACGGACTCTTCTGCTGAAATGTATACTGATTCATCAACTCCGGCTCCTCTCGACAATACTTGCAGGAGGATGGTAGATTTCCCGATTCCAGGAGAACCACCCAATAAGATTACCGATCCATCGACGAGCCCTCCTCCGAGCACCCTATTTAATTCCTTGATATTGGTTATTCGTCTGCCTGACGGAGCTATCCCAGACTCTTCTGCATCCTCCCCCAAGGCAGTGAAAAAATCATCTTTCACTGGGCAATCGGTGGTAGCCCTGCCCTCCGATACTACTTCTTCGATGACAGAGTTCCATCCCTTACAGATTTCGCATTGTCCAACCCATTTTGACGTGACTGCCCCACATTCCTGACAAACAAAGCGTGACATAGATTTCGACATGCAGCCATGTTAAAATTTCAAGGAAGCCGACGGAACGTAGTATAATCTCAGTTTCGTATAAGAAAGTAGGAAAAGATTAGAGGGACTCATAAAAAAAATACGCATTAATCTCTTCAAACGCTCTATATACGAAACTCAGATTGAATTATGGGCTAAAAATTAGTTTGCCATCCATAAGCATATCCTTCTAGGCTGATATTAGACAGCGTTCCTGCTGTCAAAACGAAATCACAAAACAGAATTAATCGAATTAAATCTATCTATACATTTTATCAAAGGAGAATTATCATGAATATTAACAAA
>JAIRWL010000002.1 GCA_031268935.1 Holosporales bacterium | reverse complement strand
TAAGAGCTTAGAAGACTTCTGTAGGAATCCAACCTTTAATCTTGCCTGGCCTATGAAATATCTGATAGAATAAAACAAGTAATCCTGGGGAGGATGATTAATGAAGTGTTTATCTTATGTTCTTCTACTGTTTGCTTTTAGTATTGGTGCTTTTGGGGGTGAGTTGACGGAAGGGTTTACTAAGCCGATAGGTATTACATCTGAGGCAGATCTCATCCGTCTGCAAAGGAGATACGTACCGGGCAGGCTTGACAACTCATTCGATACTACCGAGCTAAAACAACAATTCCTCGGAAGAGTAAATGAAGATCCTATAGCCACAACGGCTATGGAGATCTTCTTAGATTGCATGTTTTGGCATTTCGTAGATTACTGTAAAGATCACCTGTATGAGATGACCGAGGCTAATAGACAGCTGATTAGAGAGTTACTGATACTCCTAGCTCCCCAGTTAGATATAGGTAACTATACAGAGAAGGTTGTGAGTATCATTGGGGATCCTAAATTAGTAACATCGGGGTATTTTCAGCATAGAGCATGGGTACATGGTCTGTTCTTCTGTGGGGCCGTTGAATGTGGAAGACGTGGGTATTCATGGATCCTGATAGAGACCTGTGCGAACGCTTGTACCCAGCTTAGGATATTGGCATATGATTTGAGCTGGCCGGAATATGAACAATTCAACAGTACACATGTAAGATATGTAGCATACAACGGGAGACGTACGGAAGACTGCCTCCCATTGGCCTTTACTACTGTGTGGCCCAATCTGGAATCTCGTGTGATACCTGCTTGAATCCTGATAAGAGTTTAGAAGCGTCTCTCAGGAATCCAACCCTTAATCTTGCCTGGCATAAGGCGTTTTTTAATACGACAAATTGAGGAAACGTAGCCTTATGTGTTAACGCAAATTCTTCTCCGCGTTCTTGAGCTTTCCAATAAGCCCAAGGTAAAGGCCTGTCGCCCAATTCATAATTCATGCCGTCCCAGGTGTTTTCTCGGAAAGCGTAAAACGCCCAATGCCATCCATGTTCGTTAAAAATCGAAATGAGATCTTCAAAATACTGAGGCAATCCTTTTTGCTTACGGTAGCATCCAAATTCACCAACGAGAATACGATTGGATGGAATGTTATGGCTTTGCCGGAAGTTTTCGACGGCCTTCATGTAATCCTTTAAATTCGCACGGTTCCAGTTTTTTCCGTCAAATTTGCCTGGGTAAGGAAGCCGATCTTTATTGAGTTTGTGATTCGTATAACTATAAGGCTCATACATATGGAAAGAGTAAATAGTTCGCGAATCCGGAATAGGACGCAGGTGCTTAAAAGTATTAGGATCTGCATAACTGGAACTCTCGATAATAATGGGTGTATTCGCATCAACTCTTCTTATATTTTCGACGATGAGCTTATTGAAATCAAACAACAGTTTTTGAACTTCTGTTTGATTAATTTGATCAATATGACAATTTTTTGTGTCAAACAATCGTTCAGGGTGCGGCTCGTTGAGAATATTATATCCAACGATAATCTTGTTTTTGCTCAAGAATGCTGCTAAATCACTCCAAAAATGAGCTGCTTGCTGCTGAAATTTAGCATCTTTCCAGATTCGTAAATCGTCTTTGTCGTTATTGTTCTGTTTCCAGCGTGAACCGGGTAGACTCAGCATTGTCAGAACCACGGGCATGTTTTCTTGTTCAAACAAATAAAGAACATTCAGCAAAAAATCCAAATCGACTGGCTCAAGATGATCATAATGATCAGCATTACCGAGGAGGAAATCTCGACTTTTGCTGGGAAATTTATCAACACACAGACGAACAAATTCGATGCCATAAGTCTTAGCCGCCCGTATATCTTCGCGCAAAATTCGACTACAAAACATGTTGGCCCCTTTTTTTGGAACGTTCCAAAAAGCCATTTTATTTTGTTTTTGTTTTGAATCTATTTCTTGTGCATTTCGTTTTTGTATATCTCGATTGCAAGAACAAGATATTAAAACTATCCCCATAATCGTAAAAACATATTCGAGTATTTTTCTCATTTTTATTCCATTTCCAGCCCTGCCAAATGCCACTTCCAACTCTCCCATTCTATCATATTACCTTCTCTCCCCAAAGATATCCATCAACAACTTTTTCTGGCACTGTCGCATTAATATAGACCCATGCCTCGCATGTGGATGCCTTTGTGGGGCATTATACTTTACCCTATACCGATGGGACAGGGCCGTAATTCCCGATCTCCAGACACAGGATGCTTAATAGACTGTATGATTGATGATAGAGCAAACGATGTTTTACGGTTTACATTGAGAATGCCAGAGGGAGGCGTAGATTCCTCCGAGGGATAGGAGATCAAAGTGATTCCCGGTCTCTTTGATGATCCCTCCATCGATAACATAAATGACGTCGGCGCTGGTGATGCTCGCCAATCTGTGCGCTACTATGATTGTCGTTCTATTTTGCATGAGTGTGTCGAGAGCGTTTTGAACCGATTTCTCGGAACTTGCATCGAGAGAGGATGTGGCCTCGTCAAGCAAGAGGATTGGGGCGTTTTTGAGCATAGCCCGGGCGATAGCTATGCGCTGCCTTTGTCCGCCCGAAATCCGGGTACCACTTTCACCGATGATTGTTTGGTAGCCCTTATCAGATTCTCGAATAAATTCGTCGGCGAAGGCTGCCTCGGCCGCGGCTATGATTTCCGATTCACTCGCTTCTGTGTTACCATATGCTATATTCTCGTAAAACGAAGCGTCGAATAATATGTTCTCCTGAGTGACGAGAGCTATTTGCTTCCTCCAGTCATTTAAATCGAGTTCTTTAAGATTAATTCCATCAATCCTTATCTCACCAGATGTAACATCGTGAAATCTAGGGATAAGATTTATGATGGTGCTTTTCCCTGCGCCGCTTTTCCCGACAAAAGCAACCGTTTGCCCTCTCCTTATTTCGAATGAAACATTATCCAGTATCTGGCTCGATGAATCGTATTTAAATGATACATTTTCGAATGTTAAGAGTTGGACCTGTTTAGTTATTCGTTTTGCTCGGGGAGAATTTTGAATCGAAGGTTTCGTGTCAATTATTTCGAAAATTCTCGATGCAGCGGCCAATCCCTCATGCATATTCGCACTCAACTGCGTTAATCGGCGGACTGGTTCATATGCGATCAATAGAGCTCCCAGAAACGATATCAGATCCCCGATAGTTTTGTGCCCGCTCATTACCTGCATTCCGCCATAAATTAAGACGCTTATAATTGCTATCCCGGCAATACACTCTGAAATCGGGTGTAATAATGCCTTAATTTTTGCCGATTTAATGATAGGAGTCATAAGTTTCATAATCTTTTGATTGACGCGACTAATTTCCATTTCTTCCGCATTATATGCCTTGACAATTCGATTGCCTTGGAATATTTGAGATAAATAACTCGACAACGATCCGAGACTATTTTGCATATTCACAACAATCTTTTTCATTTTCCGGCCGAGCAGAATAATTGGCACCAAAGCCGACGGAAAAAGGATGCACGCAAATATCGCAAGAGTTGCGTCTCGGTATATCATGAGCCCAATCAAAAAGACAAAGGTCATGAGCTCTTTACCAAGACCGGAGATGGTCGTCGATACCGCATTCCTCATGAGAGCTACATCATTCGAAAATCTAGACAAAAGATCGCCACTATGATGACTGTTGAAAAAACTAAGATCAGCAATTACCAAATTTTTGAATAATCTCTCCTGAATATCGAAAACAATTTTTTGCCCTATGTAAGTCATAATGAATGATTCGCCATAAGACGCGATCCCTTTCACAATAAATGAAGCAAAAATACAAATTCCGAAAAATATGATGTCAAATTTATCGTTATTTTGGAAAATAAAATCAAAGGCCGGCTTGAGAAAATAAGGAAAAGCCATGGTGGCAGCGGCCGCCACCAACATACAGAGCATCGCCTTGCATAACAGCGATTTATACAACTTCACGTGTTCTATCCAAATACGTTTCGCGAGATTGCTCCCGCCGGCATTTACTGTTCTTTTCAACGCTTCTCTTTTCAGATATCGGACTCATGGCATTTACTCGATTGTATTCAATTCAGTTGAAAAATGATACATCTTTCAAGTTGATTTGGTTTACAATACCGTGATCGTGGGAGTTACTGGATTTTACGTTTGTGTCGATGGATGGTAAAATGGGCCTGATCATGGGCCTCGCCAATAAATTTTCGATTGCCTATGGGATGGCCGATTCCTTGAAAAGACATGGGGCTAAATTGGTCTTTACATCTCAAACGCAGTACTTTAAAGACAAAATCGCAGATATAGTTTCAGATTTTAGCGATCATGATACATTTGTGTGTGATGTCTCCAATGATGGAGAAATCGAAAGAGTTTTTGACGATATTTTATCTAAGGTTGGCGAATTAGATTTCATAGTCCATTCTCTTGCCTTTTCAGATAAGAATGAGTTGATTGGGAAATATTACGAAACAACGAGGTCAAATTTTCTGAATGCAATGAATATTTCTTGCTATTCGTTTACCGAAGTTTGTAGAAATGCTCGAAAACTTGTGAAGAATGGTGGAAGTGTATTAACCATGACGTACTATGGCGCCGAAAAGGTTGTACCAAACTACAACGTAATGGCCTTAGCAAAATCAGCCCTCGAGACGAGCGTTCGGTATCTCGCCGAAGATCTCGGAGAATTCGGAATAAGGGTCAATGCTATCTCCGCTGGCCCAATTAAAACTTTGGCGGCTTCGGGGGTTGGGGAGTTTTCAAAAATTCTAGCATACGAAAGAACGAGATCGCCATTACAACGCAATGTTACGCAGAGAGATATCGGTGATGCGTGCACATTTTTGCTAAGTGATATGGCCTCCGGTATTACAGGAGAAATTTTACACGTCGATTGTGGAAGTAATATCATCGGTGTAAAATTTAATAACGATAATTAGATTCTTAGGACTTATCATCGAAGATATACTACACCAAAAGAATCTAACCTGATGCTCGATGTCGAAATTGTTCTTGATCCTGATAGTGGGACAATGTTAAATTAACCTGGTATCCGTTGATTATTTCTGGAAAGAGTTTTTGTATGGCTTCTCATGAGTCAGCGAAGAAAAGTATAAGAAAGGCGGCTAGACAGCGCGCCGTCAATATTAATCGCTTGAGCAGAATAAGGACTTTCATCAAGAAGCTTGAATCGGCTCTTGCTAGCAAATCGGCCAAAGATGTAATCCTTTCCGCCTTCTCGAATGTGCAGAAGGAAATAATGCGCGGAGTTAGTAAACATGTGATTCACAAAAATACGGCATCTCGGAAGATCTCCAGGATGTGCAAGAGGGTGAAATTCGCTATCGGAGAGCATCAATAACTAAATCTGAAAGTTATTGTTGTGATGTCACCATAATCGGGTTTGGTGTCGCTGGGCTTTATGCTACGTATTGCTGTGGTTTGGCGAAATTGCGAGCTTGCATCGCGGAGTTCATGCCCGTTCCGGGTGGACAATGCACGACCCTCTATCCCGATAAACGGATGCATGGAGCTCCTGGATTTACGGATATTAAGGCCAAGGATTATGTTTCCGCCCTATCGAGCCAATGCTTACCCCATGCCGATAAGATCCTGTTCAATCATAATGTGGTTAACATTTCTCGGAGCGATAACAACGAATTTATCATCAGTACTGATCATTGCGTCATTTCATCGAGATTTCTCATTTTAGCGACTGGAATAGGTGGTTGCGTTCCAAATATTCCAACCGATATTACCCTAAATGTTGATAAATCTTCCGATTTCATTCAAAATTATTGCGTAGACATGAATCTTTACACTGAAAAGAGAGTTATCGTAGCCGGTGGCGGAGATTCGGCCATCGATTTTGCAACAGAATTATCGGCAATTGCCAATCAAGTTATTTTGATTCATCGACGAGAAAATTTTTCCTGTGAACCAACAAAACTAAAGACGATACACGAATTGGTAGAATCCGGTAAGGTATGTCTCAAATTACATTACGATATCTTAGCAATCGTAGAATCAGAGGGGATACGCTATGTTAAAATTAGAAGACAGGGCGCTTCCGAGGAAGAGAAGATCGCTACCGATCACATTATCTTTTGTTATGGATTTTCCTCAAAACGAAAGCTCATTCCTGGGCTGGAGACGATGGGTATCCAAACGGTCAACTCGATGATAAGGATCGATATAACGACTATGGAAACCGCGATAAATGATTGTTACGCGATTGGAGATGTTGTAACATATCCCGATAAAAAGAGGAGCGTTGTATCTTGCTTCTTTGAGGCCGATAGGGCCGTTCGTGTGATTAGAGATAAGATAGGTCGGGTGTAGTTATTTTTTTATATGCAGCAGTTTATAAAGATCAGAGGTGCTAGAGAGCACAACCTAAAAAATATCGATGTCGATATACCAAAAAATAAATTAGTCATCGTGACTGGCTTGAGCGGTTCTGGGAAGTCGACCTTGGCGTTCGATACTCTATACGCCGAAGGACAAAGAAGATATGTCGAAAGCTTATCTGCTTATGCTAGGCAGTTTCTTAATCTCATGCCGAGGCCAGATATCGATAGTATCGATGGGTTGAGTCCCGCAATTGCAATCGAACAAAAAACAATTTCTAAAAATCCACGATCGACGGTTGGTACGATAACAGAAATTTACGATTATCTCAGGCTGCTGTACGCAAGGGTAGGGATTCCGTATTCTCCGGCAACCGGATTGCCAATACAAGCGCAAACCGTATCACAGATCGTCGATGCGATCGTTAAATATCCGGCCGAAACCAAATTGTATCTGTTATCTCCGATTATTCGTAGTAGAAAGGGAGAGTTTCGAAATGAGTTGATAGCTATAAAGAGAGCTGGATTCGAAAGGATATTCATCGATGGACATTTGTATTCCATTGACGAACCGCCAATGATTTCGAAAAATACAAAACACGATATTTCGATCGTTGTTGACAGGATCTCCATTCCTCATAAAGAAGATGAAATCGATGAACTTAAAAATCGGTTATCAAATTCTGTCTCGGTATCTTTGAAGAATTCACATGGATTGTTAATTGTTAAGAATTTTGATAACAATGAAGAACGAGTTTTTTCCGAAAATTTATCCTGTCCAGTATCTGGATTTTGTATCGAAAAAATAGAACCTAGATTGTTTTCATTCAATAATCCGAAGGGCGCGTGCCGTGCGTGCGGAGGAATTGGTTTTACAGGCGGATTGTCGAATTTTCGCCATTTCGCTAGTACAACTATTGATAACGACGAAAATCCCGATGACAACATCTTAGTGGCAAGAGATGCATGCCCGGTCTGCAAAGGAACGAGACTTTCCACTGAGGCTTTAAGTGTAAAGATAGATGATAAAAATATTGCAGAAATCTCTAAGATGTCGATAAACACAGCAAGGGACTGGATAGCTCAACTCTGGAATAAGTTATGTCAAAAGGAAATATCTATCTCCGATAAAATACTTACCGAGATTTACAATCGCTTGCAATTTTTAGTCAATGTTGGACTGGAGTATTTAACCTTATCGAGAGCATCCGAAACATTATCGGGAGGCGAAAGTCAGCGAATAAGGCTTGCCTCTCAGATCGGTTCCGGATTGACTGGGGTTATGTATGTACTCGATGAACCTTCGATTGGCCTTCATCAAAAAGATAATGATCGGTTGATTTCTACGCTTAAGGAGCTCAGAGATTATGACAATTCCGTCATCGTCGTCGAACATGATGAAGAGGCGATGTATGCCTCCGACTGGATCATCGATATGGGCCCCAGAGCCGGGATCCATGGTGGACAAATTTGCGCATGCGGAACAATCGATGAGATCAAGAAAAATCCCAACAGTTTGACCGGAGACTATCTTTCTGGACGAAAATCGATAGATGTCCCAAAAACGAGGAGATGGATTAATAAAAACAGTGTACTGAGCATCGTCGGGGCCAATGCTAACAACCTAAAAAACATCGATGTCAAAATTCCTTTGAACGCTTTCGTATGTGTAACGGGAGTATCCGGATCTGGAAAATCATCACTCGTTATTAATACTTTATATGCAGCTATTTCCAATAAAATGAATAGGAAAATGATAAATACCGATGATTTACATGATATTAAAAATATTGAATCTGTAGACAAAGTAATTAATATTAGTCAATCTCCGATTGGGCGAACTCCACGATCTAATCCGGCGACGTATGTTGGTTGCTTTTCTGACATTCGAACGTTATATGCCGGCCTCCCGGAGGCTCGCGCTAGAGGATATTTGGCAAGCCGCTTTTCATTCAACATTAAGGGAGGAAGATGCGAGGCTTGTAAAGGCGATGGAGTCATAAAGGTCGAAATGCATTTCTTGCCAGATGTTTACGTTGGTTGTGATCAGTGTAATGGAACGCGGTTCAATCGTGAGACTCAGGAAATAAAGTACAAGGGGCATAGTATCTCCGATATCCTCGATATGACAATCGAAGAGGGAGCGATTCTCTTTAAGAATCATCCTGCGATCTATCAGAAATTGAATTGTTTATGTAAGGTAGGACTCGGTTATTTGACACTTGGACATAAAGCGACGACTCTTTCTGGTGGAGAGGCTCAGAGGATTAAGCTTGCTAAAGAGTTATCCAAAAATGCTACCGGGAAAACATTGTATATTCTCGATGAGCCAACTACTGGGCTCCATATGGATGATATAAAAAAACTATTAGAAATTTTGCATTTGTTAGTAGAGGCCGGGAATTCTGTAATCGTTATCGAACACAATATGGATGTCATAAAAACCGCAGATTGGATTATCGATATCGGTCCGGCGGGCGGGGACAAGGGCGGTAATATCGTCGTCGAAGGCCCTCCTGAGGTAGTGGTTCAATGCCCCGAAAGTCAGACCGGATTATATTTAAGCAAGTACCTTTCGTGACCTCCAAAAACTGTATCAGGGTCGGCCGAGTGAAGATTGGTGGCGGAAACTCTGTAGCCGTTCAGACCATGACGAATACCAAAACGGAGGATGTGCACTCTACTTTAGAGCAAATATATGCGGCCGAGTCTGCTGGTTGCGACCTGATCAGAATATCGTGTCCAACGGCAGAATCCACTCTGGCCGTACGATCGATTATAAAGACTCTATCGGATCGGGGATCTGCCGATACTGCTCATATCCCCATCATAGCCGATATCCATTTCGATTATCGGAGGGCGATTGAGGCCATGGAGGCTGGTGTTCAGGGAGTGCGGATAAATCCTGGAAACATCGGGAATGAAGGATTGAAAGAAATTGTAAAAAAAGCAAAAGAATCAGCTTGCTCATTGCGAATTGGAATTAATTCTGGATCAATCGAAAGGGATGTATTGTTAAAGTACGGCAAACCCACTGCGGCTGCCCTGGTCGAAAGCGCCGTATTAAATTGTAAAAAACTGGAAGATTTGGATTATACAAATTTCAAGGTTAGCGTGAAATCATCTGACGTCCGAACAGCGGTTGAAGCATACAGAAAATTATCGGAAATGATCGAATACCCACTACATCTCGGCATCACGGAATCTGGAACCTATTTCCCAGGAACAATCAAATCGTCGATTGGAATTGGCACATTATTGATGGAGGGCATTGGAGACACTATCAGGGTTTCACTTTCGGGCAATATTTTGGACGAAATCAAAGTGGGGCGCCAGATACTAAAATCTATTGGGATGTTAAATAATTGCGTCGATATCGTATCGTGCCCGACGTGCTCTCGAGCTCTAATCGATGTAATCGGAATCTCGCAGGAAATAGAAAGATATTGCGAAAATATCAGGATAAGCCTCAAAATCTCAATTTTGGGCTGTGTAGTGAATGGCCCGGGAGAAGCGATGACTGCGGATATTGGGGTCTTCGGATTCAATGAATCTGGCTTGGCAAAGATATATGTGAGAGGAAAGGAAAAGTGCATCGCCGAAGAATCACGAATAGTAGAAATTATAAAAGATGTTATTTCTGAAATCGAGCCTGAATCCTGAAACGGTTATCGACGCCTGCTCTTTCTAGATATACTGAAATCTATATAATTGCTGGCTAAGGGGGACGGTTGTTTGGCCTTTAGCCCGTCACGTTGGTTGTGAATTTGTGAAATCCTTGCGGCTTTGGGTAGCATACGATTTCCAGGGAGATCGTTTGAGTTTCTCCGTTAATTTTGATATCTGTGATCTCGATGTCTTTTAATCTGGATTCGAAGTGCAATATTGACTCTCTGCAGATGCTTGTGAATTCATCGAGGTCGGTTGATGATATGTTGATCGATTCCAGGTCTTTCGTCCCGTACGCAAATGGAAAATCCTTGAAGTGGTTGGTAATTCCGAGTCGACAAGATAGAATGTTACCGATCTCATTGGCTATCGATTGTGCGAATTCAGATTCGGACTTCAGATAAATCGAATCTTCGCTAAATTTTTCTAAAAATAAGCGATCAACTTTCATGAGAAATATGCTCCAAGCAACAGTAACACCAATCCTAATTTACAAAAAAAATGAGATAGATTGAAATCTCTTACCCGATCCAATCCTTCAATTTTTTCCAAAATTCGGAAGATTTCGGATGATTTGTCTGTTCGTCCTTTTCACCATCAAATTTTTCGAGAATTTCTTTCTGTCGTTTGGATAATGAGACCGGAGTTTCCAGGACCACTTCAACGAAAAAATCTCCCCTTCTCGATGAATTCAAGATAGGCATTCCCTTTCCTTTAATTTTGAATTTAGCTCCCGTTTGGGTGCCGGCCGAAATTTTAACGACGTTATCAGAACCATCCAAATCTGGCACTCTTATTTCTCCTCCCAAAGCCGCCGTCGTAAAAGAGATTGGCACCGAGCAGTAAAGATCATGATCTCGTCGTACCAATACCTTATGGGAATTAACCGTTACGAAAACGTAAAGATTTCCGGCAGGAGCCCCCTTAAACCCTGCTTCACCTTCTCCGGTGATACGAATCTGTCCACCAGACATAATTCCCGGCGGAATGTTAATTTCAAGATTTTTATCACCTTTAATTCTTCCGCTTCCAGAGCACTTTTTACAAGGATCGGATAAAATGCTGCCACTTCCTCCGCAAGTCTGACAAGTCTTTTCGATCGTAATAAAGCTCTGATTATATCTTACACTCCCGCGCCCACCACAAGCAGGACAGGGGGCCGGCTTATTATTGCCCTCGCTCCCATTGCCCCCGCAGGATGGGCACCTAACTAAGGTCGAGAACCTAAGAGTCGTCTTCCTCCCGCGATAAGCATCTTCAAGAGAAATGCTTAAATCATAGCGAATATCCGATCCGGGTTGCGCCCTATTATTGCCCGAATCTCGGCGACCAAAAGCTCCCCCGAACATTTCCTCAAATATTTCTCCAAAATTCGAAAATCCTTCAGCGAAATCGAAATTTTCGGAAAATCCAGAGCCAGAATTTCCTCCCGGGCCAGGGTTGGTCCCATAGCGATCATATGCCGCGCGTTTTTGTTCATCTCTCAAAACATCATATGCTTCATTTATTTCTTTGAATTTTTCTTCGGCGCTCTTGTCTCCTTGATTTTTATCTGGATGATACTTTATGGCTAGCTTGCGATAGGCCTTCTTTAATTCATCCTGAGAAGAATTTCTGCTCACTCCCAAAACGGAGTAATAGTCTTTATGAGTCATATTTCACCAATCTAGACGAATGGGCCAGTAAATCTACTCAGCATAAAAAAACAATAGCAAAATAACTCCAAGATTTCTAGCTGATTTGATGAGATTGCGGTCAGGTAGATCATGGAATAAGCCTCAAGCTCTGACAAAACTCTTATACGAAACTCAGCTTAAGTAGTTTCTGAAGAGTAGCGGGATCCCTCCCGGGATCGCGCTACAAGAAAAGGAGAATGCACTGACCCGGAGATTGAGGGGGTAGGGTCAGGGCCTCCGGTAAGGGATGGTTAAGATGCTGCTGTGAAATGGTACAACAGGCTCTAGTAAGGTCTGCCGCACAAAACTCTTTGGATAATAAGGGGGGGCTAATCGGCTTTCAGGATGTCGAGGCGAACTCCACCTAAGTGGGCGGTCAGACCTAACCCTGCGAAAGCCGCTTGCACTTGAATGGGCAAAGAGCTAATGACGGATGCGACCATGAAAATTCTTTGCTCCCCATACCAGTAATTCTGTATGACTTTGAATCGTTTCATAGCCCTATCCACGCCTTTTTCGAAATCAGGGTCGCCCCCATCTTGCTTTGCTTGGATATCGCTCAACCATCTTTCCAGTGTAACAATCGCTTTGTCTGTCGGACTCATAGTTAGCCACAAGGGGCCAACTATGTGCTGCCCCTGATCTAGTTCGAATACTTGGGCAAATTCATGGTAAGCTACCTGTCCCTGACCGTATGCAGGCAGGTTTTGCTGTTGATTGCTCAAAAAGTCTTCGAGTGTGAGAACGTTCCCGACTTCCTTCTGTGCTTCCATGATTGAGTCAAAGTCATCCGTCATAGCTTGAGATGGGGCCAAAGATGCAACGATTCCTAATACTAACAATGTACAAACTGTCTTCATGATTACCTTCGTGTTTGAAACAACAATACTGAGTTACCATTTATACAGGATTGGTAATTAATAGTCAAGTATTTAAGAGTTCACGCTAACAATTCCTTCACTTTCCTCAGGCTGGGAAGTGGATTTTAGCAAATTTATGACCTTCGATGATATGTTTTTATTTGTAATTCCGTCGGAAGATTAGCCCAGATAAATCATTCGATAGAGCTAGGTGATTTTATTGTTGCGTCGTGGTGTGTTAATGTGTTAGTATATTGATACAAAGGAAACCTACTTGAGAAAAATGCTTGGTAATTCCAGATGAAAAGTTTATTTGAGGCGATTCTAATGCTTGAGACGGCCGAAGAAATGGAAAGATTCTTTGTAGATCTTTGCACTTTTCAGGAACTTAAGGCTCTGGAAGAACGATGGGAGGTATGCCAATTTCTAAATTCTGGACAGTTGTCTTATCGTGAAATCAGCGAGAAAACGGGAGTCAGCACGACTACTATCACCAGAGTGGCCAGATTTTTGAAAGATGAACCTTTTAAAGGTTATCGATGCGTTCTAGATAAATTGGAAAGGAGTAACAATGATGAATAAAAAATTAATTGCGATTTTTAGTATTTTGGGCCTGGCAGTAGCTGGATTATTGCTCTTTAAGAGTTGTGATAAAAATCCTCAAAATGATAGCCAAGTGTACAAGGTTACCATATGCAAGGTCATCGAGCACGAAGCTATCAATTCGGTAGTCAGTGGTATTCGGGATGAACTCGCGACCGACAAGGATTGTGAGTTCGAAATATGTACTTGCCAAGGGAATCAAGGTGTCGCCGCGCAGATCGCTTCAAAAGCGGCGAATGACGATACCAAGATTCTTGTAACGATTGGAACAACCCCGACTCAAGCAGCTTTCAAATTAGCTAAAAATGGGAAAATAAACTTAGTCTTCAGTTCGGTAACTAATCCCTCCGATATCTCATCTTCATTCGAATCTACAAATACGACCGGAGTTTCGAATTTTATTCAATTGCGGCCTCAAATTGAATTATTTAGACGAATTCAGCCAAATTTGAAGAGATTAGGAGTAATCTACAATTCTAGTGAATCTAATTCCGTCGCGATCGTTAATGCTCTGAAACCTATTTTACGAGACTTAGGAATTTCGTTAATCGAACGTTGTATTCAAAAATCATCTGATCTCCCTCAGGCAGTAAATTCTTTGGTAAACGAAGTAGATGCTGTGTTTGTGAGCAACGACAATACAGTCCTGTCCGGAATGTCCTTCGTCCTCAGAGTTTGTAATCAAAATAAAATACCGGTATACGTAAGTGATACCGATCAAGTCGAAAAAGGATGTCTCTGCGCCTTAGGGCCAAACCAATATGATATCGGACGCCAGACTGGGGCAATCATTAAGAGAATCAAGAATGGAGTCGATATTAATAATATCAAAATTGAATATCCGAAAAAGAATGAATTATTCATCAATCTAGCGGCGGCTAAGATTCTTGGTATCACGATTCCAGATGAAATCCTTAAAGAAGCTAACAAAGTATTCAAGGAGAATTAATAATGATCGCCATACAGGAAATCCTGACGAGTATCGATGTCGGATTAATATTCGGAATCGTCGCGATCGGAATATATCTGACCTTCAGGACTATTAATTTTGCAGATTTAACTTGTGATGGAAGCTTTGCACTCGGCGCCTCCGTCTCGGCAACATTGATAGTAAATGGTGCCAATCCATATTTAGCATCCATAATTTCCCTCATATCCGGGGGAATTGCAGGTCTTTTGACTGGTATCCTAAATATTAAATTTAAAATAGCGGATTTGCTATCCGGAATAATTATAGCGTTTATGCTATACTCAGTAAATCTCAGAATAATGGGCAATTCCCCGAATATCACTTTCGCCGAAAGTGATTCGATATTTGCCAGTTCATGCGTATCTTTTACGATATTCTCTATAATACTATGCTTAACACTAATCATTGTTTATCTATTATTTAGCCGTTTTGGATTAAGACTTAGAGCGATTGGATATAACAAACAATTCGCTGCGATATCTGGAATCAATATCAATTCGATGACAATCGCCGGTGTTTCTAGTAGCAATGCACTGATCGCTCTCGGTGGAAGTTTATTCAGTCAATACCAAGGATTTTGCGATATTTCTCAAGGATTTGGGACTCTCGTCATAGGATTAACTTCCGTCGTTATTGGAGAAAAAATATTTTCATTTAAAAAAGAACCTCTTCTGATATTTTCATGTGTTCTAGGTTCGATTTTATACAGAATTTTTATAAATGTAGCGCTTCACGGAAATTCGCTTGGTATAGGAACTCAAGATCTGAATCTGATAACTGGTCTTATCACTATTGTCGCCATGTTAATAAGGAAGAAATATAAAAATGCTTAAGCTAAACAATATATTCGTTGGAAACATCTTGAGGAATTTGAATCTAGTAATCGATCGCGGAGAATGCGTTTTAATTACTGGCGAGAATGGGGCTGGTAAGACTACATTATTTAATACTATTTCCGGTATAATTAAGCTAGATTCTGGCAATATAATACTAAATGGACAAGATATCACGAATTTTCCATACTACAAAAGAGCATACTGGATTTCGAGCGTCTTACAAGATCCGAAAGCCGGCACAATCGGCGAGATGACGATTTTAGAAAATTTACACTTAGCATCCATAAGAACAAATGACAAATCCAAGAAATCCATAGATTTTTTCAGGGAAAAGCTCAGTGTCTTGGAAATGAATCTAGAAAATAGATTGGAAGAAAAGGTTAAAAATTTATCTGGCGGACAGAGACAAGCTTTGAGTCTCATAATGGCCACGAGCGCAGATTACGAGTTATTGCTGCTCGATGAAATCACGGCATCTCTCGATCCAAAAAATTCTGATACCATCATGAAATTGGTAGAAAAGATAATTTGCGAGGAAAGGAAGACTTGCCTTATAATCAGCCATGATACGAATTACATAGGCTCATTCAAGGGTAATATGATGAGACTTAATAACGGCAAAGTGGAAAAATCCTAAAATTCTAAAATCTTAAAATTCTTCAATTCTGCGTTATTCAGGTATCTTTCTTTGCTCTTGAGAATAGATCTCAGGCCATTTTCTTCAAACCACTCGTTCCTGATTATATAGTTAGCCTTCCTGATTACTAATCCGCAATTCCACCTAATCTTATTGAAATCGATATTACAATTTTGGCATCCAATCGATCGAATCCAGCCAAGTCCATTCGACCTGAGAACGATTGCCCTTCGCATGATATTTGCCCTAATTCTTCGTCTCAACATCGTATCGAGATCTCGATAGATATCCTGACGATAATCATATCTAAAATACGAGGTCCAGCCCACTATCACTTGATTTAATTCAGCGATGATGATTTTTAAATTTCTAAATATAGATCTATTGGTCAGTTTTTTGATTTTATATTTTAAAGATTCGACATTCTCCTGCAAAGCGGTCGTTTGACCATGTTCATCAATTTTGTATCCGAGAAATTCGGAATCATTAACTTTACATGCTTTCGTTTTTCTCTCATTGCATTTGAGTTTTAAATTACGATCGAGATATTTTTCTACCGAATTCAGAACTCTGACAGCCGCCTTATAGCTTTTTGTGTAAATTTTTATGTCATCGGCATATCTGCAGAATTTATGACCTCTTTGTTCCAGTATCATATCAAATTCGTGGAGCATAAGATTTGAGAGGAGTGGAGATAGAGAGCCTCCCTGATACACTCCATTTACCCGTTCAATATAAACATCATATCTCCACATTCCCACCTGTAGAAATCGCCTGATGATTCTTAATATGCGCTTATCATGAATAATTCTAGATAATTTATACATTATTTTATCATGATGAATATTATCGAAAAATTTCTCGACATCGATATCTGCAACAAATTTGTTGCCATCTAAAATATAAATTTTGGCCTGTTGAATGGCATCCAGAGCTCTTCGGTTTTTTCTGAAGCCAAAACTATGATCGCAAAATAAATTATCTATCGGATCACAAATTACTTGGAAAATCGCATTTTGTACTAGTCGATCGACGACACTCAAAACTCCGATACACCTAACTCCTTTCATTCGAGGTTTTGGAATGTAGATTCCTTTGACGGGCCGCGGTTTATATGTTCCATCCAATAAGGAATTTATGAGATCAGATTTATTTTTTTTAATCCAGCTTTTCAGATCGTTAACTGAAATATTATCGATTCCTGGAATTCCTTTATTTCTACAAACTTTTTTGTATGCTAAATTCAGATTATCTTTTTCGCAAATAATCTCCATGAGGTTTGGTATAGAAATATCGAATTGGCAAGCCGGCTTTTCAGTATATTGCTCCTTTCCGTGAAATGTTGCCACCATTGAATACGTCAACTATGCAAATCACTTAGGTTTTCTTTTAAAATTATTTTTCTGCACAAAGAAAAACACGATTGCCAATTCACTTTGGTATCCCGTTTCACATTACGTATTTTCGGTATTGTAATTGTATTTTTACGGTACTTTTTCGAACGACGATACTAAATCTACTGCTCATGTCGCTACGTTTGGAATTCGGGCTTACGTCTCCCTTGCTAACTTCCCCTAATTTACGACTCATGCAGCCTCCTATTTAGTCCCTATCCGTTATCGCCTATTCTCTTTTAAAAAATGGTTCGCTCCAAAAACGCCCATTTAGAATGGATCGTTACTTCATCCACCCATAGTACCAACTTTTTTTCTATACCAAAAAAAACATGCAACAAAAACACCAAGGCCGATTATAAAACGAAGCAAAAATATCTGTAAAGGGGGAGATCTGCTAATTCAAGATCACTTTATGATACCTGAGGTAAGTTAGCAAAAATAAACTTTATTCAGCAATTTTTAAGGCGTCACTTAGAGTAGTCCTGATAAATGCAGCCGATTTTTCTAGTTTGTATGATTTCTTATCAATCTTCACATACGGGCCAAATTTACCAAGCATTAAGTGCACTTCTGCCCCGGTCTCTGGATGCTTACCCAAAATCTTAGGTAAACCATCAAGAGCGATTACATCCTCAATCTGCAAAATTGTCGGTTCCTCAATAAATTTTGGCACAGCCAATCTCTTCGGTTTTTTCTCTTTCCCACTTCGCTTATCTTTCGTCTTCTCCCACTCGAAATAATAACCAAACGGACCTTTTTTTAAGAAAACGGTGTCATTTCCATTATTCGGATCTTTGCCTATTTCCATTTTGATCGGCTTATTCGCATCCACTGGCTGAGAATCGGGGCTGACTGCACCACCGAGACGCTTCGTGAATTTGCATTCGGGGTAACCAGAACATCCCAAAAAGGCCCCATACTTCCCCAATTTCAGATGCAACTTCCCATCAGGGCACTCTGGGCATTTATGCTCTGCTTCGATATCTTTGAAAACGTAGGAAATCAAATCGTTTTCGACCGTATCGATTACATTCGTGATAGTCAGCTGCTGTGCTTTTGAGATCACTTGTGTAAACTCGATCCAAAATTTGTCCAAAACCGCTTCCCAGGCGAGACGACCATTCGAAATTTCATCGAGTTCTTCCTCGAGCTCAGCCGTAAAGCTATATTGCACATATTTTTCGAAAAAATTCCGCAGAAATGATGTTACTAAAAATCCGATACTTTCTGGAGTAAAAACTCGTTTCTGTAAGGAAACATATTTCCTTTCCTGCAGCACATTGATTATCGTAGCGTAAGTCGATGGCCTACCGATTCCAAGTTCCTCAAGTTTTTTTACGAGGCTAGCCTCGTTAAATCGAGGAGGAGGTTGCGTGAAATGCTGATCGCACATAATCTTCTGAAGATCTAGCTTTTCTCCATTTATCAGTACCGGAAGTTTTCTATCTGCCTTTTCATCTGAATTATCATCACTCGACTCTACGTATAATTTTAAAAAACCATCAAAAGCAACCGTTGAACCAGAAGCACGAAACTTCGCCTCTCCGTCGTCAGAGCTGACCTCTACCGATACCTGATCTATAATCGCGTTTTCCATCTGTGAAGCGACGGCCCGCTTCCAAATCAACTCGTACAGAGAGAATTCATCGCCAGATATGTATCCTTTGATCGACTGGGGAGTCCGATTAAAAGAAGTTGGCCTAATAGCTTCGTGAGCTTCTTGCGCATTTTTCGTCTTCGTTTTATATACTCTAGCGGATTTCGGGAGATATTTTTGTCCAAATTCAGAAGAAATGAACGATCTCGATTCGTCGACCGCCTCCGATGCCATAGCCGTACTGTCGGTACGCATATATGTAATGAATCCCTGCATGACCCCGTCCATCGAAACCCCTTCGTATAGCTTTTGAGCTAACTGCATCGTTTTTTTTGCACTGAATCCCAATTTCCGTACGGCATCTTGTTGCAAGGTCGAAGTCGTAAATGGAGCATATGGACTGCGTTTAACTTTCTTTTTCTCGATAGAATCGATAGAGTAGAGTTTCTGCTCCAGTCTTGATCTAATTTTATTTGCTATCTCCTCATTTTTAATATCGAACTTTTCAAGCTTCTTTCCGTCTAGGGTCGTCAGATTGGCGCTAAAATTACCATTTTCAGCAGCGAATTCGGAGTGAATACTCCAATATTCTTCGGTAACGAATTCCTGGATTTCAATTTCTCTCTCGACGATTAGTCTAAGAGCTACAGATTGAACACGTCCCGCCGATCGAGCTCCAGGCATCTTGCGCCACAAAACTGGTGATAATGAAAAACCAACCAGATAATCCAAAATTCTTCGGGCTAAATAAGCATTTACTAAATTCTGATTAAGCTGATTTGGAACATTAAAAGCATTCGTTACGGCAGATTTTGTGATTTCATGGAAAACCACTCTATGGATATTTTTATTGATCAACGACTTTTTTGCTTTTAATGCCTCAAGGATATGCCACGAAATAGCCTCTCCTTCGCGATCTGGGTCGGTCGCCAGGAACAAATTATCAGACAGCTTCAGAGAATCCGCTATTTCCTTAATCTGCTTTTTCCCGCGCTCATTAAACTCCCATAGCATTTTGTAATGATCATCTGGATCGACAGATCCATTTTTTGAGACCAAGTCCCTGATGTGGCCATAGCTGGCGACAACCTTGTAATCATTACCTAAGTACGATCCTAAAGTCTTGGCCTTAGCCGGAGACTCAACAACAACCACTCCCTTTAGCACTTTTTTTGAACATCAATATATTCTTTCTTAGTTCAAAGACTACTTTATCGATTAGCTTTTTGACAAATTATTTTTAACTCTTCCATCACTTAAGATTAAATTCATTCGAAAAAAAATATTTTCTCTGACAAGTTGAGTATACTATGCTCGATAAATTCGAAAAATTAACAATTTTCAGATGAGATTAGGGCGAAGATTTTTTACAGTCAGTGGCCTAACAATCATCAGCAGAATTTTCGGAATCGTTCGAGAGGCAGCATTTTCGCATTTTCTGGGAGCCGGAACCGAAATGGATACATTTCTGGTTGCCTTTAAGTTTCCAAGTTTTTTCAGAAAATTCTTTGCGGAGGGAGGATTTCAATCGATATTCGTTCCATACTATACGGATTACTACGCCTCCGGGAAAAACAAAGCATCTCAATACTTTTCTTCAAGAATATTCACCATAATTTTCTGGATAACAGTATCCTTAGCCTTTATCGTATTCATTTTTGCAAAAGAATTCGCAGTGCTAATGGCTCCGGGATTTTGCGCTGATCCAGAAAAATTAGCATTAGCAACAGAATTCACGCGAATCATCTTTCCTAGTATAGTATTTATATCCCTTTCGGCCGTATATAGCGGTATTCTGATCGCCGACAATCAATTCTTCGCCTTTGCTGTATCTCCAATTTTAGTCAACATTGTACTAATATCATCGTTATTATTTGGAGAAAATTTTCTCTCGGCTGGGCGCAGGATTTCGTACGGACTTCTATTGGCTGGAATTATTCAGTTTTGCTGCTTTTATGTTTATCTCAAATACCGCAAAATCGCAACCCCTCTATTCTCTAGAATAAAAATCACAAACAAAACAAAACAATTCTTCAAAAAATTACTACCAATCTTAGCGGGAGCTGGAGTGGCTCAGATTAACGTGTTTATCGATTCATTATTCGGATCAATCTTACCAACGGGAACGATTAGCTATATCTATTTCGCCGATAGATTCATTCAATTTCCATTAGCTCTTTTCGGAATTTCAATGGGCGTCATACTTCTTCCTGAAATATCGAGAAAAATGGCAAAATGCGAGACAAATTGCGTAAATGACATCCAAAACGAAGCATTATCTTTCACTTTAAGGATGACATTCCCAGCCGTCATCGGATTAATATCACTCGCATATTTCCTAATTTCAATCCTTTATGGACATGGCAAATTTTCGGAAATCTCCGTACAAAAGACGGCCAGTATTTTGAGAATATTTGCGATAGGGTTACCGGCTTACGTTGCCGCTAAGATCATGGCTTTCGTTTTATTTGCTCAAAAAGATTCGAAAACTCCCATCATCGCAGCGCTCGTATCGATCGCTGCCAATTCCATCTTAAGTTTGATCTTGATGGGTCCATTCCAGGAATTCGGACTCGCAATAGCTACATCCATATCTGGCTTCATCAATCTTTATATCATGTATCGTAAATCATATCCATCTGCGATTATCGTTATTTCAGAATTTAAGAAAATATTAATCGCCTCAATAATTATGCTTTTCTTTATCGAAATTTTAAAGTTACTCTTACTAAGATCGGGTCACGATACCTTTTTGCAAGCGATTTCTATTGTCGTTATTTGCGTTACAGGAATAGTCGTATATATCGCCTCTCTCTTCTTCCTCAAAGATGAGGTCGCCAGATCATGGCTTAAGAAGCTAAGGAAAAGACTGAAATCAGATTGTTGAATACTTCTTGATAAAACTGCGTACTCTCGCGATGGTTTCAGATTTTCCAATTATCTCAATTATTTCGAAAACACTCGGAGAAGCCAATTTTCCACACAAAGCCCCTCTAACGGCTTGAGCTATTTCGACCAATTTTACACTTCTCTCACTGGCCAGAATTTTTGTAGCCTCCAACATCGAACTTTCCTGCAGATTATCCGCAGCCTCAACTATGTTTACGAAATCTTGCAATAAAGAGAGATGTTCATTAGTAGCGTATTTGGAACAGGCATCGTCAAAAACTTTCGGAGCCGAGATATAAATTTTGGCAGATTCCGCCAGATCGACTAAAGTCCTAGAGCGGCCCTTTAAACTTTTCATGCCGCGAAGTATATCGTTTTTTTGCGAATCGGTTATAGATTCTTCGGTTTCAAGGAACGGACTCATACATTCAAAAATGGCTTGATCGTCCTTCATCTTCATGTAATGAGCATTCAGATTTTGCAATTTCGCCATATCGAATCTAGCGGGCGACTTCCCAACGCCCGTTATATCGAACCACTCTACCGCCTCACTTCGTGAAATAATTTCTGAATCACCATGACTCCAACCGAGGCGTAATAGGTAGTTGAAAATAGCCTCAGGGAGATACCCCAATTGCATATAATCTTGAGCACTAGCCGCCCCGTGACGTTTCGATAATTTGGCCCCATCTGGCCCATAGATTAACGGGATATGGCCAAATTGCGGTATATCCCATCCGCACGCTTTATAAATTTGAATTTGCCGAAAAGTATTAGTTAAGTGATCATCCCCTCGGAGAACGTGAGTTACTCCCATATCATGATCATCTACAACGACCGATAGCATATAAGTCGGGGTCTCATCAGATCTAAGCAAAACCAAATCATCGAGCTGAGCATTTTCTGTGCTTACCCTCTCCTGGACGAGATCATCGAGAATCGTTACCCCACATGTCTCGGCCCTCAATCGTATAACGGCATTTTCGAAGGGGCGCACCACCTGCTCCCTACACTTTCCATCATATTTGTGCGATTTACCAGCTTTGATGGCCGCTTCCTTTTTGACTGCCAATTCTTCGGGAGAGCACGTACAATAGAATGCTTTCCCACTCCTTACCAATTCATTGGCAACCTCTTTGTGACGCTCAATCCTCGAAGACTGCACGACCGGCTCACCATCCCAATCCAATTCCAACCAATTCAAAATTTCCAGAATAGATCTAGCATTTTCCGCCGTCGAACGCAACCTATCTGTATCCTCGATGCGCAACAAAAATTTCCCGCCATGGTGACGCGCAAAAAGCCAGTTGAAGAGAGCCGTCCTGACGGAACCTATATGAAGAACCCCGGTTGGGCTCGGAGCAAATCTGACGACAACCGACATCTCCATTTCCCATCAAAAATTTGTTGTCATTAGTCTTCGATTGCCTCTTCGGGAAGATCACACTCATCCTGATCAACATCAGGATCGATATCAGTTAAATTTCGTAATTCTGATATATCAAATTCAGCATCATATTCCATTTCTTCTAACTCATCCTGATCGGTCATAGGAGTCGCGCCCTTCGTATCATCGGCATCATCTCTCCACACCCGATTATCATCACCGATTTCCTCATCGATACTCCTCCTGGCCAATTCCAGGAGCCCATCCAAAGATATCGTTTCCTCAGCAATTTCTCTAAGAGCGATGATGGTTGGTTTGTCATTTTCCGCAGGAACCGACGACCGAGCTCCACGATCGATATCTTTAGCCCTTTTCGCCGCCATCAGTACTAACTCGAATCTGTTCCGAACTTTTTCGATACAATCTTCGACTGTAACTCTTGCCACAACCGTATCACCAAAAACCAAGGAATGTGTTCCATACTACCACATCTTTATGAGGCCCGATCAAAAAATTTCTCGTCTTCATGATTTGGTATTGAGGAAATACGACTTGACTTTTTTCATCCAATGCCTGTAGATTATGAGGCGTTGAGTAATAACTTTGATAAAAGCATTTTAGATACACCTTAAGTTTAGCGGATTTTTTTGACTGATTGTTCGCCTTTTTGCTATAATTTTGCCGTAATTGGTCGCATTTAAGGAGGTTGGTTATTGATCGTTAGAAGGTCGAATTTTGTCAGTATCTGCCTGTTGGCGTTGGCCGTAGCTATCGCACTTACTGAGTATGTCATGTATTCTCCGTCGATCATTTCAGAGGCTTTAGATGAAGATTTATTCTCGAAAGATTCTGAAATTCCCGATGCTCCCGAGGCGGTAGAAGGCCAAGTCAACGACTCCGATTTGCTTGATGAAGATCAAGTGAAGGGAGAATCTGAAGAACGAGCGTTGAAACAAGAAGAAAGTATCGGTCGTAAGGATGCTCAAGAGGGGACCGCTGAAAGCCCGCCGAAGTTACCATTTGCCGAATCTGACGAGCACAGAGTCGTCATAGAGAGCGGGGATACTTTAGGTTCGGTCCTCAATCACCTCGGATTCAACAAAACGGATGTTCACCTAGCATCCAGCGCCTTGAACAAAATTTTTAATCTAAAAAATCTAAAAATTGGACAAGAGATAGTGGTTCGAGGGAAGAAGGGTGATGATGCACAGCTAACTTTGATGGGTCTCGAAATTCGTCCAGATTATCGATTCAAAGTGATCGTCCAGAGAAAGGGAGATAATTTCATCTCCGAGAAAGTCGAAGTTCCAGTAAAAAGTGTTGTTCGAAACATATCTGGAAGCATGGATCCGCGCTCTCCGAATTATTCGATGTCTCAGTGTGGACTTAATGGCAGGATCGCGAATGAAGCTCTTAGAATTTTAGGACAAGTAGTCAATTTGCGACAATCTAAAAGTCAAGTCGATTTCGAATTCTTGTGTAAGTATTTTTATGATAATGATGGGAATTCGGTGTCGAATCCCGAATTGTTGTATGTATCGGTGTTATTTAATGGAAGAATTATTAGGCTATATAAATTCAAGGATAAAGATAATACGTGCGAGTACGTCGATTCGAACGGAACGATAATTAATACGGTCGCGACGAATGGTTCGATGTTAGCTCATCCACTAAGTACAATGAAGATAACATCGGGGTTTGGTCTTAGGATACACCCGATCTCCAGAAAATTAAAAGGCCACACCGGAATTGACTTATCTGCCAGTGTCGGGACCCCCGTGCGAGCGGCCGCAAATGGGATCGTATACCGCGCATCCCCTTATCATGGCTACGGCAACTACATTAATATTAAGCACACTCCGGGCATAAGTACGGCATACGCTCACTTGAGCCGAATCAGTGTTCGCAGTGGGCAGCATGTGCAGCAAGGTCAGATTATAGGATATGTTGGGAACACTGGCCGCTCCACGGGCAATCACCTCCATTACGAAGTTTTGAGCAACGGACATCCGATTAATCCGCTATCATTCATCAAGAGAGAACCGAACAAATTATCAGGGCTCAAACTTTTCAGGTTTAATCGATTCAAAAAAGATGTAAATCTTCAGATAGTTGGTCTGACCCAGCTCTCCAAAAAAGGTTCAGGTAAATCGAAGAAATACAGCTAAGGATAGAGACTTGCACGTGGACTCTAGATCCATGGTCCTTCTCCGTGTTACAATTCAGAGCGGTTTTCAGACCTCGTCTCTAGACACGTGACATATTACTGATGCTCATTAAGCGGATTTCACGCATTTTATTTTATTTCTTAAGCTTTTTATTTCTAGTTCTGAGTGTCGTGGTCTCCGTTTTCTATCGTTACGGCAGGAATTTACCAAGCGAGATGACTCTTCTTCACTATTCTCCGCCCGTTACTACCAAAATATTTTCAGCCGAAAATGATCTAATCGAAGAATACGCAATCGAACACAGGGTCATCGTTCCATTTCTCAAAATACCGCCAATTGTAAAATGGGCATTCATTATCGCCGAGGATCGTGATTTTTATGAGCACTCTGGTATCAGTTTTTACAGCCTATTAAGGGCAATTGTCGAAAATACTGCCAAGAAATCGTGGAACAAAAAACCAGCTGGTGGATCAACTATAACTCAGCAAATTGCCAAAAATTTACTAGTTGGAAATGAACGCAGTTTGGCCAGAAAATGCCATGAAGCGATCATGGCCTTTAGGATAGAATCGTCCATTGCTAAGGATAAAATCCTAGAAATATACTTAAATCAACTGTATTTGGGGAAGGGCTGCTATGGTATCGCCGAAGCTTGTGAGTATTATTTTGGTAAAAAAATTGAAGATATCGAACCTCATGAAGCGGCTTGCTTGGCCTCAATACCGAGCGCTCCCTCGATTTATATAAATTCCCAAAATTCATCCAAAATACTGATGAAAAGAAATTCCATTTTATATCAAATGCGAACTCTTGGATATCTTTCCGATAAACAATTGATGGACTCAATTCGTAAACCAATAAATATTAAATTTAGGAAAAATAAAGTTTCCTCGCCGTATTTTTCAGATGAAGTTTTTAAGATCTGCTCCCAGGTAGTGCCTCGGGAGGTGTTCTCGAGATGCGGATTTTTAATTACGACGACGATGAATAAAAAACTTCAATTCTGCGCTACAAAAGCTCTTGAAAACGGCATTATCGATTTCACTAAAAAGAAGCCATGGAATGGAACGATTTGCAACATCAAAGCAGAATTAAAGTTTTTAAAAAGCATTTTAACAAACTTCAATACACATATGCCAACAATATTAAACAAGATTACGCATTGCGTCGTCATAAACAATCTAGATTCTGAACTAATATGTAAAAATGCATATAATCAGATAATAAAAGTTACAAAATCGAAGAATTTTTATTCGGATGCAAATTTGCAAGTTGGAGACATCGTGTTATGCAGAACCATAGGTGATGATTCGTACGAGCTATTCCAGATGCCAGAAGTAACTGGTGGAATCGTAGTTATGGACGCATTTAATGGGGATATTTTAGCTATATCTGGCGGCTTTAGCTTCGATATTAATTGCTTCAATTGCGTAACCCAGGCACAAAGACAGCCAGGATCGACGATTAAGCCATTCATTTACGCGGCAGCCATAGAAAACGAATTCGATGAATATGATCTAATAAACGACAAACCTGTAAACATAAAATTACCAACTGGAGAAATATATTCGCCTCACAATTATTCCAACAAAAGTTACGGCGAAATTTATTTGAGAGATGGCCTCATTTACTCAAGAAACCTAGCAACGATCGACCTTGCACTAAAATTAGGAATGAACCCCATCAATAGTATTTTGAAGGCAGTCGAGTTAACAAATAAAAATATTCCAATTTCTGGTGTTTTGGGAGCCAGCGAAACGACTCCATTAAAATTGCTTTCCGCATTTTCTGCCATTTTCCATGACGGAGTTATGCTTTTCCCTAGATTCATTACGCATATCGAACAAACTGGAATAATCAAACCACTTGGTGATACAACGGCGAGATTCCTCTGCGAAGAACGCCAGAAAAGCGTCTTTTCCAAGGAGACAGCCGATATCATAAAAAATATCATGCATGATATCGTGAAATACGGAACAGCATCGAAATTACAGCCACTCGAGCAAGAATTCGGAATCACGATTTACGGCAAAACTGGAACAACCAATGATTTCAAGGATGCTTGGTTTATAGGAGCATTATCCATCAAAGAAAAGACCTATTTAGTCTGCATTTTTGTCGGACATCAGATACCAAAATCGTTGGGCAATCACGCCTCTGGTTCCAAAGTGGCCCTCCCAATTTTTGAGAACTTCGTAAGAATTTTTTTCGAGAAGGACATTTACAATTAATAATTTATTAATTTCTGTGGCATAGACTCACAACATACTGGGGGTAGTTTCTATGAGGATTGTCGCATGTTGTTGTCGCTAATATTATTAGTTAGCCAAATTATTAGTCCATCAGCCATGGCTTCCGGAAGTAACTCTTCATCGCATCAGAGTGATCCGCCGAGCAGTAATGTTGGATCAAATGTTGCACGAGTCAATAACGTTCCAAAGGCGCAAAATGCCGCCCTGTCGCGAGATGAAGAGGCCGATGCGATCATCGCGAAAGATCATTTGCAGCGCTTGGCTATAACTCTGATGATCTCGCAGGGTCAATTATCTGTTGGGACGGATGGCTCGGACGATACTTCACCGATGTAATCGATGTCATTCCTGGAATTTTTAAAACAGAGAAACATCATAAATGATGATTTGTATCTGATTATCAGCAACAAAACCGGAGATGTTTTTTCCTACGTTTATGATTTATTGATAAGCATCGGGGACATCTCTGAGGACGATCTTGCCAAATTGAAAGCAGAATATTTTGGATTGGAATTTACTAATTTAAATGAATTTTCTAAAATAGATGAATTGGATTACTCAGTACTAGAAAAATATTTGGTTATTCCATTTCGTATATCTCCTGGACGTGTTTACATCGCGATCGATGATCCAGGAAATGTTGAATCCAAGGATAAGGTTAGATATTGTCTGTCTTCATGTAAAGGATTCGAACATCTTGAACCAGTTTATTGTATCGCTAAGAAAAGCGAAATCCAAGATAAATTCAACGAAATTAACGACGTCAAATCTAGTCAGATGACGAGGATTATATTAGATGCGATCAGAAGGAACGCTTCTGATATTCACATCACACCATTCGATAAAACGTTTTCGATAATGTTTAGGATTGACGGTCTGTTGGAGCGAATTAAAATAATTAATATAGATGAATTTGAACGGCTTGCGATATCTTTGAAGGTCAGTGCGAAACTTGATATTGCGGAATCCAGAAGGCCGCAGTCTGGTCATTTCCAGCTCAATAATACGGATTTTAGAATTTCGACTCATCCAACTTCTTATGGAGAAAATATCGTTATTAGGATCTTAAATAAAGATAAATCCCTAATTACTATAGAAAATCTAGGATTTGCCAGTGAGCAGGTAGCATACCTAAAAGAAATTTCCTCGCATCAATATGGAATGGTCATATTCTGCGGTCCCACGGGATCCGGGAAGACAACCTCGATATATTCTCTCCTCGAAACGATGGATAAAATATCACGAAATATCATGACTCTGGAAGATCCGGTCGAATACAAGATTCAAAATGTGCGTCAGACAGAGATTAAATACGGAGTTATAGATTTTGCAGACGGAGTAAAATCAATTCTAAGGCAGGATCCAGATGTCATATTGATCGGGGAGATTCGCGATATGGAGACGGCCAAGATGGCGATCAGGGCCTCGATGACTGGACATCTAGTATTGACGACGATTCATGCGAATGATAGTTTTGGTGCAATCGCGCGGCTCCGAGAATTTGACATTTCTCCAGCTTTGATTGCGGATAATGTCGTTGCAATCGTGGCGCAGAGATTGCTGAGAAAACAGTGTGTACGCGGAAGAACTGTTGTCTCCGAAATTCTAAAAATCGACACAAATATGGGAGATATGATTTGCTCTGGCTGCAATAAACACGAACTCCGAAAATATGCGGTCGAAAATCTTGGATTCAAATCAATCGCAGAACGATATCAAGAAAAACTACTTTCCGGCCTCGTCCTCGATCATGGATATCACGCAAGATCTGAGCTAGCAGATATGGTGGGATGATAATAAATAATAGTTTCGCATAAGAACGCAGGACAGGCTTAGCGGAATCGATAAAATACTCCTGAGATTCAAGCAATAACCTAATTATGATGATCCCACTGGTAGAAATTTTCACCTATATCGATGAATGTTGCAAGATATTTGAAGAGGAACAAGATATTTGAATAAGAAATAATATAGTTAGATGATTACTAGATGTAAGAGGAAAGTTGGCGAAAATAAATGGTGCCGATTGAGGGACTTGAACCCCCGACCTACTGATTACAAATCAGTTGCTCTACCAACTGAGCTAAATCGGCGAGAACTCAAAATGGGGCGAGTGATCGGAATTGAACCGACGACCTCTAGAGCCACAATCTAGCGCTCTAACCAACTGAGCTACACCCGCCATCACAGAGATATTATTTCATTGTGGACCGATAAATGTCAACTTGATACATGTTCGAGGAACTCGATGCATCCGACCCGACTATGACCACCGGAGCTAACCGAATTATGCACCAGGAAAGCCGACCAACATAGTACCTGATCTTCCTCCTCGATTGAAATGTTTTTAGTATGAAAAATGAAAATTTCAGTTGCTACGGAGAAGAATTTTTTGCACAATTCAGAAATTTCTAAAAAAATTTTGGCAATGATGCTATTCTCCAATAAATGTCATTCATTTTGCAGAGATATTGTAAATGTTTTGTAGAAAGTTTCTGTTGCTGGCGGCCGCTTGTATATTGCATGCCCCGGCGAAAACGGTTGCTCCCGTGAAAGCAGCGGATGGAGCTTCTGCACTGAATTCTGAATCTAAAAGGAATAATAAACCGAACACTAAGACACCCAATAAGAATCTAGGAATGCTTGGTGAGGCTCTTACAAAAACAATCGAGAATAACAAAGAATTATTAGCAGCTCAGAGAGAGATCTATGCGGCGAATGAAAGTTGTGTTGCTGCCTTCGCACATTTTCTTCCCACAATAGAAACCCATGCAGGTCTCAATAAAAATAATTATGATAACTGGAGTGGAAAGCCCCCAGAGGGCCAGGAGGGGGGACGAAATAAATCTAATTCAAAGAGTATCGAGAAGAATTATGGAATTGCGGCGAAGATCAATCTTTTTCACGCAGGGGCCGATCGTGCCGCCTTGAAAGAAGTAGACTTGCAGAATCGAGCTCGCTGGAGCAAATACGAAGCGACCAAGCAGAAAGTTCTCAGAGAGGTAGCAGCTTATTACTTTGAAATTTACGCCAAGATGCAAGAAATTCAGCATTTGAAGGCGTTATTAAAATTGCGAGAGAGTAGTCTCGAAGTTGCGCAGGAAATGTTTAACACTGGAGCTGCCAAATACCTCGATGTCGCTCAAGCTTCGGCTGGGTACGCCGAAGTTGAGGCAAAGTTAGCAAAGGCAAATGCCGAGAACGAGTCTCTGCGTGCGAAATTTACAGAATTAACTGGATTTGTTTTGCCAGTCACTCTCGAAGCGCCGAAACAATTATTCGATGACAATATGACTCAAAAGCAAGCCACTGATCTGGCATTGAAATTCAATCCCAACATTATTGCCTCCGCTGACAATTTGGCCGCCACCAAAGAAGCCGCTAAAAAGCCGTTCGGGAAAGCATTGCCGTCGATTGATGCGCAGTTTGGATTTAATCAATCAGTGAACCAAGATAAGACGCGAACTCCACCTGAGCACGAGGTGAAACGTACTGGAAATCGAAGGGGATTCGTTTGTGGGATCTCGGCTACTTGGGCGCTCTACGATGGAGGAGTTGGAAGAGCCGAAAAAAGACAGGCCGATGAATTAGTATTGAAGGCGGTCATCGAAAGCGAGAAGACGAAGGAGGAAGTTCTGACCGAGATTTCGTCTGTTTTGGCATCTCTGAAGGCCGCTCATCAAAATAGAAAATCGGCAGATACGGCCGTCCAGGCGAGGAAGCTGGCACTGGATGTTACAGAGCAAGAATTTAAGGCCGGACTAAAAATAATGAATGATGTGATAAAAGCTCAGGAAGAATATTCCGCAGCAGTGCTCATGGCGATTCAAGCTGAAAAAGAATGGCATGTCTCCCTATGCTCGCTCATGGCCCTAGTCGGTCGATTGAATAATAAGCAGTTGGGAATTAATCCTGCCGATACATTCGATTATAAGGCACATTATAAACAAGTAACGGGTAGATTTTTCTAGAATTGTCGCGCCTACGAGGAGGATATTAAATGAATTTTTCTGGTAATAAGGGAGGCGGGGGAAGGTCAGGTGATGAGATGTCTATGGAAGACATCTTGATGTCCATCAGAAAGTACGTTTCCGAGGAAGAACCGAAAAAAAAAGATGAATACCCTGCCGAGGAAGATGCTGTAAATGCCGACTATGGAGAGACCGATTCTGCTCAAGATGACCATGTTATCATCCTCGGAAAAGGTGATGTCCTGAATGCTGCGCCAACTCATCCGGAACCGATGTATTCTCAGAAGGCTCATGTTAACTCGATGTACTATACCGAACAAAGTGATTTATCCGAGGAGGTAATAACTAGTCCCAAAAAATCTGGGCCATTCGATAAATTAACCGATGCCCTGAAATCTTACGGAAAAGATAAGCAAAAAGTTGATGACAAAAAATTCAGTGAATTAGAACTGGTATATAACTTTTTTAGATCTGTTGCCGAAGAAAAAATTACGAAGTGGATCGAAGATAATATGCCGGCAATAGTCGAAGAGGCTATCCAGCGTGAAATTAACAAGATAAAATCGGGAGAGTGATAAATAAAGAGTATGCTTATAGATTTGATAGATATTGATTCTTTAAATGAAACCTTATACAATACTAACTTAGTATTGCTAGATTTTTGGGCACAATGGTGCGGGCCATGCAGGATGTTGTCATCGATTTTAGATGAAGTTCAAACAGAATTAAAAGATGGAGTTACGATCGTAAAGATTAATGTCGATGAATCGAAAGAAATTGCGGCCGAGTATGGGATTCAGAGCTTACCTACTCTTATTCTTTTCAAAAATCGAGAGAAATTAGGTGCCAAGAATGGATTTATGTCCAAATCTAGCATAATTCAGTGGATCGATGAAAGTTTAGAGGGAAAAATAGATGCTTAATTTTATACTCGTTGGGTCTGCTGAATATTATTTGATTCTTGTCGCTACTATTGTTCTGATAGTAATGTCTTTATTTATAGTCAGGCAGCAGACGTGCGTTATTATCGAGAGATTGGGCAAATTTAATCGCCTTTGTTATCCAGGATTGAATCTTAAGATTCCGCTCTTAGAAACGGCTAAGGGGACGATATCTTTGCGGATTCATCAACTGGAGGTCGACGTCGAAACGAAGACGAGGGATAATGTATTCGTAAGGATCATGGTGGTCGTCCAATATAAAGTTTTAACATCAAAAATTTATGAGGCGTTTTATACACTTCATGATCCAATTGCTCAAATTAAGGCATTCGTTTTCGATCTGGTAAGAGCTCAGGTCCCGATTCTTGATTTAGATGACGTGTTTTCGAGGAAGGATGATATCGCCGATGCCGTGAGGAGTGACCTTAAAATACCGATGTCAGACTTCGGATATGAAATTATCAAGGCTTTGGTAACCGATATCGATCCAGATTCGAATGTTAAGGCAGCAATGAACGAAATAAATACTGCTCAGAGATTGAGGATAGCAGCATCAGAAAAAGGAGAGGCGGAAAAAATTCTTAAGGTAAAACAGGCCGAAGCCGAGGCGGAGGCCTGTATCTTACACGGTAGGGGTGTAGCCGGCCAGCGCCAGGCTATCATCGAAGGCCTTAGTCACTCGGTCGAGGGATTGGTTCGCCAAACGGGATCGACCCCAACGAGTGTGATGGATATGGTCTTATTGATCCAATATATCGATGCCCTCAAAGATATTGGCTCTAATTCCAAATCCAGCGTCGTTTTCGTTCCGCATTCCCCAGGAAATCTAGCATCTATCAGTGAGCAATTAAGAGAAACTATATTTGCCGCCGATATTTTGAAACAAAAAATTTAGAAACTTTTCGAAGTTAATTACAATCCTCATTGACAGCTTGAGCGATACCGTTGATGCAATCCGGGTTCGATATCGTCGAAATATCTTCGAATTCTTTCTTATCTCCGGAAGCTAGTCTGCGCAAAATACGCCGCATGATTTTCCCAGATCTTGTTTTGGGAAGATCTGATACAATCGAAATAACATCAGGTTTAGTAATCGGGCTAATTAGGTTTCTTACTCTGTCCGAAATGATCTGTTTGGCCTGAGCTCTATCCGGGTCCGAAATGTTATGTTTTAGAACAACAAAAGCATAAATCCCTTCTCCTTTGATCGGGTGTGGGAAACCAACGACCGATACCTCTGCCACGATTCCGGAGATCGATATCGTTTCCTCTATTTCGATTGGACTAATCCTGTGTCCGGATACATTTAAAACGTCATCATTTCGCCCCGTAATCCAGTAATTACCTTCATGATCGATGAAGGCCTCGTCGCCCGTGCAATAGTGCCCCTCCTCGGATTGAGAATAATACAGCATCCGGAGAGCATGTTCGTTTCCGTAGACTCTTAGTAACATTCCGGGTAGAGGATGATCGATAAACAGGGAGCCTCTTTTTTCCGGGGCCGTTATGACCTCTCCGGCCTCGTTTCTTAAAGAAAGGTTACAGCCAAAGAACTGCCGCCCGACATGCCCATAGGTTTTCATTTCAGCTAGATTACATAGGGGGGCAGTGGGGACACCCCCGAGCTCAGTTTGACCCCACATATTAATTAGGGGGCACCGTTCATTTCCGACCTTAGTGAAATACCAGTGCCAAGCATCTTTATTTAATATTTCTCCCATCACACCTATGAGCTTCAAGGAATTTCTTGATGTATTACTCAGGCTTTCAATGGAATTCTTCATCATGGCTCTGATAGCGGTCGGAGCCGTGTTAAATGATGTAACCTGATGTTTATCGATAATTTCCCAGAATATTGAGACCCTGGGATAAGTTGGGATTCCCTCAAAAAAAACGGATGTAACTCCATTACAGAGAGGGGCGTACAAGGCGTATGAGTGACCTCCCATCCATCCGATATCTCCCGAGCCCCAAAAAACAGAATCGTCCTCGATATCAAAAAAATATTTGTGAGTCAATGAGGAGAAGAGGAGGTATCCCCCGGTTCCCATGACAACTCCCTTCGGTTTTCCGACGGACCCGGAGGTATACAGAATAAAAAGCTCGGACAACGAGTCGGTATCTGCTATCTCGCATTCCGTCGCTCGATCTGAGGATACGGAGTAGTAATCGAAATCTGAAGCTTCATTCCAAGGAATATCAATTCCCTGACGGCGTACGATAAGTGATCTCACATTGTGATTGCATAACTCGCGAGCCTGATCGACATTAGATTTCAGAGGAATGATTTTCCCGCCTCTAACACTAGCATCACATGAAATTATAAAGGTAGATTTACAATCATTCATCCTGCTTGCCAATGCGCTGGGAGCAAATCCAGCAAAAACGGCCGAATACGGAATCCCGAGCCTCGCACAAGCTAAACAAGCATAAATTCCTTCGGGGATCATCGGCATATAGATCGTAATGCAGTCCCTTCGTGACAAACCAATTTTCTTTAAGGTATTTGCAAACCGGCAGACTTCTTCCTTCAATTTCTGAAAAGAGATTTTCTCGCAAACGTCCAGTTTCTCGCTCTGCCAAATAACAGCTATTTTTTCCGGATTTTTTTCGACATGACGGTCTACACAATTATAACAGGCGTTAATTTTTCCATCCGCAAACCACTCATCATTTCCAAAGCGATTTTTTTCCAAGACACTTTCTGGATGTTTGACCCAAGAAAGTCTTTCGAGCTGAGCCCTCCAATATTCTTCCGGTTTTTCGATGGAAAAATCATAAAGCTCTTTGTAAATTTCCGGATCTCGCCAAGCTTCTTTGTGAAGCAGCCAGTTTTCTTGTGGTTTTGTCATCCGTCAATTTTCTCCTCAAAATGATAAAAATACTCCGACGATGGAGGCCGATAATCCGGTAGCCAAAAGTCCGGCGATAAACGCCTTGCCGATTAGGGCAGGAATGCATTTCTGAGATGGAGCGATGGCCGCCATACCACCAACCGTTACCCCAATACAGGAAAAATTTCCAAAATTCGTTATAGCATAGATTGCTTTTATAACGCTATCCTGGGATACTTCGCTCTTCGCCAAATCGAAATAAGCAACAATTTCATTTACGGCTAGTTTTGTTCCCAAAACCTGAGAAACAGCAAATAGATCGGCATCCTGAATTCCAATGAGCCAAGCGAAAGGATACATAATGAATCCAAAAATACTTTGTAGGGTTAATGGATTTCCGTAGACATTCGGCAATAAATCCAAAATATGATTGACGAGAGCAATCAAGGCAACCATTCCAATCATCGATCCAACGATACACCACCAGACGAAGCATCCATCCGACAATCCTTTCGATAGCGCTCCCATAAAGCTCCCATAAGGCTTCGTCAGAGAGTCCGGAACCGAATTTGCTGGTGTAGAAGAAAGGTCTTCATCTTCTTTGAAAGAGGGGGATATAATCGAACAAACGATGAGGGCCGAAATTACACTAATTACGCTCGACATGATGATGTGCTTCATCGCGGCGGGACAGATGGCCTCGATGGCGCTGGCGTATAGGGGCATAACGGCGGCGGAGGAGGTTGCGAAGGCCAGAGTCAAAATTATAAAAATATCAGATTTCTTTAGAAATTCCAGCTCATGTTTGATTAATAAGGGCGATTCGAGTTGCCCGATGAATATACGGGCGGCCGCAACCATACCGATAGACTCTTTTACCTTAAAAATTTTCCTGAAAGGATATCCGACGATCCTAGCTAAGACCGGAAGGACCTTTAAGTAAGTCAATATGGCGGCTAACATCCCGCAGAGGATTACGGTCGGCAACCCTTGAAAGGCCAGGATAAAAGATGATTTCCCATCGAGAATTTGAAAGGGAGGTTCTTCTCCTCCAATGAATCCAAAGACGAATTTGGTACCTTCGAGAGTGGCATCCCGTATCACGAGGATACCATTGGCAACACATTCAAAAAAGGAAACGACGGAAGATACATTCATCATAGCCCAGACGACTAGGATCTGCAAAGAAATACCCCAAGCCAAGCATTTCCAGTCCCTATCTCGCCGCAGGGCATCTTTCCCAACGACACAAAAACTAACCAGTAAGATGAGGAAATATCCTAATAGAGGTACGAACATATAATCTCCTATTTCCGTCCACTCAATTGAGGCAGAATGATACACCAAAAGAAGCCCCCAACTCCATCCCCAACTTAAGATAAAATACAGAGCTGAGGGAGGAGGGGGTATCAGACTTCCTAAATCGACATCCCCCAGGGTCGGACAGCAGGGTTCGGATTTAGGAGTGGAATTTATTTACTGAGAATTACTACAGAACTGAGTATGTCTACATCAGAGCTGGGTATTTACACAAAAATAACTTGAAATGGAACAGCATAAATGAATATAATGCACACCGCATCTTCGCAAAAGGCAAGCTACAGGTCGAATGATAAGGAGAATAATATGAATAGGAAACTTTTTACAAAACATTTACTTGCTTTGCTTACTCTCGGGGTTTTTATGATCGAGCCAGGGTCAGCAACAACGGATTATGTTCCCGGGAGTTGGGATGGGGTCAGATTCCAAATCGTAGGTTCTCCGGGGATCATACCGGTCTTCTACGGCGAAGATCCACTGGTAGTTGGAAATGGGGAAGGAGAAATATATCCAGTGGAGTCTAATCAGTGGCTCACTCTGAAAGGGATCTGTATAGGGATGACGTTGTGGCCCGGCAGTTCCGTCAGTAGTCAGGAGATGGAGGACATTCGTCAACTGGCTTGCAGTAGCTTCAGTGCAGGGGTTCCGGTCGCTCAATGGACTTTGGAGCCAGTGGAGTCGTTGTTAGACCTTCCCTTCATTTTTCATCAGTCACAAGCTGGGGGCCGGCCATTGGACGCTCATAGGCCTGGCATAGGAGGATTTATGTTAACTGGCAGCATACGATGGATTTTAATGGAGGTCAATGCCACAGCGAGGCCAGACAGGCGGACGCGAGTGTCCGGGCAGGAATTAAGGGAAAGACACAGAGAGATGGCTCAGGCAGCCTTAGCCCGATACACAGCTCCGCCGGATCCGGACCCAGAGCATCCTATAGCTCTGCCAACTCCTGAGGGGCCGCACGACGGTTCCGACGTCCCAGGAACAGTGCGTGATACCGATCCAGCCACAGTCTATCCCCCGATGGCCTTTGGCAGGCTACCTCCTCCTGTCCAGCACATCATCAGGGTAGCAGGCTGCATACTACCGACAATATACACATACGATCCATCATTGCCGGAATGGCAATCTTACAAGACTTTACTCAGCTTAGTGGCTAAGCCTGAAAACCAAAAACCACTCCATGGCTGGATGTGTAGCAGGTATGGAAGGGCGCTGGAACAGGGAACTCCTGGCTTTTGCTTGCTTAGGCCGTCTAGCGACTCGGACCCAGCATATGTCAAAAGTTTGATAGAAGGTTTATATAGTATAGGCGGTTCCAGAATTAGAGCGGCAATAGCCAACTCGGCCGCAACGCCGGAATAGCTAGAGTAAACCGGGGGGGCTCCAGGACCATCCCCTTTCTTGGGCGGCCCCCTACTGGGACGTCCCGAAAAAAACCCGTTACTCAGTGAGTCGTCGCCCAAGGGGGAGTCCAGGTTGGAGTTGATTCCTGGGTATTTACACAGAAATAACTTGAAATGGGATAGCGTAAATGAATACAATACACACCGCATCTTCGCAAAAGGCAAGATAAAGGCCGAATAATAAGGAGAATAATATGAATAGGAAACTTTTTATAAAACATTTAATCGCTTTGCTTACTCTCGGGGTTTTTATGACAGAACCAGGTTCGGCAACAACGGGCCCGGCTCCAGCGAGCTTGCCTGGGGTATCCGGGGATTACCCCGCCCTTGTTTGGCAGTGCAATCCCGGCAGATGGTAATGGGGCGGGCGAGCGATGTAGTTTAACCCCGCAAGATTGGCTCGCGATTAACGGGAGCGCCTGCACTATTAGTGCGTTGCGTCCTACCCATCTCAGTCCGGGGGTGATGGAAGTCGTTAGGCAGCTGTGCTGCAGTAGCTTCTCGACTGGGAATCCGCCAGCTACGTTCGCTCTGAGTTCTGGAGCACTTCAGATTGTCACATTCATCTACCTTTCGGGGCAAGGCACATTCTCCTTGAAAGGGTACCTGGATCGGCGGGGTGGCATTAACTTACCGCAGGGTAGCCAGATGGGGTTCAGGTTGTCTGGTATTACAGCCCGGCCAGACAGGGAGACAGTAGTGGAGTTGGTCCAATTCGGTGCCAGATACAGCGAGGCGACTTCTGCAGCCTTCGCCAGATTCACCGGGCAGATGGATCAGTCCCCCGAGAGACTACTAGCCCTGCCACAACCTGCTGGGCCGGACTCAGATGGAGGGGCCGCTACTCACACATCCGTAGCTTCTGCAGATCCCAGACAGGCAGCTGGGGCAATGAGGCTAGAAGACGAGAGGCCGTCACTAGTCGAGGAGGAAGGTGATCCATCCGGGGCAGATCTGAAGTAGTGCTCGTAGCCCCCTATTTTGGGCAAAAAAATTCCCTTGAGTCTCAAAAAAAATCTAGCTCGGGGGAGTTTCCATTCGCCAGAGTAGGCTTTTTTAAGGGTGGGACCGGAATAGGGCGGCCTTTATCTGCCCCAGACCTTTGCCTTCCTCGGTATTGGGGACTCCTCGAACTCAGGGCCTTTCCTTGGAAATCCTAGGAAGTCACTATCATACGAACCTCAGGTTAAATTCAGTCATTCTAGACAATAATGGGCACTGTGACCAACCTTCTAACTTCGGGAGTTCCATGTCTAAGAAGTTCGTGTACTTCATCTCTGCAAAGCATCCGTCACATTCATTTGGATCGGGGCTCTGATTTGTTTGTCATAAAAAAGTTTATTTTTGACGGAATGAGGAATAATATCTAAATTTGGGAATTACCTAAGATAGTATATAAAAGTAGGAGATAGGGCAGTGATGACCTTAGATGGGCTGCGGGAGGCTTTTCTTAATCATTTCAGTCAGAATGGGCATACGATAATCCCGTCCTCTAGTCTCGTTCCAGCCGATGATCCGACTCTTCTTTTCGTCAATGCCGGAATGGTGCAATTTAAAGATATATTCACGGGAAAGAAAATGGTCAATTATTCCCGTGCCATAACGGCCCAGAAATGTGTTCGTGCCGGAGGGAAACATAATGATCTCGATAATGTAGGGTATACCTCCAGACACCACACTTTCTTCGAAATGCTCGGCAATTTCTCTTTCGGAGATTATTTTAAGGAAGAAGCTATTTGCCTCGCCTGGAAATTTATTCACGACATCATTCGGTTACCGAAGGATAAGTTACTGATTACGGTTCATACTTCAGATGAGGAGGCTGCCTCAATATGGAAAAAAGTGGCAGGATTAGAGGATTCGAGGATCATTCGGATTTCGACGAATGATAATTTTTGGAGTATGGGGGACGAGGGGCCGTGCGGCCCATGTTCCGAGATATTCTATGATCATGGCCCTGAGGTCTCGGGCGGCCCCCCCGGAAGTCCCGACTCCGATGACGGAGATCGATTTGTCGAAATTTGGAATTTGGTGTTTATGCAATTCGACAGATTGAACGATGGGAGACTGATTCCTCTCCCGAAACCTTCGATCGATACCGGCATGGGTCTCGAACGATTTGCCGCCGTTTTACAAGGTGTTCATAGCAATTATGAAGTCGATCTGTTTAAGTCTCTGATCTCTGAAATAAAATCCGTAACTGGGACCGATGAAGATTCGCTTAGTGGCGTTCCATACAACGTCATCGCCGATCATATTAGGGCCATATCGTTTTTAGTGGCGGATGGAGTATTACCATCCAACGAGGGGCGAGGATATGTCTTAAGGCGGATTATCAGGAGAGCCCTAAGATATGGTCATGCCCTAGGCCTCCTCGATCCATTCCTGTATAAGCTGGTTCCGCGGGTACGGTGTCTGATGGGGGGCACGTATCCAGAGCTGTCCGAAGCCGAAAAGGTAACGATCGGTGTATTACAAAATGAAGAGGCTGGATTTATGAGCACTCTCGATAAGGGGATGCACATCCTCAAATCTGAAATAGCAAAAATGGGGGCGGCAGACACCTTTTCGGCAGAGTTAGCATATAGGTTATACGATACCTACGGATTTCCATTTGATATGACGCGAGATGCATTAAGGCAGGTTGGGAAGACCGTAAATGAAGAAGAATTCGAGTTGATCGTCGGCGAGAGGAAGCTCGCTAATAAAGGGACTTTCGTGGGATCTGGTGGATCGTTTGTTGATCAAATATGGTATGATCTCGCGGCTTCCACCAATCTTACGGCCGCGTCTTTTAAACCTGGAAAACGACAATGTAGGGCAGAAATTTTATCGATCGTAAAGGGCGATACATTACTCGATGAAATTCAATCCTGTTCATCCACGTGTTCTGATATCGAATTTGCAATCGTGACATCTCAGACTCCATTTTACGCTGAATCTGGTGGGCAGGCTGGAGATAGAGGCAAAATATTTGCCAAGTCGTCAGAAGGAGACGAGGTAATCGTTGACGTATTGGATACGGTTGTACGATGCGGATTAAATGTTCATCTATGCCTTATGAAGGAAGGACGATTAGGTATTGGAGATGAAGTCGAAATGGTCGTCGATTGGGGACGACGAGTCCGGGCCGCGAGAAATCATACGGCTACCCATATCCTTCATTCAGCTCTGCGTGAAATACTGGGGGATCACGTCCGACAAAAGGGCTCTTCTGTCAATGACGAGAGATTGCGATTCGATTTTATTCACCATGAATCTATTAATCTCGATCAGTTGACCGCAATAGAATCCATCGTGAGCCGTGTAATTAATGACGATTTGGAGGTGACGACGGAAGAAATGCCGCTAAATCGAGCTCGCTCGACGGGTGCGATGGCTCTGTTTGGTGAGCGTTATCCTGATTTTGTCAGAGTGGTCACGATCGGGAATGCAGAAATGGATTATGTATTTTCTAAAGAGATTTGCGGAGGTGAGCATGTTCATGCGACCTCCCAAATAGGATGTTTCAAGGTTGTCGCGATTGCATCGGTAGGGGCTGGAATCAAGAGGATAGAGGCCGTGACTGGCCCGGGTCTGCTGGATCATTTTAATTCTCAGATTCTAGAAAATTCTAAGAAAATAGAAATTCAGTCTGCTAACTTAAAAAAATATGAAAAAGAGGTTTGTGATCTGAGGAGGAGGACGGCCCTAAAAGAGATTCAATTCCAGTCTGTGATGATGGGGGAGATTCTGTTTCGTCATGCGATTCTTGAAAACACAGATAAAAAGATTATTCTCGAACTCATTGATCGAGAAAAAATGGAGAGGGGGAAGAGGTGTCTAGTTATCGGCCAGGTCGATCGGAGCACCAATCGGGCAGCCATATGTCTTTTCATTTCGAGAGAACTTGTTTGCGAGAATTTGGATTCTCGCCATATTTTGAAACAGGTCCTAGAGCGGGTTGGGGCGAGGGTGGAGCGAGTCGGAGGTCGAGAGGAGCTAGCTCAGGCGGGCGGAATCGATCCCTCGATCTTGGATAAAGTTATCACCGCCCCTTCTTCATGGGCACTTATTCTGAGAGGGAAGCCATAGCCGCTCCAGAATGTTCATCACCTTATAAATTAAGAAAGCAGATTTTACTAGATGGGGGGCGTCAATAGATTGATAGCCAAAGCATTAAACATTTAATTGGAAATGTCGATTCAAAAGAACGGGAGCTTTTAGGACATCTCGTTGCTATTCCTTCCCAGCGTTTCCTCTGCAAAAAGGCGTTTCCTACCAAATGGCTATCTCTTATACACACATTTAGCAACCTTTTTCACTTGAGATCGGGGGCATGCAGATGATAATAATAGATAGATTTTAGATCAAGGGGGAGAGGTGCCAGAGTGGTCGAATGGGGCGGTCTCGAAAACCGCTGTACGGCTCGGCTGTACCGGGGGTTCGAATCCCCCTCTCTCCGCCATCGGTTCAAGCCCGGAAAGGTAAGCACCCAAGTACCGCGTGCATTTACGATCGAAGAAGGAATTAGAGAGGCGCTGGTCAATCACGAGATATATAAATAAGAAGTGCCCGGTATCCTAACTGGAGATTGCAAATCCCTCACAAAATCCGTATGATAATCCAGGAGATTGGCCGTAGTAGCTTAGAGGTAGAGCACTCCCTTGGTAAGGGAGAGGTCGAGGGTCCGATTCCCTCCTACGGCACCACCTAGGTTTTAGAATTAGACATTCAGCTCCCTTTCGCGAAATAAAAAAAATCGCGGCCTTATAAGACCCTTGCACAGATCCCTCTCCCGCGAATGTCTTCATTCGAGCCCTAGTGGGGAGAGATCCGGAGCTCGACAAATCTACGATGGAACATTACGCCGAGCGTGATCGAGGAGATAGCTTGGATAGCACGAACCACGAACAAACTTATGATGATGTTATCGAGGCCCAAAGAAATATGAATAAGAAATAACATCGTAGCTCAGTCTTTGATGCCAACATTGCCAGCATTACTTCAAATTCAATCGTGGCAGAGGACGGAGGATACCCTCTGAGTCCCGAAAAGGGTATAGGCAGTAAAAACTTCACCCAAAGAGGTAGTTAATCCCTGCCTAGGAGAGGCTGTAAATTACACAGAAATTTTGCAACAAGGAAATAATATTGTTTAGTACAACTTACATCACCACGCCATCTTCTCTCCGTTATCGTAAGTGATCTTAGCCAGATCAGTTTTTTCCGAGCTTCCATCGGGGAGCGTCTCCTCTCTTATCCCACCTTTTCCAACTAACTTGTTTATTTGCTCCCACTCCTCTAGTTCCTGCTGGGTGATTTTTCCTACCGTTCGAGCTTCGTCTGCCTGCTGAACTGTTGGGGTAGGAACTTCTGTGCCACCGCTCAACCACCACCTCCTCATTGCATCTGCATAATCAGGGGCATCTCCCTCCGGGAAGTCCTCGAGGATTGCCCGATTGACTGGCATATTTGGGTCAATCACGTGCTCGTGTACGTATTTCACAATGAACTCTATGGCTGGTTGGTCGTCATGTATTCTCTCAGCTTCTAACGCGCCCGCTAATGCGAAGGCCATTACTAACCTAAAATTGGTTTGTGATGGATCCGCCTCTTCGGGGAGAATCCAGGGCACAAGTTGTGGGAATGCCGCTATAGCTCGGCGCTGTATTCTATAGTTCCCAAATAGGGCAGTGTGATACATGCGTGAGACTTCGCTTTCTGGGGTTATTGGTACTGAGCCTCTTACAAATCTTGGATCCTGGAACCTGAGTCTCAGCACCTCCTGTGACTTGTTCGCTTTTATATGGCAATACCGCAGGCGCTCTTGGAATTCCTTAACATCGAGTTCCCCACTTTCCGAGCCCCCACGGTTGACGGCACCTTGATCTTTTCTGATTGGACCGATTTGCACCTTGCCATGAGTCGCACCAAGAATACTCACCGATCTATAGCCTAGCAGGGAAATACCTTCCGCCTCGTGTGCAAATCTGCCGAATTCGGCCACCGGGTCCGGGATACGCTCTAGATCCGAGACGTTGATTGGGGTTAATACCTTCATCAGAAGGTTGATAAAAGATGTGAGCAAGGCTGTGTATACGGCCAGATTTTTAGCTATGACCTCCTCGTCTAGAATTTCAAAGATGTGTGGGAGCTTATCGGGTGAATTTGGGGCTATTGTAAGAGGTTCAAGTTGTTGCCTCATCCAGACGATGTGAGCTAGAATATCGGGCGAGATTGCCAATGCACAAAACGGCAAAGGCGCGGTCATGATATATTGGAGTAACGCCGTCAACAGCATTTGTGCCTCAACGGCGGCAGCCGCAAATTCCTGCGGATTATATGCAGCTTTCCCTTGAGCAGTGGGTGCGAGCGGTCGCAGTTCCTCCAGCTTTGCTAAGATGGCATCCCATTGCTTTTTTGCGTTACTAGGTTGTTGTTGTTGATACCGATTGCCCCAACCTGAAATCTTTCTGACCACTCCCCTAATTGCACCGGGGAATGACTCCCCACCCTTTTTTCCACGCTTATCGACTTGCGATAGTTGGCTGCTCTTCTCTAAGAAATCTCTCGGAGAGAATTTCTGGTTTGTTCCCGACATATCTCGCGATGGGAACTTAAATAACTCTGGATGACCAACCGAAACTAGTGATATACAGCTGGTTGACAGGAGTGTAGTCATTCTGATCAAAGTTACCAATTGTTGCGCCTTGCGCGGTAAGCAGGCGTGAATCTGCTGATGATTAGTCTTCATATATCTTCTCTCCCCCATTTCTGGACTCAAAACTCCTTGACTTCCATATTATTATTATAATAGTATTGAGACGTAAAGTACAGAAGTAAGAGTCAGTATATTTTTTTTTAAATAATTCTTAATTTTTTTTAACTGATTTAAGGCAATCTTAGTTCGGCAAGCATGGGCATCCACAAATTATGCGTCAATTTTCCAACAGGGTTGAGCTGAGAGGAGGTAGATGAATCCCCCATACTCGCCCCCCTGGAAGCTAATAGACAGCGGAGGCTCCTGACATTGGTTGATTCTTTACAGATGAACCGGGGTATCTTTTTTTTGTGCTCATTATCTTTCGTTTCCCCATGCATGCTATATTCTTGTAAAATAACCCGCGTAATTGACATATTGGTAGAGGATTTATGTGTTCGTGCATAGACTGGCTTATCCTTGCTTGCGGGATCGCCGCCATCTTTTTTGCCTTGCTTAAAATTAGAGCAGTTTTCAAATTGCCGAGTGGAACTTCTAAAATGCTGGAAGTTGCCGAAGCCATTCAGCTCGGTGCTAAAGCTTATCTAAATCGCCAATATAAAACGATTTCTTTCGTTGGCGGTGGGATCTTTGTAATCCTGGCCGTCAGCATGTCATTATTGAGCGCCTTTGGATTTCTCCTAGGGGCGTTCCTGTCAGGTGCCGCCGGCTATATCGGAATGAATATCTCTGTAAGAGCTAATGTGAGGACGGCCGAAGCTGCTCGAGTCTCTCTATCCAAGGCCCTCTCCGTCGCTTTTGACGCCGGCTCTGTTACTGGCTTGTTAGTCGTCGGGGCTGGTATTCTCGGAGTCGCCGGATATTATTTTATACTGCTCACTTCCGATCTCGACCAGAGATTGATTACGGAAGCTCTCGTGGCGCTCAGCTTTGGAGCCTCTCTAATCTCAATATTTGCTAGATTGGGGGGTGGGATATTTACAAAGGGGGCGGATGTCGGAGCCGATTTGGTCGGGAAAATAGAATCCAATATTCCTGAAGATGATCCTAGAAATCCAGCCGTAATTGCTGATAACGTTGGGGATAACGTCGGAGATTGCGCCGGAATGGCCGCCGATTTATTCGAGACTTACGTCGTTACTATCGTCGCCTCTATGATCTTGGCTAGTATATATTTCTTAGATGAAATTAAAAATACATTGATGATTTACCCACTAGCTATTAGCGCCGTCTGCGCAATCGGATCTATTTTAGGAACTTTTTTTGTCAAACTTGATTCTTCGAACAATATCATGAAGGCCCTTTACAAGGGGCTTATCGCTTCCGGCATATTTTCTCTATTATTTATTTTTGGATTAACAACTTGGATGTTCGATGATTTGAACCAGGTTATATCGAATAGTTTCACTCCGATGAATCTTTTACAATGTTGCTTTGTCGGAGTTATCGTTACAGGTCTATTAGTTTGGATTACAGAATTTTATACATCGGTGTCATATCGACCAGTCAAAAGTATCGCCAAGGCCTCAGAAACTGGACATGCTACCAACATCATCCAGGGCTTGGCCGTATCGATGGAAGCCACGGCCCTTCCCGTCATCATCATTTGCGCCGGAATAATCGCGGCCTATACCTGCGCTGGCCTTTTCGGAATCGCGATAGCCGCGACTACTATGCTCGCCTTCGCTGGTATTATCATTGCTCTCGATGCATATGGTCCCGTTACCGACAACGCCGGCGGAATTGCCGAAATGTCGGATCTTCCAAAAGAAGTTAGATTGATTACGGATGCCTTGGATGCCGTCGGTAATACAACTAAGGCCGTAACGAAGGGATACGCGATTGGTTCTGCCGGCCTGGCTGCTCTCGTTTTATTTGCAACTTATGTCGAAGATCTGAATCACTATTTCCCGGGATTAATGGTCGAATTTAATTTGCAGAGTCCGTATGTTCTCGTTGGGCTTCTCATCGGAGCCATGCTTCCATACCTTTTTGGAGCTTGCGGAATGAAGGCTGTTGGAAGAGCCGGCAGCGCGGTCGTTATGGAAGTGAGGCGGCAATTTAGGGAAATTAAGGGCATCATGAGTGGCCAAACTAAACCAGACTACAAGACGGCCGTCGATTTGCTAACGAAGGCGGCCATTAAAGAAATGATGCTTCCGTCGATTTTACCGATCCTGGCTCCATTCGCTGTGTATTACTCGATTCTTAATATCTCAGATCAAAATTCGGCCTTTGCTGCACTTGGAGCAACTCTAATCGGCACCATCGTTTCTGGGCTGTTTGTTGCGATTTCTATGACATCTGGAGGAGGTGCATGGGACAACGCAAAGAAATTCATAGAAGACGGGAATCACGGCGGCAAGGGATCGGATGCGCATAAGGCAGCTATTACGGGCGATACAGTTGGGGATCCTTATAAAGATACGGCCGGACCGGCAATTAATCCGATGATTAAAATCATAAATATTGTAGCTTTATTGCTTCTCGCCACCTTAGCCAGGTGATCTATGAATACGTGCAAAAAAGAATTAAATTTTATTGCTTTGCTTGCGATCGTAATTGGGAGTCAAATTGGATCTGGCGCATTTACCTTGCCAACTCTTTTAGCACCAACAAAAACGATTGGGCTGTTCGGGTGGCTCGTTTCTGTAGCGGGCGCTATTTCGTTAGCTTTAATATTCGCAGATTTAGCCTCTCATTTACCCAAGAATGGAGGTCCTCACGTATATGTAGCTGAAGCATTCGGAAAAGTAGCCGCCTTCTTTACGGCGTGGGTATACTGGATCGTATCGTGGTCGAGTAGTTCCGTTTTACTAATCACGGCCGCTGGATATTTGTGCACAATAACCGGACACTTATCAACACCCAAAATTCTGTTTCTCGAAATTTCGATTTTGTTTCTTATAACGTATATAAACGTTCTCGGAATGAAATTTTCTGGTATCGTCGAGACCGTTTTAACAATTTGTAAATTGATTCCACTCATCATATTGCCATTTATATTTTTCGCCTTCTTTGATCCGAGTCATTTTTCGATGTCGATGCAAGAAGCATCAGATGGAGTCGATATTTTATCGATCATAACAAAAACGGCTCTCCTTACATTTTGGGGCTTCATTGGGGTTGAATGCGCAACGACACCGGCCGAAAGTGTACGTGATCCAAAAAAAACGATACCACGAGCAATTATCATTGGTACATCCTGTGTTGCCTTGATTTATGTGATGAATACTATAGCCGTAGTAGGAGTAATTGATTTCGATACCCTGACCAATTCCAAAGCTCCGTACGCAGTCGTAATGAATAATATCTTTGCCCACAGTAGCGATATAGCAATTTCGATAATTGCAATGATCGTATGTACTGGAACCCTAAATGCCTGGACCTTGACGAGTGGTCAAATAGCTATCGGTGCCTATAGCGATGGCCTGTTCCCGAAAATTTTTGGAAAGACTAATAAAAATGGCGCCCCGACTGCGGCCTTGCTGATCGCGGCATTTGGTATGATTCCATTTCTCTGTATCGAACAAATGGATTGCTGGAAAAATGGTTTAGAGAAATTAATAGATTTATTGGTAAGCATTTTCATTTATGTTTACTTAATCTGTTGCATCGCATATATGAAACTCATCAATAAATGGAAGCAAAAACGATCAGAAAGAATCAAGGCTCATATTCTGGCGCAAGGAGCGGCGATATTTTGCATCTTTGTGTTATCACACGATACGATCTCATCGATCATTGTACTTCTTATCTTCATTGTGGCCGGAATTCCAGTATTGTACGCCGATTTGAAAAAAAAAGAAGTGTCCGCAATCTGAAAACCTCTCGTCCTGAGGCATAACGAGAGCTGGAGCAAGATTTTGATATGATCCGATCTTTTTGATGGTAGAATGAAATGACCGATTCTGATAGGTACTTCCAGTGTAAAATGCCGTTGACAAGTGGGTTTGCTGTACCTTAGAATGACCCTTATGTTGACTGGAAGGGTGGCCGAGTGGTTAAAGGCAGCAGACTGTAAATCTGCCGACGTTAGTCTACGTAAGTTCGAATCTTACCCCTTCCACCAAGTAGAATGACTAAGCGGGTGTAGCTTAATGGTAAAGCACCAGCCTTCCAAGCTGGCTACGTGGGTCCGATTCCCATCACCCGCTCCAGAGATAGTCTCTTAGTTCTAAGAAATGAGCTTGCAGGTCTGTTGTTGTGTTTAAGATGTTGAAAACCCCTAGTTTCTGGCGCGATGATGAGGGAGTGTGGGTCAGAGTATTATCGCCCCTCTCGAAAGTATATTCTTTCATTTCGTCGATGAGAATGAATAACACAGTTCCAGAATCGGCTTCCGTTCCGGTCATTTGCGTGGGTAATGTAGTCTGCGGAGGGGCCGGCAAAACCCCAACCGTAGAATTGGTTTGTGATATCCTAAAAGGTATCAGTCATAATCCTCATATACTATCTGCCGGTTATGGGGGGTATCTCAAAAATGTCGTAAAAGTTGATTTGGCTATGCATTCATACCTCCAAGTCGGGGATGAGGCTCTCCTTTCGGCCAAGGTTGCCACCACCTGGATCGGGAAAAATAGAGTCAATTCGGCTAATGCCGCTACCTTAGCCGGGGCCGATGTTCTCGTTATCGATGATGGTTTTCAAAATAATTCTCTGGTACAGGATTTTAAGATTATGGTTGTCGATGCTGGGCAGCAATTCGGTAATGAGAGGCTGTTTCCAGCCGGGCCGTTAAGAGAGACCGTCGAATCGGGTCTTAAGAAGGCCGATATCGTCCTGATTATCGGGGATAAAAATGATGCGCTGATGGATAGGATTCATCGAATTAGACCTAATGTTCCGCTTAGTTGCGCAAAAATGGAGGTCGTAGGCGATGTTGAATTCGAAGATAAAAAGGTGATCGGTTTTTGTGGCTTAGGATATCCGGAAAAATTTAGAAAGACTCTCGATGAGATCGGGTTTAGTGTCAAAGATTTCATAGTCTTCGCCGATCATCATCCATACACTATAACTGAATCACAAAAACTGATTAAAGCTGCGAAGAATGCGGGAGCGAGATTGGTAACAACGATGAAGGATTATGTCAAAATTCCCGATATTTTTAAGCACGAAATGAATGTTATTAATATTAAATTGCGTGTAGAGGACGGTACGCTATCAAATCTCTTAACGGAAGTGATGGATAAAAGTGCTGCAACCGAGTAGGTTCTATTTTTTCTTTGTTATATGCGCTGTATGCTATGGGCAAAGCTTGTCTTTCTAAGATGAGTCAATGTTACCGATAGATGCATTATATTTTGTACTTCGAGTTCAATGAAAAGTCTTATGAGATTATCGAATTTTTCTCCCAGTTTCAAACTAGTTATGGACACCCCACGGCTTTCGATAATGTCAGCTACTTTTGACAAATTTCCTGGCTCATTGATTATCACAAGTGAAATTCTAGTTAGGTATTTATTTTTTTCCTCGAAAGCCGATATTTTCCATGAAAGATCTATTATTTTTGTATTTGGCATGGTCCTTTTTTTCGCTAGAACATCACATTCATCTGTATGAATTTCGATTTCTTGATTTTCAAATACGATTCCAGCGATCTTATCTCCCGGAATTGGTGAACAACATGAAGTAGGCAGAACCTTCTTTTCTTGAATACCGACGACTGGAAATGGCGCTGTGCTACCCGGATTTTCGGTATCCGTGAATATCTCTGGAATAGATTCATGGTAGATGGAGTCGTAGCATATCATAATTTCTTTTATGTGAATCGAACCATTGCCGATGGCTTGAAACATTGCTACCTTGTCATCAAATTTTAATTGTGATACAATTCGATCGATATCGTTTTCTAAAATATTTTTTTTAGCTTTTTTGAAAAAATCGTCAAAAACACTTTTTCCTATTAATTCTATCTTTTCTTTTTCGATTCCATTGATTGCCTTCCTTAAATTTACTTTTGCTTTCATGGAAATGACATATTCTTCCCAATGTGGTTTTGGAATATGATTGGGATCGGTCACAATATCTACCTGATCCCCGTTCGATAGAATTGTTTTTAGATGGACGGAATGACCGTTAACATTCGCACTTACCGCATGATTACCGATATCAGAATGAATAGCATAAGCAAAATCTAATGCTGATGAGCCGATTGGAAGTGAAATTAATGATCCTTTCGGAGTGATGCAAAAAATATAATCTGCTAATATTTCAGTTTTGGAATTTTCTAGAAATTCATCCATCCCGGATGTATTTTCCAAAATCTTAACCAAACTTCTGATCCACTGCTGATTTCTGGAGAGTTGAGAGTTTGGGCCATGCTCCTTATAATTCCAGTGGGCAGCAATTCCGTACTCGGCAATATCGTGCATCTCTTTTGTTCTGATTTGTATTTCGATTCGTTTATTGATTGGACCGATAATACATGTATGTAATGATTGGTAGCTATTATTCTTAGGAGTACTAATATAATCTCTAAAGCGCCCAGGAATAACGAGATAATTTTTATGGATGCATCCGAGTACCTGATAACATTGATGAATACTCTCCACTATAATTCTAAATGCCATGGTATCCGATAATTGATCGAGTGAAATATTGCGGACATTCATCTTGCTCCAAATAGAATATGGACTTTTCATTCGTCCTGTAATCGAGCAATCGATTTCAATACTGTGAGACAATTCATAAAGCTTGTCCGTAATTGTCTTAATTATTTCTTCTGATGAATCGTACAAATTTTTGAGCCTAGATTTGATGGAATTATAAATTTCTGGGTAAAGTTCCAAAAATGCTGTATCTTGCAGCTCGTCCTTAATGCTCGTGATGCCGACTCTTTCTGCGAGTGGGGCATATACATCCAACGTTTCTTTCGCAATTATCAGTCTCTTTTCTTTTATTTTTTTGTATCGTAGTGTTCTCATATTGTGCAATCTATCGGCCAATTTTATGATGAGTACCCTGATATCTGAAGAGGCCGATATCAATAATTTCTTAAAATTTTCGGTCTGTTTGATGGCGAATGGGCCGCATTCGAATTGAGACAGTTTCGTTACACCATCAACAATTTTTGCGATTCCTATTCCAAAATTTTCCTCAATTTCCTCGATTGTCGTGTCAGTATCTTCAACCGTATCATGCAAAAGACCAGCGATAACAGTTTCTTGATCCATCGTTAGTGAGATTAAAATCTCGGCAACCTCTATTGGGTGGGAGAAAAAAGGATCACCAGATTCTCTGAGTTGCGTTCCGTGTCGATCGAGAGCAAATACAAATGCTCTTTTTATCAAATCTGCATCGACATTTTTTGAATATTCCATAATTCTTGAAACGACTTCTTGAGAAGTAAGCAATTTCGTCTCGAAAGCTGGTTACACTAGATCCATAAAGATATTGTAAAACGTTATAGTGCAAGATTCCCACAAATTTTAACAATATTTCTCATCACAATGGCAACATAACATATCTAATTCGTCAAGGCTTAAATTTTATTGCTCCGAACTTGCAGGCCGCTTGACATAACCCGCAATAACAGCATTTTTCGGGACGATGTGTATGTTGACGGGGGGATACGATTATTTGTATCGCCCGGCACGGACAAACCTCAAGACACTTCTTACAACCGACACACTTGCTGTCATCGAAAGTGAAATTTCTTCTGAATTTGTTCGATCTTTTTATATCTGTCAAATTCTTTGTGACGGGTTTGCGGAAGCAGCATTTTACCCCTACGAATAGAGCCGCTAAGATATCGACTAGTAGAATGGTTCTCAGAAGTTTCTTAATCATCGGATATCTTTAGAGCTTCGATGAAAGCCTTCTGAGGAATTTCGACACTTCCGAATTGTCGCATGCGACTTTTACCTTCTTTTTGCTTCTCAAGGAGTTTCCGTTTCCTGCTAATATCTCCGCCATAGCATTTCGCCAGAACATCTTTTCTATAAGCCGAAACCGTTTCTCGGGATATGACTCTCCCTCCTATCGCCGCCTGAATTGCAATTTTAAATAACTGTTTGGGAATAAGATCTTTTAACTTTATGCATAATGCTCTACCTCTTTTTTCAGCCTTGTTTCTATGAACGATGACGGATAGGGCATCAACTGGTTCGCCATTAACTAAAATCGTGACCTTTACTAAATCACCAAGCCTATACCCAGTCGTCTGGTAATCGAAAGACGCATATCCCTTGGTTGATGATTTCAACTTATCATAAAAATCAAAAACAATTTCATTCAGGGGGAGGTTGTACTGCACGATTACTCTACTGCCCGTGAAATGAACATCGATTTGCTCTCCACGCTTGTCTTCACATAACGCTAAAACACTACCCAAATATGTTTCCGGAACGATGATGGTAGCCTTAATCCATGGCTCTTCTATGTCGCTGATCTTAACCTGTTCTGGCATTTCTGCTGGATTATGTAGGTAGATAATTGCTCCGTTCGTGAGATGAACATTATAAATCACACTAGGCGCCGTCATTATGATCTCGATATTGAATTCTCTTTCCAATCGTTCCTGAATGATTTCAAGATGCAGTAGGCCAAGAAAGCCGCATCTAAATCCAAATCCTAGTGCAGCCGATGTTTCCATCTCGTAGCTAAAACTAGAATCGTTGAGATGTAATTTTTGGAGGCTTTCTTTCAACTTTTCAAACTCGGATGCATCTATTGGAAAGATACCGCAAAAAACGACTGGAACCGACGGCTTAAATCCTTTTAGTGGAGCGGCGCACGGTTTTTTGTCTTCCGTTATCGTATCACCAACTTGGCAATCCGAAACATCTTTGATGCTGGCTGTTATAAATCCAACCTCTCCGGCGGATAATTTTACGGTTATCGTCTTTTTAGGAAGAAAGTATCCAACATTATCGACCGTGTACGTCGCCCCATTGGACATCATCTTGATCTTCGTCCCGGAGGTTATGGCTCCGTCAAAAATCCTGACCAAGATAACGACCCCAAGATATTGATCATACCAACTATCGACTAGAAGAGCTCGCAATTTGTCAGATTTAGAATCCGTTGGGGCAGGTAATTTATGAACGATTGCTTCGAGAACATCTATCACTCCAATCCCATTTTTTGCAGAAATTGGAATCGATTCTGAAGCATCGATACCAATTACTTCTTCTATCTGATTTTTCACGGCGTCAACATCTGATGCCGGCAAATCAACCTTATTTAAAACAACCACGATTTCGTGATTACAGTCTATCGCATGATATACATTGGCTAAGGTTTGGGCTTCAACTCCTTGAGAAGAATCGACGACCAACACTGATCCTTCGCAAGCCGTCAAAGATCTACTAACTTCATAGGCAAAATCGACGTGACCGGGAGTATCGATTAGGTTTAGGGAGTAGGTCTCTCCATCGAGAGCATTGTATAAAAGCCTCACCGTCTGAGCCTTAACGGTTATTCCACGTTCTCGTTCGATATCCATAGAATCGAGAACTTGCTCTTTCATCTCCCTTTTTTCTAGTCCCCCGCAAATCTCTATGATTCTATCAGCAAGGGTAGACTTACCGTGATCGATGTGAGCTATGATCGAAAAATTGCGTATATTGCGCATCTAGATTTATACTTCCAACGCTCTTTTGTAGATTTCGAGAAGTTCTTCCTCTTCTTCGACATCTTCCTTTTTCATTTTTCTTATCTTTATAAGTTTCCGTAAAATGGCAATATCCAGTCCCTGAGACTTAGCCTCGGCGAACGTATCTTTTATATCCGTCAAAACTTCCGTCTTCTTTTCTTCGAGATTTTCAATACGCGAGACAATCTGCTTTATTAAAGTGGCAGAAACGCTAAATCTGTCAAAATCACTCATTTTCTACAAATCTCCTTTATCTTCGTCATCTTTTAACCCATTTTTAAAAGATCTTATACCTTTGGCGAGATCGTTCATTACTTTTGGTAATTTTCCAGCTCCAAAAAGGATAAGAACGATCACCATCACGATCAGCAGGTGACTAATGCTAATTCCCATTTTATCCTTTCTCTTGAATCGGAATGGAGAAACTACTCCGGTATTCTACATCGAGTACCACAAACCGGCAAACGAATTCTCGAGCAATGTTTGATGAAGTTATACGGATTTATCAAACACTACTGATTCCAGTTTTTCCATATCATCTGGTAATTCGGATGTAAATTTCAAATTTTCGCCGGTCATTGGATGTTTAAACGACAACTCCGATGAATGCAGCGCTTGTCTTGGAAATGATAGAATATATTCTGGATACGCAATGGCGCCAATTTTCCTCTTACCATAAACTATATCACCGATGATTGGGTTTCCAATATGTTGCATATGGATTCGAATTTGATGCGTCCTACCGGTTAATAATTCGCAAATAACTTTGGAGATAGCTTTCGTACTAGTAAAGTAAACAGATTTTTCGATGGAATACATAGTGAGCGCAAATTTGCCAGTATCATAACATGCAATAAATTGTTGTCTCAATTTTGGATGTCTTTTGATCATCGTTTCAATCTGTCCTTTTTTTGGAGAAGGTGATCCAAAAACGAAGCAAGTATATTTTCTACGAATTAAATTTCCCTTGCTTTCTGAGAATAATTTAGCAAATTCGACGTGAGATTTATTGGTTTTAGCGACTATCATTAGCCCGGATGTATCTTTGTCCAATCTGTGCACGATTCCTGGTCGTGATTTTTCTCCGGCATCCAATAACGTTTCGCCGAACATATAGACGATGGCATTGACGAGCGTTCCGGATCGGTGGCCGGGGGCAGGGTGACATACCATTCCGGCCGGTTTGTTAATGATGATGATGTACTCATCTTCAAACACAACATCTAGCGGAATATTTTCTGGTTCAACAAAATAATCTAACGAAGACTGAGCATTGGATATCTCTATCAGGCATGGAGATGTAATTTTAAGTGAAGGATCGTTGATAATTTTACCATCCAAAGAAACCGATCCTTGCTTAATGTATTTTTGAAATTGTGTCCTCGATAATTCTCCAGATGTCTTGGAGACAGCGACATCTACTCTTTGACCAATGCAATCCTCAAGAATTTGAATGTTCATTTTCATGAAATCATAATAAAATCATCAGAAACCCTATTAATATTCTATAGATCACCAGATATGTAAATCCATTTTTCTCCATATACTTTACACATGGGAAAATAACTATCAGGCCAATTATCATAGTTAGCAAGATTCCCATCAACGATTCTAGAGAAAAGATCGAAAAATTGTTACGCCTGTTGCAATCTATAATTTCAAGAATCATCGAGCCAAATATACTTGGAATTGCTAGAAGCATCGAAAAAGTGATGGATTTTTTACGATCGATATGTAACATCCGCGAAGCCGAGATACAGATACCGAGTCGACTTACTCCTGGGAAAATAGAGATGGCCTGAAAACAGCCTATGATGAATGCTTTCCAGACTGGTACTTTCGACTTATCTCCTGAGCGCGCTCTAGCAATGGACAATTTATCGCAAGCTAATAATAAGCAACCGAAAAGAATGCAGGACGCTCCTATCGCAACCTTAGAATCAAATTCTTTCACGAAATTTAATGCCAAAAATCCCAAGATCACTACTGGTATTGTTCCGATGATTAGGGCGTAAAAGTACGTATCGCTCAGTCTAGTTTTCTTGGTGAAAATTGCAGCAAAGATCGAGCCAATTTCTTTTTTGAAATAAATTATAAAAGTTATGAGACTGCCGATGTGAAGCGCAATTTTTAGGCCAAAGCAGAATGAGGAAGTATTCCATAATTTAGAAAAGAAGTACAAATTGACCGATGAGCTGATTGGAAGAATTTCCGATATCCCCTGAATAATGCTGAGAAACAGAATCTCTAAATTCATGAAATCACCTAAGATGAAATAACAAAACAGATACTAAAAGAAGTATCTTTTTATATCAATAAAGTTTCGACATGAGTTAGCATATCCGGTTGCTAGCTAAAGACGAGAGTCGTTACTGCAACAGCGAACAAAATTGCCGGTATAAATGGAATGTTTTCCTCTTTCCGAGATCTCTGAATAATTCCGATTAATGCTCCGAATCCGCCACAGAGCGTCAAAAATATATGCCAATTTTCAGAAGAAATCATGAATGATATTGCAAATGCAACAATATAATCAGCTGATCCGAATGCTTTTCTCCTCTTTATGAAGTGATAGGCAATACCCGTGATGATGATTATTATAAATGGATAATAACAAGGAGTGCAGCCAAAGAAAAATTTTGAACAACAGCTAAGTGTAAAAATTAGCAATACCAATAAATTCACCATACGTCGCAGAAAATCCTGAATGCAAATCGCCGCCCCCGTCGCCAGAATTAAAATATTTTGTATTATTTCAAGTTGCATAATAGCTGAAATGATTCTCGAGCCTTGTAAGAAGAACGAATTAAAGGCCCGGAATACATCAACTTAATTCCTTTTTGTTCACCATAATTTTTGTATTCATCGAATTCATCTGGTGAAACGTATCTGTCGACAGGATGGTGGTCTTTGGAGGGGCATAAATATTGTCCTATCGTCATGATATCGACACCGATATTAGCAACATCATCTATGCATTCGAATACGTCCCTTTTCGATTCACCAATTCCAATCATGATTCCTGTTTTTGTTGTCACCCTTCCTTGTAGTTTTTTGAGAAAATTAAGCGACGTTTCATAATTAGATGGCTTTTTCTTGACGATATGATGAAATTTTCTCACTATTTCTAGGTTATGTGCAAAAACGACTGGTTTTGATGCTAAAATGGTCGCAATAGCACTGTTCATGCATTTTTGAAAATCTGGAGTTAAGATTTCGACACTGATTCCGCAATTCAAATTATGGATAGCGTTTATTACCTTAGCAAAATGAAGAGCCCCGTCATCACTGAGATCATCTCGAGTAACCGATGTTAGGACGACGTACCGCAGATCAAGAGCCGACACGGCTTGAGCAATCCTTTCTGGTTCATTCGTATCGAGCAAAGCTGGCTTTCCATTTTTGATATTGCAAAAACCGCAATTTCTTGTACAAAACTCTCCCATAATCAAAAATGTAGCAGTTTTATTTTTCCAACACTCGCTCAAATTGGGACATGAAGCATCTTCGCAGACCGTTCTTAATGAATTCTCTCTAACGATGTTAAGAGTTTCAGTAAAACTAGGTTTGTCCTTGATCTTCACTCGAAGGCAATCTGTGGATGTCATCTTTTATATATCTCTCAACATAGTCCCAAGGCCCTTATGATTCGATTTTTTTGTAGATTCGGACTGTGAGTCTATTTCCGTTATGCTCTCACTTCGCGTTGGGTTTAGTAAATTTTTCAGAAAGTGAGCAATGATTCTAGCTGGAATTCTACCGCCAGTCGAATTTGGGGTCATTGGAGTGTGATTCGTGTCATTTCCGATCCAAACGCCAAATGAGAACCCAGATTCTCGATTTTTTTCTGGATCATAAAAACCCACAAACCAAGCATCAGAAGATCCGTTGGTTCCAGATTTTGCATATACGGAACTATTAACCTTTGCGGCACGCCCGGTTCCATTCTGCACGACCGAATGTAACATGCTCCTGCAGTTACGCAGGAGTTCTCTATCTAAAATGGGTTTAATTTTCTCCTTCTTTCTCTGAAATAGAATTTTACCATCTTTTGTCCGAATCTCGGTAATACAATAAGACCAGATTGGCATACCGTCCATGAATGATGTATAAGCCGATGTAAGATCTTTAAGAGTAACCGGAGTCGTCCCAAGAGCGATGCTCAAATCAGTTGTCGAAACATCATATATCCCGAGCTTTTTCGCAAAATTAGCGATTCTGTGCAATCCTATAGCTTGCGCGAGTCTTATGCTTACACTATTCACTGAGTAAGTGAACCCATCTAAAACAGAAATGTGTCCGCGTGATCTCCACTTATAGTTCGCTGGTGTCCATCCGGCAACAGAAACTGGGGTATCTGGGATCATGTCTCCAAGCTGATATCCGTATTCCAGGGCTGCTCCATATACAAATAGCTTGAATGCAGAACCCGGCAGGCGGACCGCCTGAGTCGCCCTATTGAACTGAGTTGTTGTATAATTGGCCCCCCCGATAGTCGCTAAGACGGCTCCATCCCTACTCATACATATAAAAGACACCTGTGAAAATTTATAATTTCCTCCTTCAGTTTTTAAATAAAATTCAACCGCTTCTTCGGCTGATTTTTGCATATCCTCGTTAAAAGTGGTAACAATTACGATATCATTTTCGATATCACCAAGTATTTTCTTTGCCTGTTCATACACATAATCGCAGAAATACATATATCCTTGCTTAGTTTTATTATCATAATCGAAAGCTGCTTTAGCTTGCTGCTTCTCTATATCTTCGGCATTCTTAATGAATCCCTGCTCTTCCATCGCTTTAAGAACAATCATTGCCCTTTCATGGGCATAATTTGGATGATTAGATGGGCTATATTTGGATGGCGCCTTCAAAAGTCCAGCTAAAATTGCCGATTCAAAAATGCTCAAGTCCTTTGCAGATTTATTAAAATACTTTCTTGAGGCGGCATCAATTCCATACGTTCCGGCTCCGAAATAAACTCGATTCAAATACATCATTAAAATATCGGATTTTGTAAATTTATATTCGAGCCACATAGCTAATAGGAGCTCCTTTATCTTGCGAGAAATTGATCGATCGTAATGAGTAACGACTCCTTCTCCTATTAAAATATTTTTTGCGAGTTGCTGGGTGATCGTCGATCCACCTTGCACAACCTTCCCAGATATATAGTTTCTGTACGCGGCTCTCGTAAATCCTATGAAATCGATTCCGAAATGTTGAAAAAATCTTTTGTCTTCGACGGCCATGAATGCTGCGATGACGTGTTTTGGTAATTCTGAGACGCTAATCACATCTTCATACAGATCTCCATATGATCCGATTATTTTTCCGTCATACGTTTGAATGGTAACGGCTGGATTTCTAATTTCAGTCTTAAGATTCTGCAAATCGGGCAATCCATTTGAAAAGTAAAGCAGAACACAGACTACTCCGACGCCAAGACAAACCGCCGAGTAGAAAATGTACCTAAAAAAAATGCCGAAAAAAGACCGACGATTTCGCCGTCTCCTCGTAAAAGATCTACTCATTACATTCGGCCGACCTACATTAACGAGATCAGTTTAGCAATTAAAAAATTATGAGAGCAATTAATTTTTTATGTCCATTCTGACATTTGGCAAATTCAATACGAACTATACAGTATCGTGATTGGTAGTCACGCATCTTTCATTGCCATATATAACCGATATCGGTACGAAAGTAACCAAAAATCTCCAATTTTATTCCACAATAATTATCGATTGATACAAAGCGATACGATCTCAACTTTTCAACGATGATACAACGCCGAAAAGACAAGGATACGCCCATGAATTTATCCTATAGCATGAAAAATTGGACAAATCTCAAAAATGATTACTTTTTCTCCTTGATTGAGTGTATCATCCATCTCATCGGAGCGTTGGTTTTTTTTGGGCCCTTTAATCCTTATGAGCCAGAATTGCGTGAAATCGTTCCAGGATATTATATTCGATTTGCAAAAGTTTTGGGCTGATTATGGGTGTGTTATCATACAGCCGTACGATACGGAAGTCGGGGCCGGAACTTCTCATTTTGCAACGACTCTAAAGGCAATCGGAGATGGACATTGGGACGCCGCTTTTGTCCAACCTTGTCGACGACCAAAAGATGGAAGATATGCAGAAAATCCGAATAGAACGCAGTACTATTACCAGTATCAGGTTATTCTCAAACCCGCTCCTTTGGATCCGCAGCAATTGTATTTGGATAGTTTGCAGGCGATAGGATTCGGAATAGCCGAGCATGATGTACGGTTCGTAGAGGACGATTGGGAAAATCCGTCGCTGGGGGCAGCTGGAGTTGGTTGGGAAATTTGGTGCGATGGGATGGAGATTACCCAATTTACTTACTTTCAGCAGGTTGGTGGAATCTCTTGTTCCGTCATTCCTGTCGAAATAACATACGGATTGGAGAGAATTGCCACCTTCATTCAAAGTGTGGAAAGTCATTTCGATATTAATTGGAATGGCAGAGAAGATGAGAGGAAATTAACTTATGGCGATGTTTTGAAAAGATTTGAGAAAGAATTTTCCGCCTTTAATTTTGATGTAGCGTCGATCGATATGTTGCTCGAGCATTTCAATGATTACGAAGAAGAATGCCTGAGACTTATTCACCACAATCTTGTCATGCCGGCTTACGAGCAATGTGTCAAGGCCAATCATTGCTTTAACGTCCTGGATGCGAGGGGAGTAGTTTCTGTAACCGAAAAAGCATGGTATATCTCTAGAATTCGTACTATGGCAAAAAATTGCTGCCAAGCGTGGCTTGAATGTCGTCAGGAGGCTCCGTAATCGTTATGCAAAAGGAGTTTTTGTTAGAAATATTATCAGAAGAGATTCCATCAAGGTTTCAGAGGGACGCTCTGTCTAATGCTTCTACCGTTTTTACTAAAATTTTAAACGACTACTGTACCAAATTCTCTAGTGTGTCGACTTACATTTCTTCTCGGCGTCTCACCGTCGTCGTGAAATATCTCATCAAAAAATTTGACAATGTCCCTGAGGAAAAGAGAGGGCCAAAGGTCTCTGCTCCCGAGCGGTCAATTGAAGGGTTCTTGAATGCTAATGGCAAGCAAAGAGATGATCTAATTGTAAGGAATGGATACTACTATCTGCAAGTGGAAACTCACTCCGATGATATCGAGGATCTTATCCCACTGTTTATCAGAGATTTTATATTAAAAATGCCATGGCCGAAATCGATGAGATGGTATATTTCGTCTCAGAAAATGCTCAGTGCTTTTTGGGTTCGGCCAATAAGGTCGATATTATGCATATATGATGATGGGCCAGTTAATGCCTTCATAGAATCGGTAGGTTTAACTACATGCGATTATACCTATGGTCACAGGTTTTTGGCTCCCGATCCAATCAAGGTCAGCGATTTCGAAGACTACGAAAATAAGTTGAAGGAAAATTATGTCCTCATAGATTATCGCAAAAAAATGTCTTTTATAGATAGGGAGCTATTACAACGCGTCGCAGCGATTGGCCTACACCTTTCGAATGATGATGAATTATTGGAAGAATCTACCGGACTCGTCGAATATCCATTCGTCCATGTCGGAACCATCGATACAGAGTTTATGAAGTTGCCTGCACCCGTATTATCGACGGCCATGAAGGTTCATCAAAAGTACTTTTCGGTCGAATATCCAGAGCTGATTCTCGCTCCATTTTTTGGGACGGTTACGAACGTTCCGGGAACCGATGTGATGTATGAGGGGATGAATCGAGTTCTCAAGGCACGCCTTAGTGATGCGATGTTTTTCTATAAGGCAGATATCGATGTAACTCTTGAAGCGTTCGCCCAGCGATTATCAAATATCGTCTTTCATGAAAAACTTGGCTCGATGGCCCAGAAGGTTGATCGAATGATGTCGATCGCAAATTCAAAAGATGAACACAGGGCAGTTGCTCTATGTAAGGCCGATCTTCTTTCTCAATTGGTTGGGGAGTTTCCGGAGTTGCAGGGAACGATGGGAGGAATTTATGCAAAAATACAAGATGAATCGGCGAACGTTGCCACGGCTATCAGAGAACATTACAAACCGACCGGGGCTAATGATGTTTTACCAGATTCATTCACCGGATCCAGGATTTCTTTTTTCGATAAGTTGGATACTCTCGTCGGATTCTTAGGAATGGGGATTACACCAAGTGGATCGAAAGATCCGTTCGCCCTCCGAAGATCTGCCCTCTGTATTATTCGCCTTTTGTGCGATTCGGAATTCAACGTTTTAGAAGAAGATAATTTGTCGTGGTATGTAACGACTCTTATCAACGCTTTCTCAGATCAGGGAGTCGCTCTATATCCTGATACACTAGAGAATGTACATAAGTTTCTTATTAGTAGATTGAAGATCTATATGACAGATAAATTGATGATTAATCAGGAAGTGATGGAATCTGTCATATCGTCATTCGATTCGGTCGACTTTAGTTACAAAGATGCAGTTGCTAAATCGAAAAAGCTCAGTAAATCGCTCGCAAGGGCTGGCTTCGGCACGATCAAGGAAGCGCTCAAGCGTACTCTTGGTATTATTGGGAAAGAAACTCCAGAAAACTTTGATGAAAATATCGATTTTCTAGATTCTCATATGAAAAATTTGAAAAATCATATCGAAGTTTGTCAAAATATACACGATGAATCTGAATTTTTCAGCTCAATCGTAAGAATTTCTGAGATAGTGTTAGAAACTTGCGAGAATGTCTTGATCAATGACCCTGACCCAGATTTAAGAGATAAAAATGCAAGCTTACTTTGCAGATTCGTAAAATTAGTGCAAGATAATATCGGAATTGTGTGAGATTCATTAATCAAAGGATAACTGAATACTGTATCTCTCTCATCGATATGCAAATTGCCGTTGAAAATGTCTTTACGGGGGCTGAGGAGGTCATTTTCATTACTGAGCATCCTGGCATTTACACGGCCGGGAAAAGCTTTGAGCAATCTGATTTTTTGAATAAATCGAGTGATTTCCGGATTTACTACCCTAATCGCGGAGGAAGAATTACAATCCATTCCCCTGGGCAAATTGTAATCTACCCAATCATCAATCTCAAAGAGCGTCGTATAGGAGTCATCGACTATGTTAGAGAATTAGAAAATTGGATCATCAGAATATTAGATGCTTTCGCCGTTCATTCATTTAAAATAAGTGATGAAATTGGGATTTGGACTAGTGCTGGAAAAATCGGATTCATCGGTGTCAGGATCGAGAAAGGAATTTCAAGTCATGGATTCTGCATCAACATCAACAATGAGCTCCGTTCGTTCGAAAATATTTTACCCTGTGGACTCATCAACGCTAAAATAACTTCTTTGTCCGAAATCCTGGGAAGAGAAATTCAGACTCAAGATCTCTCTGAAATCATTATCAAACACTGTCCTTTTTAGCAAATTTATTCAACCAAGTACTTACCTTCTCGAACAAAATGGCGAACATACCGTGACCGAATACATTGGCCGATGATGCGATTGGATCGAATAGGATATAGATAGCAGTAATCGCATTTACCATCGGACCAGAAAAACCAAAAACACTCTCGAAAAGTGGAGCAAAAATGATTGCACTTCCCCCCGGAATTCCGGCGGCCGCAAATTTAGCTACGACTCCATAGATGGAGAATACGAAATAATCTTGTAAACTTGGCAAGTCATATCCAAAAGAAACCATGATTGCCAACCCTATGATGGGCAAGGCGAAGCAATCTCCAAGGAGATGCATATTCGCCGTCGCCGGAACAACAAAATTTGCTATATTTTCATTTTGCAGATTTTTTTTACATCCGGCAATCGTCGTCGGAATCGCCGCCGCGCTCGACATAGCAAAAAAACCTATCAATATTCCTGGCAATAAATTCTTAATTTTCTCGATAGCTGTACCCAATTTCCTTTTGCTCAATAAAAATATCCCCATGAACATGTATCCATAGGTCAAAATGGTTACTACAATAAGGAGTTTTGAATAATCTTTGATTACTACAGATAAAGAACCTTCGTGTTGCATTTTGATTATAAAACCGAGAATAAACAAAGGTAAAACATTGCAAATAATTTTCTTGAGAATAAAGTTAGCTAAATTGAATAACTTACTCGCTAACTTATCCAAAGCAACAGTTTTTATGAAATTTCCTGATATTCCAAGCACAAATCCACAAATTAGAGCCATATCATTGCCAATAATTTTTGGAATATCTAATTGCCAAGCCGGAGAAAGGGCGGCCTCAAAATTTAATTCCGATATAGTTATAAATCCCGAACTCAGAGTCGGGACGGTGAATAGATAAGATGTCCAAAATCCAACAAAATTTGAGATACAAACGAGAGGAATTAATAGAAGGACTATTCTTACCGATTCGCCCTTGAGTCGCAAAATCCCCGACCAAACGAAAGAAAAAATCAAAAACGGCAACACACAGATTATTAGGTCTTTTAAACATAAACTAACTGAGTAAAGTTGCTTCTTAACGGAAATATCTATATTTTCTCCGAAAAACAATCCAATAAAAAAAAATACAATAACACAACATGGTAAATTTAAAAATTTCTTTAGAAACATAAAACGAGAACGATTTGATGCAATATTCAAACAATTAGATCCCACGCAGCCTCGCGATACAACAAAAAAAAATCGATGTAGTGTCAGAATATGAAAGATCGATTAGATTTATGAAGTCGAAGGTCCAGTCGGTTGATGGGGCGGGATATGGGTTCGGATATGGAGGGCGCAAGGGGGGCCGGTTGTCCATCACCTAGGGGCAGGGTACGAAAAGTGTTAAGATAGTGTAAATTGCAACAATTTAATTGCCGGGGTGATTGAATAGACTTAACAATTCATTTGCATTGACTTTATTTAAAAA
>JAIRWL010000024.1 GCA_031268935.1 Holosporales bacterium | reverse complement strand
TATCGTTCACTCATCCGTTCTAACAGGCAATTACCCCAAAGAACATGGGGTGTGGCGGGTTTTTGATACCAGCCAGGCTGAGTCTTTGACCGACCTCGGAACCTGTACCGCCCCTCTGGCTACCCACCAGGTAGCTCTGCGTTCCCAATTGTCTGGATACACCTTCCTGGATGCCGCCTGGACGAGAGGGATGGTTACCTCGAGCTGCGGTTGGGAACTGACACAGGGAGACCCGCATGCACTTTACAACCTACCAGATTTATCTGCCTCCCGAGAGAGGAGCCTCCCGGGATGCGTGACCCGGGAGCTGGCTTCTGGCTTCGGGCTAAGGCCTACTCTGCGGGCTGTGCCTCGAATGATTTCGGCTTGCTCTGGATTATCTTACGGAGGAGCCAGCCTAGGCGGTGCCGCTGCCCTGGATGAGATGTTTATCAGTGCGGCCGAATCTGCTATTCTCGAACATCAGGCAAATGTTATATTGGTTCAGCAGTCTGGCTACGATATGGTATCTCACTGCTGGGGTATCCAAACCCCTGAATCTGATTCTATCTTGGATAGATTGAAAACTAACCTGGAGCGCCTTATTTTGGCTGCACAAAAGGCCGGGACCTATGACGATACCGTTTTCGCTGTAATGTCTGATCACTTGATGTTCAAGGTTGAGACCTACGTCTATTTAAATAACTTATTTCTCCAAGAAGGATTCATCCAGAAGGATGATGAAAAAATTACTAAGCTTGATGTTTATGGCGAAACCCTCGGTCGGTCTTTCCTTGTTCATGTAAATGACCGAACGAGATCTACAATCTCCCGCCTTCTTACTTCTCTGAATTCTGCAGTCGATCAAGGAGCGTGGGGCATCGAGAAATTATTATTACCCTCAGATTTAGACGAATTACGTGCGGGGAACTTCTATGATCTAGCTTGTATTGCCAAACCGGGAGTAGCGTTCATGAATGAACTGAACCCAAACTGCGACATGAGAAAAGTCAAACCTGACGATTACCTAAAGGCGCATCATGGTCATGATCCCAGAGGAAATTGTACGGCCTTCGCGATCTGGGGACCTGGTATTAAAAAGGGATACGATATCGGCAATATGAATGTCGTCGATATCGCTCCCACCTTAGCCAAGGTTTTGGGGATCGATTTTCCGTGCTCTGGAAAGGTATTGGATGTTTTCGAGGATGATTGCTGAAGATTTTTATATCATCTAATCGATATTGCAGAGTTCGCTCTGATATAGGTAGCTTTTCGTTGGTTTTGATATATTGCCTAAGTTTTTAAATGATAGGACGAATATCACTCCGACGTTAGGCTTGATATCTTTATCTTCGAAATTGGACTTATGGATTCCAAATCCTATTCCGAAGCATTCATCTTGATAATCGACAAAAAGACTATGCAGTAGATTTCTGCTCCCAGTATAATTTTTCTTAAGATTCATAATTTTGGCTGCAGAGATTTTCCAAAATTGAGTCAATTTAACTGAGATGGAAATACCAAGTTGAGAAATATCATGATTTCTTAGATTATTCAATCTCTTATCATGAACATACCCGATATCCGTCGTGAAGTTGCCTATATCGAGTTTCATTCCAGATTCGAACATCTTGCTCTTCCCTAGAAGAGGAATTCCGACAAATCTCGTCCTAAAGGAAATATTTTCAAACGGTTTTATAATGAATCTTCCGACGGCCGAATTACGGCCACTCGGTTTATTAATCTTACCGGCCTCCCTGATCGTTTGGGAATTTCCGAGAAAAAAGTGAAGCCACCTTCTTTTGGAGTTGTAGATTGAGTTCTCAAATCCGGCCGATATTCTTTCTCCTTCCTCGATTTCATCGAATCCGCCAATTCTATTGAGAGCGTGGAGATTCAGATCATCGAGACTATACAAAACGGAATCTTCGTTTTGAATGATTTTTTTACGATTACCGAAAGACTCGACGCTAGACAATGTTACTCTCGGTCCCCAAATCGAAATCTGTCCGAGAGACGGTATTTGACTTACAAATGGCATAAATCCACTAATTTGATTTTCGATGGTAGGGCACACCTTATTTGTTCTTTTTGGTGAATCACCGATCGCACCGGCACTAAAAATATCTCCCCTAATCCCAGTCGACAAATCCACTGATACCTTGTTTACATTTGCATTTTTTTTCCAACTCACCTTGCTCGTTGATCTAAAAAAATTGGTCGCAAAGTTCGGGGATTTTTCATGTTTTCTTGAAAGGTATATTGTATCGTGCTCAATTTCGACGATTCCATTCAAAATATCTTTATGCCTTTTGATGATGTTCAAATGCGGCAGGACGATCGGAGCAGTCTGACTATCTGGCGTCTGAAAAAATAGAGAATCCGTTTTAATGAAATAATCTTTATCAAAAAATTCCAAAGAAATGTTTGACTCGTTATATCTATGGCGCCAAAGAGATCCGAGATGCTTACCGTCTTCTACGGGATATTTCAATTTATAAGTTACATCACTGGATCTATTCAATCTACAAGTGAATTGTTTATTTTCTAAATTGCATGATTTAAAAGTGGAATCGACATGCCATCTAGTCCTTTTCTCACGAATATCAATATTTTCTCTATCGGATTTGCTTTTTGTCAGTATACTTGCGGTCAGATCTAAATCTCCGCGCGCTAAGGCTTGCCTATACTCGCCGGCCACAAATCCTCTCCTCTTCCAATTCAAAAACGGAGTTAATTTTAAGTCCTTGTCACTGTCGAGGACGATAAAATATGGTACTCCAACAAAAGGCCCTGTATCATTATTCGATCTTATAATCGGAGCCAGGAATCCAGATTGCCTTTTTACTCCAAAAGCCGGATGTTTGAAATATGGCAAGAAAAAAATCGGCACTCCCTTGAAGCGGAGCTTAACATTGTGATATACGAATGATTTTTTCTTGGAATCATAAGTTACTTTATCGGCCGCAAGATCCCATAATGGCAAGGAACAATGAGTCTCGCTGCATGGTGTGTAGGTCGCCCGATCAAAAGAATATATGTTATTATTTTTAGAGGCCTCTTGAGCCTTAATTTTCGAGGCATCACCCAAAATGACGACTAAAGCCTTTGCAATCGCGTTCTTCATTTCTTTGTCCAATTCAACATTTCGAGCCGCGATGATTTCTCCAGTAGGCTCTTGAATGATCGTGTCGCCGTAAAATCTGATAATTCCGGTATTCTTGTGATATTCAATTTCTTCGGCATGAAGTTCGCGAATTCTACCATCATCTAGGGCTTGTGTTACGACAACCCCGCCGGAAGCCCTTATAGTATGGGTATCGATATCGTAGGAAATTTTTGTAGCCGTGAGAACAATTTCTGCTGAGGCGGATTTACAAAGTAGAATAATGGAAAGAATGATTCGAAAAAAGATGGTGATCTTCAATCGCCGTACACCGAACTTGCTACGAAAATAGAATATACTAGATTATCTTTCAAAAGACAGGCCATTTCTCAAAAAGCTGAAACATGAGGCATCTCTAAAGCCCGTGATTTCAGAAAAAATATCCAAGAAACATCTTAGATTACAAGCTTTTTTAGTTTTCCACCAAAATTGTGGAAATCTCTGTGAATAACTATTGCTGATAGCGATTTTGGTCAGGCAAAGCGCAGGGTTTAACCTCTTTGCTCAATTTTTGACCGATGTAAAAAACGTTGGAAAATCAAGGATTAGTGACATTTTTGGATTCGGCGCTATAAAAAAATTTTTGATGCGTGTAAACCAGATTTTCAAACCTAAAGTTGTGAATATTTTTACGAATCTAGCAGCACAACTGATGTACAAACAGAACTTAAATTTCCGAAATTTTAAAAAGCTTGCCCTATACTGAGGTACACATTTAATCTTGAATCAAGATGTTTGCTTCCATCGGCCGTTTTCCTACGCTTAACCGGGAACGCTAGATCGAGTCTGATTGGCCCAAGAGGTGTGTAGTACCTAACGCCACATCCGTAACCAAACATTGTCTTCGAAAATGGTTTAGGCAATTTGGATGAATATACATTGCCTCCTTCCACGAAAATGGCAATTCCAAAGTTTTCAGAGATCCTGTATCTCGGCTCAATTCCAAATTCGAATACCGATTCGCCACCGAGGGGTTTATTGTCAGCGCTGTGTTCTCCTATTTTTTGATAGCCATATCCTCGGATCGAATTCGCCCCTCCGGCAAAAAATAGTTTATCCCTCGGAATCAAACTTTTAGTATTTCTGATGATTGAGCCGAATTTAACATACGATGCTATAATTATTGTATTTCTGAAAGAGCTTTTCATTACTGGTAGGTAGCTTGAGATCTTGCCATTCAGGATCGTAAGTGTTTGCAAATTACTAAAATACGGCGTTATCATTCCTGAACAACATACTCCGCTCTGTGGATCTAAGAAGTTATCGGTCGTGCTAAATTGAATGCCAATTGGGGTGCCAATAGCTCTAAATCGAATTTTTTCGTGGTTGGAGACCGGGGGTTTGTCATCACCTTTTTCCGCTAAGATGTCGATTATATTGTCCTGAGTTGTTGAGTATTCACTACAGGCTCCAGCGCCGATTTTCAATCCTCGACTGAAGCGCTGCCACAAAATACTTTCACATCCGATTTTTGAAACATTATAGGTCGGTACATTTTCTTTCATATAAAATACCTGAGAGGCTAGTTCTTGATTTTTCCCAAAGGTATCGAAATTATTATATTTTAACCGACCAATTTTGGTGTTTTTAGATAAATCTAATGTTGTGCTGAAACGAGATCCTTTTCCGTCGACGTTGTAGTGTGTCCAAGACAGAAAAGCTCCAATCTTCTCAGAAGTTCCATATTTAACTCCAACAGAAATATCTCGAAGCGGAGCTTCTTCGATACTGACAATACTCGTAGTGTGACAAATTCCTGGATCTTTAACATCTTGGACTCGATCGGTTAAGGTTACATCGACAACAGCGAAAATACCGGTATCCATCAAATCCGTTTTTGTATCTTCAATTTTTTTTGCATCGTATATCTGGCCATCACTCCACAGGATTCGGTTGCGTACGAATGGTTCGAGTAACTTCGGAGCTTTAGAGCTCTTTATTTTTAAAATCGTTTTATCGATGATAGTCTTGCCGCACAGATTAATTCGATATATCGCTATTATTTTTTTTCTCGCTTTATCAACTTCGAGGATCGGTGGCTCAACATGAACGAAAGCATATCCGATACTTTCGAAGTAATTATCTATTCGTTCGCCTGCATCGGCCAATTCCTTAGTATCTATGTATGAATTACTGTTTAGATGTCCGATTTCAAGCTGCCGAACAGGAGATAGATTTGAGTCATAATCCTTTTCGGCATAGACGAAAACTACCCCATCCAGCTTATATCTCTCGTTTAAAGTGACACGAAAAATAATCTTCCGATTCTCAACGGCAACCGTAATCTCAGCATCAAAATATCCAAATGAATGTAAGACAGTCCTAATCAGGCTTACATCTTTGCTAAGTCTAAAGTGATCGGCTTCAGGATCCCCAGAGAGGTTTTTCTTCCCCCACGGACAAGTCACCTGAGCCGCGGCTAGCTTCGAGATTTCGGCCTTCGGGATCCCCTGGATGACGACATCGTAGGGGTATACACGGAGGGTGGCCCCGTAGATAAGCAGGCCCAGTAGCAATAATCTTCGCGCCAAGATCGTGATACTTAATGAAAGACCGGGCCATGATGGCATGAAAGTAAGGCGGAGATTAAAGTAATTGACCGATCTCGATTCTATACCGTGCCAACCTTGCAATCCAAAATAAAATTTACTGGCAGAACTGACCTATTCCGACGAGCATCGAGTGGAGGAGAGAGAGACAAAGCGACCCGGGCGCTCTTTTGCCAATTGAGGATCAAATTCATTTTTTTTGATGGTGTAGATTCTTTGCTTAAAAATTGTTAAAATGACAGGTGCTTTGGTGTTGTTTGATTAATTTGGTTACATGTCGGGACATTCGCAATTTAAGAACATCATGTATAGAAAAGGCGCTCAAGATGCAAAACGTGCAAAGATGTTTGCTAAGATTGCTCGAGAAATTACGGTAGCCGCTAAGGTGGGTGGATGTGATGCTGGGGCCAATCCGAGACTAAGGGCCGCCCTCTCTTTGGCTCGAGAAAATAATATGCCGAAAGATAATGTGGAAAGAGCTGTGTCGAAGGCGACTGGACCGGACGATGGGGCAAGTTTCGATGAAGTGAGGTACGAAGGTTATGGGCCTGGAGGGGTCGCTATTATCGTCGAATCCTTGACCGACAACCGAAACCGGACGGCCTCTGAGGTCAGATCAGCGTTTTCTAAATTCGGAGGAAATTTGGGAGAAACGGGGAGTGTTTCATTTTCGTTCAACAGGGTCGGTCATTTAGTATATCAGAAAATACCTGAAGGCTTTGTTAAAGCGTTCGATTTCGCGAGTGAGGTGGGGGCCGACAATGTTGAAGAGTTTGAAGATATGGTGGAAATCACTTCCTCGATTGGATCTTTTGCTGACGTTCGGGATGCATTCATTAAAGAATTTGGAGATCCTATAGAGTCTGGACTTATTTGGAGTCCGAACGTTTTGGTTCAATGTTCAGACGAAACTAAGTCTACCCTTCAAAAATTAATCGATCTTTTGGAAGATAGCGACGATGTTCAGAAAGTATTCCATAATATTGATGAAGAATAATAATATAATAATCACGCGACTTGGTTGGTTTAATTATATGTGCTATAATATAAGAGTGGATGTAGATTCGAGTGATCACGACGCAGCGGTAGTATGAGGGAAGAGCATGATGGGAAAAAAAACGATACAATCACTGCATCTAGTTCGTTTTCCAAAACGGATCGATTTTTCACGAAATCTTGGTGGATATATTTATCGAGCGTATTCCTATCGATCGCCTGTGCATTTGTTGCCCTGAAAATATGGATTAACCATTATGAGCGTAATGTACAAAGCGTGAGCGATCGATGCGATTCTTTAGAGAATAGAATCAAAATCATTACCGATTCTGTTTCTGAGATCTGCGACAAGATCGAGACAATATCATCTGAATTAAAATCCAATAAATCAAATTCATCATATATCTATACGAGTATTGCATCTTTACAAAAAGATGTTGAGTCTATTAAAAATGAAACTAATATTGGAAATAATCACGACGATGAGGCATCAAAAACACTTTCTCCAGAAAAAAAAGAATTTATAGAGGCATTTGAAAATTTGATCAGAGATGGGGCGCCTTTTGAAGCCTTTCTTACGACTCATGCCGAGAAGATAGATATGAAGAAATACGCAACGAGTAGTGAAATAATACCATTTAGTGAAATGTCAGTAAAATCAGCCCAATCTCTGAAAAAGGCGTTTACCTCCGTTAGTATGTCTGTATTTAATACGGTCGTCGAAGAATCGTTTTGGGAAAAAAAGAAACGTCTAATAAAGGAAAAAATACTGGATGCATTTAAATTATGGAAGACAGATGAGCAAAATGAGTCCACACGATTGTGGCCAGATGATGATGATAAATCTCTCTTTACGGCTGCCCACGAGGCCTCAAAAGAGGGTAACTTTGAAAAAGCGTTCGAGTTACTCGCGAAAATTGATGTACAGAATAAAGAGTTCAATGAGCTGAAACTTGATATAAAAAAGCGCTCTGATCTTGAGAAAGCCTTTCAGCATTTTAAATTAGAATTTATTGAAGCAGAAAACAAAGATATCTTAATACAAAACAAACCTTCGGCGATGGATTAATGCAGTCGTCAGTAACGATTCAAGAAAAAGTACAAAGGGTTATTAACCTCAGTTTCGCCTAGAGGATGTTGGTAATCTCTTGACGACACTCTCTAATCACTCAAACCCTGATGTAGATGCGCTGAAGAGTCCAGGGGGTTGAGTTCTCGGCGCCGGACACTATAGCTCTTGGAGGCGGACACTATAGCTTTTACTAAGGCACGATCCCATGAATCAATTGATGAGTTGAGTAATTATGTTGCTGCAGACCAGGAATCAAGCAATATCCTAAGTAGACTGTTCATTATCTATTAATAATTAATCGGTACAATACATACAAGCATTGGCCAAGGATTATCTTGGTAAGAATTAAGGGGAGAATACGAACAATGATCAACATCAAGTTTGCAGTCGCGCTAACGGGCCTTGCTTTCAGCTTCGGTCACACGTCTCAATCAGCTGACGTAGCGCCAAACATCTTGGAGCAACTAGACATCGTCAGGGGAGCACTCGGCAGTATCGAGTCAACCCTTGGAGTGCGCGGAGGCCAAGAGACCCCCCTAAGGGGTAAGGAGCAAGGAGGTAATAACCAGGTAGTTTGGTTGTGCGTAGGTGCAGTAGGAGGCTTCATTCTGGCATCAGGTCTTCCCTACCTGATTAATGCCTTTCGTAGCAAGAAGGGAGATGGAGTGATGGGAGCGATGGCACCGAAGGGTGCACTTCCAGCATTTGCTAGTGGAGGCCTGGGAAGTCTAATTGGCAGGGGCTTGGATCTGGCCATGAATCCTCAACCCGATGGAGCTGCGCTAACCAATCTGGCGGTTCAGACCCTCGAGAGATTTTCCCAGAGCAATCAGTAACCAGTTCCAAAAAAAAGGCATCTGAGCTCGCTTACCGTATGGTGAGAGCTCGATGCCTGAAGCAAACCCTCTTCGCTAGCCACCTGTCTTTTTGAGATCTAATTCCTAGCGGGCATGGGCTGTGATTTTTTGAGGCGGGAGGGGGTATCTTCATGCTAGTCACAGACTTTGGGGATAGCTCTACCATGTAGTGTGGTATCTAATCTCTCTGCGTGTACCAGGCATGAGTAGGATTGATTGGAGTCTAGACAGTTGACCGAGATTATATCAGAACCCCTGCCCTGAGGATAACCTACCAGGGCACTCCGGTTCACACCGGGAGAAGGGCGGCCCTAAATGATGATCTTTGAACGGTAGACAGCAGAATAGGCTGTTATTATCACCCATTTCTCTCAACTCATTGATTGATCTTAACGACTACTCTATGATAAGTTTTTGTATTCAATGCTAGATATTTGGTATAAATCACTCTCTTTCCTTGTATTGAAGGCGGGGAAGAGGGATCGTGACGAGATATTCTAACAGAACGAGATCGTTTGACACCGCGGAGCAAAATAGTCTGGTAGGATCTCCGCTTGCTCTCAACCCATGGATTGATCTTAACGACGACTCTACTATAAGTTTTGTTATTCAATGTTATATATTTGGTAGAACTCCTACTTTTTTCTTGAAGTGAATACGATGAAGAGGGTTTGCGACGAGATTGTCTAACTGAACAGGTTCTTTTGACACCGCGGGGCAAATTAGGCTGGTATTATCGACCAATTCACACAACCCATGTATAGATCTTAACGACGACTCTATGAGAAGTTTTAGTATTCAATGTTATATATTTGGGAGAACTCCTACTTTTTTCTTGAAGTGAATACGATGAAGAGGGTTTGCGACGAGATTGTCTAACTGAAC
>JAIRWL010000008.1 GCA_031268935.1 Holosporales bacterium | reverse complement strand
CCAAGGCACATGTACAAACGTTTAGTTTTAGGCACCGCGGTTTTCAAGGTCTTTACCTCCGATTCCAGGGATGAGACCTCCGCTTTAAGTTTAGCCATCTCGGCGCTAATCCTCTGCTGCCTACTTACTTCATATCCGGTCATATAAGCGACAGCTAGGGCGCCAAAATTTGGGAAATAGGAAGAATCCCATGCCAATGAAACAGTACTCACAATGCCCGACGATATTATATTGAACCTACATATTGGAGCCATACCAAGGAACTTCCACACCGCGCTATTACCGTTGTACGGCAATAAGCTCACAGTGGCATTCACATCAGGCTCCCAGTTCGCAACCCCCTCAAGGTCACTCACAAGGCTAAACAACTCATCCCGATCCGCATTCTTCGCAAACTCTTCGAGGTCTGCGGAACGAGAAGTGAACCAAACCCAAGAAGACTTTTTCAGGGCCGAAAGGATCCCTCCCCGTGGATCCCAAGCCTCCGGGCTGAAATATTCAGACCCGGAAAAGAGAAGAGAATCCGGGATCCCAGTGGAGCTAGAGCCGGATTGCACCCCAGACTGATAAGCAGCCATCACTGCGGGCGATTTATCCGGGTCAGGAGAAATTAGAGAAGCCCGGTAGTCCCCCGCATTATGCACGTCCCAACAAAGCAGATCATGAATCACACCAAGGAGGATTGGGTACGTCCCCCCCCCCCCCCCGCTGAGGAAGGAAGGGCTTCATTTTGACACAACAATAACCCCGCCAGGATGATCATCTTATTTAACTTGTTCATTTTACTACTTCCTTATCAAGCAATCAATATGTATATCAAAGATTATCTCAGGAAATACTTAACAATTCCCTTACACCGTAGAGTTTTTCCTCCCACGGTGAGAATTCCAAAGATCCCCATGCCCCGATCTAACTCTGAGTGGCTTTGCACGCGCGACACAGGCTCCATGCTCCCACCGCAACAGAGGTTAACCCGACACCGATTCCTATATACTGGCTCCATTTTATTCTCCCTACTTGTACTTGAACTTCGTTCCAGGTTCCCGAAATTGCAGCTTGGAGATTATCAGCCTTAGTAGTCAGGTTTGATCCGATGCCTGAAACAGCGCTCAAGACTAACTTACCGGAAGTGGGCAGAATGTTAGATTGATGAGCGTATCGGCCTACCTCCCAGCCGGTCATATAAGCGGCCGTATAGAATTGGGTGGGAAAAAGATATTTATAAAAAAGATTTAGCTGTAAACTTGAATCACTTGAGGCGTCACAAGTTACTGTTTCTGGTCCAAATTCGCCTGTGATTTCGACAGAGTAATTTTTCAAAGCAATTTTACGTGTCTGGACTGAAAGAGAATCGTCTAGAATGGTTTCACAGTCAGCCACAGTGGGGAAGGTCACACACCCAGCAGTCGACGCCGCGACGAGCTGCCCAGGAAATTGCCGAATCAATTCCAGGTAAAGCCGAACTGCCTCTCCAGGATCCCAAGTACCCTTCGGCCCCTGGTAAGGGAGGAACAAACTGAAAGGAGGCAAAGTATCCTTGCTCCCTGAGGCGCCGAAATCGGCATAACCCTGTTTAAAGAAGGTTGAGAATTCTGTCTGACTTTTAACATGCTCGCTCTGATAGATATGATCAGCAAGTTTATTTTCAACCACTTGTATGTAAAGATCACCTAGAATGCCCAATAATCGGGGCTGGGGGGGGGGGGACGCCAGGCCCGGCCCGATGTGGGCCCCCAGACAGGCTCCAATGCCCACTACGCCTTTGAATATCCCTTTCATTTACTTGTCCTCTAAATTTACGGATCGCTTAGGACCCAATTCAACTACCCTTTGATGATACATCCATCAGGGTTAAATTTCTGTTAGCTCAACGCAACTATCTACTGACCCGATCCTGGTCACTACTTGTTCCAAGTGCTCGATAAGCTCTAGGACCTCCCTATTCCCCATTCTCAGACTCTAACTTGGGCCATCCCTTGGGTTTTCCTTCTATGCGGGGTTGGCCCTCCCAGTTCAACGGCAGCGCTTTCATCCGGTACGACCTCCCTCCCGTCTATGTGCTCCTCTTGCTGGCTGCACCTTCCCCATTGCCCGGGTGTCTGGGATATCTATATTCGTTGCGTGTTGGAAGCTCGCTGGGTGTGACCGGGTGCTGCTTCCCTGGCGGAATTCAATGTATTCTCCAGTAGACGCCCCATGGTTTTTTGAGTTATACTTGTTATTGAGACTGTAGACGGGTTTTGTAAACCCATCTTTTGAAAAGGAGTACTTTATGTATACCAATTCACTTAACCTATTTAAAAGATTTCTAAACTCGGCAGTCCTGGCAATCACTTTTTTTGGTTTTTTTTTCACTCAATCGCACGCCGATGACCCCCGAGATAAGGACCCCCGATATATCGTCTGCAAGAACGTGTTTGATGGCGAGTTGTACGGTGAACGAGACTACCCCATTCTCCTTAATATGAGGAGCCTCATGCTAGATACCCTGAATCCGGAGTTCTTTCGGGGAGGTAGACAAGTCTTGGTGACTTGGAACTTGACGGAGAACAGCTGCCATTTCACCGGATCCAACGGGGGCTCGATTGAAGAATTGGACAGACCTATGTCTCCGGAGTTCCGGGAATTTTTGGAAATGACTCAATCCGAATTTGATACCTTGGTTCAGCAGGAGGCGGGAAAGGTTGGATAATGAAATCCCGCCTCCCCTTTACAACATGGTCAGCACCACCACGAGGTCCATCTCCCTTATGTTATGCTTGACCCCCGGCCTCCCTGCATTTTGAAACAATATTGCACTGTGAGAGTGAGACTTTGTTCTTACAGATGTGTTGTTCCGCCCTAAGTCCTTTCCGACCAATGGACATTCAGGGTTGGTAGGGTACCGGCCCTATTCTGAACCGATCTAGCACCGTGAAAGTGAGACTTTGTTCTTACAGATGAGTGGTTTCGCCCTATGTCTTTGCTGACCAATGGCCAGTCAGGGCTGGAGGGGTACGATCCCTAACCGGAAGGAGGATAAGGCAACATTTTATCTTAATTTAAGGAGGTCAATATAATGCTCCACTATTTACCCAAGCTCAAAACTACTCCAGGTCCATCCTGTTATGCGCTGTAAGCAGCAGTTTAGTGTCAATCTCTGGCCAATCTTCCGAAGGGTTAGCCTATCCAGTCGGAGACGCTACCCAGGAATACGGGGGCGGCCCTGGATTCCTTTTATACCCTTCGGATCACGTTACAGCACAATACATCGCTTCCAAATTAGTTGGTTGCTCTTTGAATCCTGTTGCGGCAGTGTTGCGATGGTTTCCGCACAGCGCAGACCAGAGAGAGCTGGGCCCAAATCGGGTGAATACTGAACTCGCACACGACTGCCAGGAGGTCCGGGACTACTTGAGGAAATTACCCTCCGTTAGTAATGTGAAAGTAAAGGTCCAAGGTGTCACTCAGGTGGTCGATCACGGGCCCCTGAGTCAACTCACTCCGGGCCCTGTAAGGGTGGAATTTGACACCTCCCGACCTCAGGATATTGCGAGCATTAGAAAAGGGATCGATGCGTTGATTCTTGCTGGCTATGATAACGCGTTAGAGCATCTTAGGATCTTGCAAGGGCTAGCCCCTAGATATGGGCCAGTTCCCTAAAAACAACTTGGCCTGAACAGAAGATTTAAAGACACCTTTCTCTCATAGTCCCAAAGTTGGGAGGATAACGCAAGCCAAGATAAGTGGCCGTCAGGAAAAGTAGAAGGGTAGCCGGGTGGCAGAGGGTTAGGACTATCATAAGTGGCTGAGACTTCGTTCGTGCGACGCCCCGGCGGAGAGCTATCAGGGTTACGTTTCCTTTGGGTAATGGTTAGGGGTTAGCCCCCCAGCCTCACATCATCCTTATCGATTTGGGTCAATTGAGATCAAGTACAGATTGGGGTTGTACGATGGAATTGCTTCTGACTGGAAGTAAATTTTTAATATTGTTGACAATAGATAGTTTATAAGAGTATAATTGCAGCCGATAATTCCAGTCATGGTGCATCCGACCCTTCCAGGTCGTATGCATGACCCACTTTCACAAAGGAGATTAACATGAATACTAAAGGCAAACAATCGAGAACCCGATCCATTGGTTCAGTTCTGCTATTAGCCGCCCTCTTCGGAAATTTTTTCAGTACACCACAGGCCTCGGACGCCCGGCCCCGGAAAGAGGGGGGCATTTTAGGGGAGGGCATAACCCTCTCTTGTGCAGATATAACCCTCATGGATGCCCCGGGGGAGGAATTTCGGAGGGAGGCTGAGCCGGGGGACATTTGGGTCCCGATCCCTTCTATCGAGATTATTGGCGGGCTCGACCCTGAGACCAACAAGATCGATGTGGCCGAAGTATACCTCCGCAGGCGCATGCTATTTATGTGCCAAGTCCGTGCACGAGTTTTTTCGTATACGATCTACTCCGAGGTTAACTTCTTCTTAGAATCGAGCTGGAGCATTAGATGTAAAGGTGATGCCTTAGAGACTGGGCATGCTTGGATAAGGCTACGATATTTCCCTAAGTCGGCGCGGGCCCAGTTGGAGAGGGACGTCAGGACTTTGAAACGGGGATACGAAGAGGATATGTTTGACGAACTCAGTGGTTGCTAAGTCTAATTCTGAGGAAAGGCTACAGGGCAGGTACCCCCCCCGCCCCCTTTCTTCTAGATCGGAACAATAGAGATTAAGTAGAGATTGGGGTTGTACGATAGGATTGCTTCTCACTGGAAGTAAATTTTTAATATTGTTGACAATAGATTGTTGACAATAGATAGTTTATAAGAGTATAATGTCAGACGATAATTCCATTCATTTTACATCCGACCCTTCCAGGTCGTATGAATGACCCATTTTCCCAAAGGAGATTAACATGAATACTAAAGTCAAACAATCGAGAACCCGATCCATTGGTTCAGTTCTGCTATTAGCCGCCCTATGCGGAAATTTTTACAGTCCAGCCCAGGCCTCGGACGCCCGGCCTCCGGTGTAGCAGGGTCCTTTAGGGACGGAAATAATACTCTCTTCGGATAATATAGACATATGCCAACCGCCTCGGCAATTAAGGAGCAGGGCGAGGCCGGGAGGCATTTGGGTATGTATCCCTGAAATCGAGGTTAGTAACGCGCCCCATGCAGCAGATAAGGAAGACGCCGTGGCCAGCAACCACTCCGAATACCAAAGTGTATTTGAAGCGGAGGTCAGAGTCGAGGTCTCAAAGATAAATCCCGACGCAGAGACGAGTTACTAAAGATCCGGGAGTCACTTGATTAGACGCCCTAATGCTAGTTACCCTTATTGGAATAGCCTTCCTTCGATACAGTGTTACGAGGATTGGATTCAGGTCCGGGATCTCACGGAAGAGCAGGGGCAGAAGTTGATACTCGCACTGGCCGAGCCTCATCGCCAATACATCTTGAACCTGTGTGGCGCTCTCAGTGGTTGTGCAGGCTAAGCCCAGGCCCACGCCCCCTCCCCCACAAGGCAGATCTTTAGCTGCATGCTCGTTGTTGAACCTTCTATGGCTCGATAACGAGCAAATCACTGATTGAATTTATCCGGAAATTTTGCTAGCATCGGAGCTGGCCGGGTGTTGTTTTCGGCATAGTTCTAGGTGATTTGAGTTTTCCGATGCTCTTCGGATGTTTTTTGTCGTGGGGTTTCAAATTTGCTCTGTCACCGTTTGTTTAATCGGAAAAGGATGAATTGAGCGTTATGTCTATTAATTTTACGATGCGGCAGCTCCTAGAGGCCGGTGTCCACTACGGACATATTACTAGGAAATGGAATCCGAAGATGGCTCCATATATCTTTGGAAGTCGGGGCGGAATTCACATCATGGATCTAGAACAGACAGTTCCGATGTTGGATTATGTATTAAACATCATAATTGATGTCGCGGCTAATCACGGCCGAATTCTTTTTGTTGGAACCAAAGCTCAGGCGGCAGACAAGATTAAGGAATCAGCTAGTAAGTGCGGGCAGTATTATGTCAACCACAGGTGGCTCGGTGGAATGTTGACGAACTGGAAGACGATTCATCAATCGATCAAGAGACTAAGGTCTCTGGAAGGGACGATCGCCAATCCCGTCGGGTTAACGAAAAAGGAGGTCCTGCGGCTACAACGCGAACATGGGAAGCTCGATTTGGCATTGGGTGGAATTCGTGAAATGGGCGGAATTCCAGATCTTGTCGTGATAATCGACACAATTCGAGAAAATATCTCTGTAAAAGAGGCCATAAAGCTGGGCATTCCTATCATTGCAGTCGTCGATTCCAATTCAGACCCGGACGGGATAACGTATCCGATCCCAGGAAATGATGACGCTATCAAGGCGATTAATTTGTACTGTGATCTATGCGCTAATGCGGTTTTGGAAGGCATTCAGAAAGGAATGAAAAAATCTGGAATTGATATCGGGGCCGCGGCGGATGTCGCTACTAATCCAGAATCACAGCTCAGTATTGGAGTGCTAGGTAAATCGGATGGAGAGTCTCTGGGAACCGAAGGAGTAAACTGAAAATGGAAATTTCTGCAAAATTAGTAAAGGAATTACGCGATAAAACTGGAGCCGGCATGATGGATTGTAAGCGAGCTCTGATCGAAATGGATGGCGATCTCACGACGGCGGCCGAATATCTTCGTAAAAAAGGACTAATGGATGCTGCCAAAAAATCATCTAGAACAGCATCAGACGGGTTGATCGCATGTTATGTTCAAGATGATCGAAAGACGGCAACGATCATCGAGATGAATGCAGAGACTGATTTCGTCGCGAGGAACGAAAAATTTCAGGACGTCGTTGCGAGAATTACGCGGGTAGCCGTTGAATGTGACTCGGTTGATGAAATTCTAGAGGCCAAATTTCCAGGAACGAGCAAAACGGTTCGAGAGGAGATAGATTCGTTGATTGCGGTTATTGGCGAAAACATGAATCTCAGAAGGGGCAAGAGAATCAGTGTAAAGAACGGTGTAATTTCGTCTTACATACACGGAGCTATAATATCTGGCATGGGTAAGATCGGAGTCTTGGTCGCCTTAGAGTGGGAAGGAGAATTTGATCACACCGCGGCCGATGAGCTTGGAAAGAAACTTGCGATGCATATCGCGGCCGCTAGTCCAGCATATTTGTGTTCGAAATGTGTTCCACAGGATGTCATAGATAAAGAGAAAGAAATCGTCTTGGCTCAGGCAAAAGATACGGGGAAACCGGATAACATTGCCGTAAAAATGGCCGAAGGTCGTATAAAGAAATTTTTCGAGGAAAATGTTTTATTGGAGCAAGTTTTTGTTATCGATGGCAAAACGAAGGTCGCCGATTTTGTTGACAACTTTAATAAGCAATATGGAGCAAAGCTTTCGATATCATCATTCACAAAATTTGTTCTAGGTGAAGGTATTGAAAAACGGGAAAGTAATTTCGCTGAAGAAGTAAGATCATTTGTTGGATAGTTTTTGATGCTTCCGATTAGAAGGGTTTTAGTCAAAATTTCTGGAGAAATAATGGTCGATGACCGAGGGTTCGGCTTCAGTCTCGATCGTGTTTCCAGAATTTGCCAAGATGTAAAGGAGGTCATAGATGCGGGAATTGGAGTAACAATCGTAGTAGGTGGTGGAAATATTATTCGAGGGCGAGATTGGCGTGATAATCGGATTGTGAAACCAGAAACGGCCGATGCTATGGGAATGTTATCGACCGTCGTCAACGGTATCATGCTTCGCGATGTTTTGGCGCATTACGAAGTCTCGGCCGAAATTGTATCAAATTTGAATTTACCATTTGATATTTCTCACAGCAATTCGTTCAATATCTCAAAAATGCTCACTCAGAATAAGGTAATCATTTTCGTTGGCGGTATAGGTCTTCCGTATTGTTCGACGGATACGGTATCAGTCATTGCCGCATCATTATCATCGTGCGATGTAATTCTGAAGGCGACGAATGTCGACGGAATATATAGTGGCGATCCAAAGATTCACCAGGAGGCGACATACATCCCTGAGATAACGTATCGAGAAGCCATCGATAGACGCTTGCACTTTATCGACGAAACGGCTCTAGTGTTGGCTTCACAGAGAAATATCCCGATTTACATCTTTTCGATCGAGGAAGCGAATTGCCTGATCCGAGCAATAAAAAAGGATATCAAACTATCGGTTGTGAGTAAAAATTAGAAATTATCTCGGATTTGTATTTTTTTGGGCCTCGATAACATCATCATAAGTTTGTTTGTGGTTCGTGCTATCCAAGCTATCTCCTCGATCAAGCTCGGCATAATGTTCCATTGTAGATTTGGCGAGCTCCGGATCTCTCGCCACTAGGGCTCGAATGAAGACATTCGCGGGAGAGGGATCTGTTTTGGCTTCCTCATCCAGAAACTTTTTGACTACCTCTCCGTCTTCATTTTTAGACCACTTCTCTATCGCTTGTTTTTCATCATAATTTTGCAGAGCTTCCAGCATATCTTGAGCACTTGCCTGGCCTTCTTCCCCAATTTTAAGGCCAACCGCACGCTCAACTATTTCACGATAAGCGTCTCTAGGTTTGACGCCGGCAATAGACGCTGGTGATCGAGCTATCATCACTAATATCCCCAGAGGTAGCTTTTTCACATCGACCGGAACGGAATCGACATCAGGCGACGTTCCTGCCCTTGATTCAAGCTCATTCAGAGCCGCTTCCTGAGTGATACCGCTAACAGGAGCCTTTTCATCATAGGCGATCTTCCTGAGGATGTCAGAATGCAGGCCTTTTACATCTACTCTTTCAGTGGCTTTGTCGGAAATCTCTCGATCTGCTTTGTAGTAGCGTTTGTATACAAATGTCCCAATTCCGATTGCCGCGACGATGCTCAGTAAAGCGACTACACCCTTTTTCGCCATTTGGCCTCTGGTAATTAACATCTTTGCCAGATAGATGCTATTCGGAAAAGGTTAATCATAGGTTAATGATTATGAAAATTTTTATCACATTATGACGAAAATTTTTCTCACATTTGCAACTTGTTCGTCGGAACGATATGCCATTAAACTTGTTAACAATATTATTTCTGGATCGAATTATTTCTAGCTCAAATTTCGATCAGACGATTTTTTTTTGCTCTAATCTTGGAGGTAGTGGGTGTAGAATGATCGCACTATGAGCACCATTTACATTCACTGGCCGTTTTGTCTTTCTAAATGTCATTATTGTGATTTCAGTAGTATTCCTCTGAACGGATCGATAGATTTCGACTTATGGGTTGCGCTATACAACAAGATTATATTGAGAATATTAAACGATTTTTATAAAGACGAAAGTATTACGAGTATCTACTTCGGTGGTGGGACTCCTTCTCTTTTACCTCCCTCCTTTGTCGCTGAAATTTTGAATCTAATTGATGATGCCTGTGATGTAGAGAAGGAGGCAGAAATTACGCTAGAAGTCAATCCTCTAACCATCAATCTGCGTGATGCTAAGAGATTTAAGGCCGCTGGTATCAACAGATTGTCGATTGGGGTACAGTCTATCATCGATGCCGATTTGAAGATGCTTGGGAGGATTCATGGAGCCTACGAGGCTAAGAATTGCGTTCTCGAGATGTCCGAAGTGTTTAATAATATCTCGATCGACCTGATCTATAATCGACCTGGCCAGAGGCTAGAAGCTTGGATCGATGAATTGCACGAAGCTTTGTTGTTACCAATTCAACATGTATCTCTGTATGAATTGATCGTCGAAGATGGCACGGCTATGAAAAGAATGATAGAATCCGGAGAATTGCCTCGCCCGAGTGAAGGCAGCGAATTCATTGAAACAACTTGGATGATCGCTGAGAATTGCCATTTTCATAGGTATGAAGTTTCTAATTTTTCGAAACCTGGATTTGTGGGGCGACACAACCTCTCATATTGGAAATACGAAGATTATTACGGAATAGGTCCTGGTGCTCATAGTCGTATCAAGCTGAATGGAAGAAAAGTAGCAATTGAACAAGCGAAAGACATAGGTGACTGGATATCTTTTGCGAGTAACGACGAGCCTTTCGAACTGATCGAATTAACCGAATCTGAAGAATTTGATGAAAGACTCATAATGGGGCTGAGGGCAGAGATTGGGATCGATATCGATATCGTCAAAATCGATCGCAACAAAATGCAATTTCTTTTGAAAAACTCATATATAATGTTGAGGGATAGCAGGATGAGCTTGACTAACGATGGTCTTTTGAAGCTCAATCTTATAGTAGAGTATTTGTCGGGTAAGCGAGATGAAAATATTATTAAGCAATGATGATGGTGTAGGAGCTCCCGGACTCTCCGTTCTCGAAGAAATTGCAAAAAAGTTTACGGATGATGTAACGGTGATTGCTCCAAAATCCAATATGAGTGGATCTGGGCATTCATTGACCTTTACGATGCCGCTTAGGTTGACAGAACATGGTGATGATCATCATTTTTCTGTCGATGGGACGCCCACCGATTGTGTCGTTATGGCCGTTCGTCATGTCATGTCTGAGAGGCCTGATTTCATGATGTCAGGAATTAATTTTGATTCGAATTTAGCAGAAGATATAACATATTCTGGAACTGTGGCGGCCGCGATGGAGGCTACCCTTCTCGGAATCCCAGCCATCGCCTTCAGCCAAAAGATGAATAAAGATGGATCGATCGACTGGGAAATAGCAAGAACTTACGGGCCAGTTGTATTAAAGCTTATCATGGAGAAATTTCGTTTTTCAAAATATGTATTTTTAAATGTTAATTTCCCATCTGGAAGTATTGATAAAGTCAAGGGAATTTTGGTAACAAAACAGGGGACTCGCGCTATCGATGATCACGTCATTATGGCCAAGGATCCGAGAGGGAGTCCTTATTTTTGGATTGGACCTGCCGAATATAGAAAAAACGAAGATTATAGCGAACTAGATACTGATCTGGGGGCGGTGCATAGCGGGTATGTATCGATCACTCCGATGTCGCTAGATATGACCGATAGATCTTCCTTAGAGACCTTAAAAGAGTTGTTTGCATGATGATTTCTTTCAGAAACCTTTTACTATTTATGTCGACGATTGTTGGATTAACATCGTGCTCTGGAGACAGAAATTACAATCCGGAAATCGAGCAAGTTGAAAGAGTGATTCCGTATCATGTTGTCGATGAGGGCGATACGGTGGGGACGGTCGCGACTAAGTATGGGATGTCCAGATCCGATTTGATTAAGCTCAATAAATTGCAGCCTCCCTACCAATTGTATGATGGCCAAAGATTAATCATCATATTAAGGCCCGAAGGTTCGACAGATCGAGCGAGCGAGTCGGTAGAAGCGGATTTACAAAAACCCGAATTACCAAAACAGGAACAGGAAGAAGATGTGAAAGAATTATCGCTCGGAGATAATAAAGAAGTCGATACTAATATCCAGATAGAACCGTCCTTCGTTGGGCCCGTTAATGAATACGTATGGCCGATTACGGACGGTAGGAGCAAGATATCACAGCCATTCGATGAAGGAGGAATAACGATTGAGGCCTCGGCCGGTACCCCAGTCAGAGCAATCGCTGATGGCGTCGTTAAGATCGCTGGTGTACCGGAGGGAGATGCTGCCGCCTACGGAGTAACGGTCGTTCTCAAGCATGATTCCAAGCATATTTTGTCGATTTATGCGAATCTAAAGGAGGCGACCGTTAGTAAACTCAAAAAAGTGAAGAAGGGTGATATAATAGGGAAGGTCGGGAAAAGTGGAACCATTGCTAGTAAACCTCAATTGTATTTCGAACTAAATGATATTTCAGATAAAGGGCGTAAACCGCTCGATCCAGAAAAAGTCCTTCCGTAGTGATCAAGAGGTTGCTAAAATGCCTTCAGCTTATGTGAGTTTATTTTATTAGGAAGACTATGCAAATATTTTTGATTGCCTGCTTGGTGGTATTTTGCTCTAGCCAGGCGATGGCAGATGCTCCTCCCGCGCAGGGCAATGGATTGATGTCTTTTTTGCCGATGCTAGCGTTTCTCGCGATTCTCTACTTTCTATTGGTTAGGCCACAGCAGAAACGGACGAAGGAACATAGGGCGCTAATTGCATCGGTTAAAAAGGGAGACAAGGTCGTGACTAGTTGCGGGATTTTAGCGACCGTTTCGAAGATCGTTAGTGACCAGGAGGTTGTCCTGGAGATAGCCGATGGAGTTTACTGTAAGTTTGTTAAATCGGCGATATCGAATGTTGTGAGTACCGAAACGCAGCCGCCCGTGGCGATTGATGCGAAGGGAGATGCTGGTCAGGTTGATGCAGATAAAGCAACCAAATCTACCGATGAGAAATTGGAAATAGAGAAAAACGTTGCAAAAAGCGCAAAATCTGAGTCTCCTGTAAAGAGGAAGACGAGCACTAAGAAATGAAAAAGGGGAGGTAGAAAGAAGGCTGATGATCATCGTTTCGAGATTCAGGATTGTATCGACCATATTGATTTGCCTCTTGGGATTGATATTCGCGTTGCCTTCTGTTATTAACCAGAAGAGTTTCGACAAACTTCCGAGTTTTCTTCAGCACACGGTGAATCTCGGTCTTGAACTTCGTGGTGGATCTCATATCCAGCTTGAGGTTGATATCAAATCCGTCGAGAAAGAACATCAAGAAGGTATCTTGGATGAGGCTAGGAAGCAACTTAGAAAGCAAAATATAAGATATGGAAGGATTTCTATTCAGGAAACTGAGAAAGGGCTTTCGATCGTACTGTCGTTGAAGAACGAGCAAGATATTTCAGTAGTAAGAAAAATTTTGTCAAAAATTGAGAAAGAATTAGAAATATCAGAACAGGGATTAAACGTAACGGCCACTATATCGAAAGCTTTTCTGGAAAATTTTGCAAAAAGAATTGTGGATGAATCGATAGAAGTAATTAGACATAGAATTGACGAGACTGGAACGAAAGAGCCGACGATTCTACGACAAGGGAACGATAGGATAACTGTACAACTTCCTGGCGTTGAGGACCCGGCGGAAATTAAGAGATTGCTGGGCAAGACGGCTATATTGACTTTCCACGGGGTCGATGAGGAATTGGAATCGATTCCGGTTAAGAACGGGGCGCATGTTCATTTACCTTCGAAGCCTGGCGTTATGTATTTACCTGAAGAGAAGGGGGATGGACTGATCATCTACGTCCCTATCAAGAAGCAGATTTCTTTGACGGGGAAGTCGTTGGTTGATGCCCAGATGAATATTGATCCTCAGTCGGGATTACCGTGTGTTTCGATTAAATTCGATTCGATTGAGGGAACAAGGAAAATAGCCGAGCTTTCGGCAAAGTATTTGCATAAACAATTTGCTATGGTTCTCGATGGCAAGGTCTTAAGTGCTCCGGTTTTCCAGGCCGTTTTAAATAACGGATCGGCGCAGATTACGGGCAGTTTTACGATGCAAGAAGCGACAGAATTGGCATTATTGTTGAGGGCTGGTTCGCTGCCAGCCCCGTTGAATGTTGTCGAAGAACGGAGTGTTGGGCCAAGTTTAGGAGCAGATTCCATTTCTGATGGGAAAAATGCGACGATTTTTGCTTTCTGTTTGGTTTCGATTTTCATGATTCTTTCGTATGGAATTTTTGGATTCTTTTCGGTAATTTCTTTATCGTGCAATATAACGCTTTTATTTGCGGGATTAACATTACTGGGAGCGACCTTGACTCTTCCTGGAATAGCAGGAATTGCTCTGACGATCGGTATGGCTGTCGATTCGAACGTGTTAATTTATGAGAGGATTCGAGAAGAGGTTAGAGCGGGAATTCGAGCTACTCACGCTATCGCGAGAGGTTATAAAATGGCTATGATGACGATTTTGGATTCGAATTTGACGACCCTTGTGGGATCGATTGTGTTATACGAATTTGGATCGGGTCCGATCAAAGGGTTTGCCGTAACATTAGCGCTGGGAACTGTAATTTCTCTGTTTACGACCTTTTCTCTAACGAAGTCAATTATCGCTATATGGATGAAGAGGAGCAAGAATAAGGAAATAGTAGTATAAAAAAAAGGGAGCAAAGATAAAAAATGTTTCGTCTTCATTTGGTACCGTATGGAAGTAAGTTCGATATCGTCAGTAAAAGCCGGTATATACTAGGTTTTGCGGTAGTTGCGATCGTGATATGTTTTTCTTTTGTCATGTTTAAGGGATTGAATTATGGCATTGATTTTAAGGGGGGCTATATTTTTGAGGTAGAAATGCCTGATATCCCGGATGTTACAGACCTTCGAACCAGATTGAATGAAGCCAATCTTGGAGAAGTCGCGATTCAAGAATTCGGAGCCAATGGAAATCTCATGGTCAAGCTCGAGAAATCGGAAGAGGGAAGTGATCAGGCGATCGCAATAACGAAGGTTAGGAATATATTGGGCAAAGGAGTTATATACAAAAGGATCGAAACGGTTGGGCCGAAGGTTGGAGAGGAGTTGGTATCAAATGCCATTAAGGCCGTCGCTTTTGCTCTGATCGCGATGCTTCTCTATATTGCCATCAGATTTGAGTGGCAATTCGGGGTTTGCGCAGTCGCAGCTCTGTTTCATGATTGCGCCATAATCTTTGGCATGTTTTCGATTTTTCCTTTAGAATTCAGCGAAACATCAATAACGGCTATTTTGCTAACCGCGAGCTATTCCATTAACGATACCGTGGTTATTTTCGATAGAATTAGGGAGAATTTGCGACGCTATAAGAAGATGGCATTAGGCGAGCTAATTAATCTTAGTTTAAATGAAACGCTCTCGAGAACATCTTTGACCGCTACGACGACCTTATTGGCCGTCTTGGCGCTTTACTTACTTGGCGGAAAAGTTATCGCATCATTTGCTTTACCGATTATGGTCGGAATTGTAGTGGGAACGTTTTCTTCAGTCTGTGTAGCCTCTCCATTACTGATGTTTTTGAATATTAATAGGAAAGATAAAGATCAAAAAGATGATCGCAATGTCCCTGCTAATCTAGGATAAAATTTTCCCTAAATTCGGAAGGAAATTCGTTGTTTCGTATTTTGGGTTTGCAAATTTTGTATTTTTCTATCATACTCTGGGCCATGGTATTTTGATGCGTGGATGCTGTGCTAAAATGTCAGAAAAGATAATAAATGTGCAAGACGCTTTCCTCAACTATATGCGTAAAAATAAAATTCCGGTGACGATTTTTCTTTTGAATGGCGTCAAAATTACTGGGACGATTTCATGCTTTGATCATGGCTCGGTAGTCGTACGAAGAGAAGGGTATACCCAATTGATATACAAACATGCAATTTCTACATTTTCTCCTCATGGGACGATAAGTGTCTTCGATTGGAACGGATCGCAGAATTCTGACTATCAAAAACGTAAGATCGATGAAAGACTGGTGGCTGAACCGCAGGAGATAACATACGCCGAGGATGATGAAGAAGATGACGAATTCGATCCCGATGAAGAGAGTGATGATGATTGCGATTATTATGACGATGACGACACAGAGGAAGAGGAAGACGAAGACTGATTATGGGCTTTGATGTTGCGATAATCGGTGGTGGTCCAGGAGGGTACAACGCGGCTTTGCGAGCCTCTAGGCTCGGACTCAAGACGGCCGTTATTGAGGCCGCATCGTTAGGCGGGACTTGTCTTAATGCAGGCTGTATTCCTACGAAATCAATGCTTAAAACTGCTGAGCTTAAGAGGATGTTGGGTCGCTCCTCTGAATTTGGCATTAAAACTACCTTGAACGGGATCGATATGGGTCTGATTAATTCCAGATCTAGATCGGTGATGGATGGTTTGAGGAATGGGGTTACTGATCTCTTGTCTACGAGTGGCGTAACCGTGATTGAGGGATGGGCTAGTTTTAAGGATAAAAATACTCTTCTAATCAGAACTACGAATGAGGAGCGTGAAATTACAGCTACCAATATCGTTATCGCGACGGGGGCTACTCCTAGGTTGCTGCCTGGTATTGAGATGTTGCTTCAGAAGGAATTGGTTTGGACCTCTGCGGAAGCGATTCGTCCACGATTTATTCCTCGAAAATTATTGATTATAGGATCTGGAGCGATCGGAGTTGAGCTCGCAACTTTTTATAGCTCTTTTGGCTCTTTGGTCACGATCGTCGAGATTGGGGACAGGATTCTTTTGTCAGAAGATAGAGAAATTTCAGATTTTGTCAGGAAGTCGTTTATTAATCGCGGAATGGTCGTTAAATTAAACACTACCACCCAAAATTTTATTGAATCAGAGGTATCGGTATCCGTCGAGTTAGTCGATGCGGATGGCAAAGCCGAACGAAATTTATTCGATATAGTAATCATGGCGATTGGAGTAAGTCCTAATGTGTCTGGGCTTAATCTTGAGAAGGCCGGAGTTAATGTATTAAAAAATGGATCGATCGAGATATTCGAGTATCAGGAGACAAGTCAGAAGGGAATTTACGCGATTGGGGATGTTGCCGCGGCACCATGGCTAGCTCATAAGGCCTCGCGAGAGGGAATAATATGCGCAGAGAGAATTGCCGGGATTTCTGAATTATCCAGGATAAATCTTAAAACTATTCCTTCGTGTACGTATTCAGAGCCTCAAGTCGCATCGATTGGAATGACGGAAGAAGAAGCTCGAACCGGGAGAGATGTAAAAATTGGCAAGGCTCACTTCAGAGGAAATGGCAAGGCAGCAATCATTGGAGAGATTGATGGGTTCGTGAAAGTAATATTTGACGCTAGGACCGGAGAATTGCTTGGAGCTCATTTGGTAGGCAGTTGTGTGACCGAGTTGATTTCTGTTTTTTCGGTGGCAATCGCTGGTGAGCTTACTGATCGAGAGTTAATGGACGCCGTATTCCCGCATCCGACGTTGTCAGAATGTCTGCAGGAGGCCGTTGCCGCCGCGTCCTCTTACCACGTTGTTAAGTGAGTTATTGAGAAAAGCGGCGCGGAAGGCTGCAATGAATCCTGGTATCTATAAAATGCTTGATGCCAATGGAAAGGTTTTATATGTCGGCAAGGCCAAGTATCTGAAGAATAGATTGCTTTCTTATACTAGAACTGAAGGTATATCGAATCGCATCAAAATGATGCTTTCTAAAGTTCGTGATATTGAGGTAGTCGTAGTGAAGACAGAAATAGAAGCCTTGCTTTTGGAAAGTAATTTAATCAAACAATTGAAGCCGTTCTATAATATCCTTTTAAAAGATGATAAAACTTTTCCGTACATTGTTATCGATAAATCTGTAGATTTTCCAAGAATTTTTAAATTTCGGACGCTTAAAGCCAAGGGGGCAAATTTTTATGGTCCATATCCGGCAATAAATTCTTTAGATGAAACGTTGAAGGTGATTCAAAAAGCTTTTCTTATCAGAAATTGCACGGATCATTATTTTTCTAATAGAGAAAGACCGTGTCTACAGTATTTTATCAAAAGATGCTCGGCTCCATGTCTTGGAAAAATATCAAAAGAAGAGTACAAAAAGCGTATCGATTGTGCCGAGGATTTGTTGAGTGGAAGGGATGAAATCGCGAGAAAGATTCTAATTGCTGAGATGCGCGAGTCGTCTGAAGCATTAGATTTCGAGAGAGCTGCATTTATTCGAGATAGGCTTAAGGCGATTAGTGAAATTCAATCGAAGCAATACGTTCAAATTTCCTCACTAGTTTCGATCGATTTTATAGCCGTAACGAAGGGTGTAGACAAATCGGTTGCGGTCATTTCGTTCTTTCGGATTGGAAAAAATGTTGGCTCAGAAAAATTTATAATACAAAATTCTTCGGAAAGTGATGATATTGTTGATGTTTTAGAATCTTTTATCGTTCAATTTTATAGAAATATAAATATACCAGAGATTATTGTGACAAGTCATTCTCTTGGAGATAATAATCTCTTAAGAGAATTTTGTGGGAATAATTCGAAGATAGTTCATGGAAAAACGGGAGTTTACGGCAAGATCATCGAATCCTGCTTATTGAATGCTCAACTACATCTCAAAAAAGAATCGACTAATGAATTTGAAAATCAGATCGCTAAATTATGCAACTTATTAAAATTAAGCAAGGTCTGCAGAATTGAAGCATATGATAACAGCCACATTCAGGGAACCAATGCCTGCGGAGTTATGGTAGTCTTCGAACACGGAAAAATACAAAAAGAAAAATCTAGGAGATTTAATATAAATTCGGAAGATGTGGCGAGAGGCGGTGATGACGTCGGGATGATGAGATTTTCATTGAGAAAACGATTTCGATCTAAAACAATCATAGAGCGCCCTGAAATCATTTTAATAGATGGCGGTAAAGCGCAGGTTTTTGCGGCTCGCCAGGTAGTAGACGAAATTTGCGGAATCGAAAATGATATTAAGATCCTAGGTATTGCCAAGCAAAATGATAGGAAAATGGGATACGAGAAGCTGGTTTTTGAGAATGGAGAAGAATTGTCTCTTGGGCACGATGATTTGGTATTGTCTTTTTTAATCATGTTGAGAAATGAGGCACATAGAGCAGCAATTACATTTCATCGAAAAAAAAGGAGCAAATCGCTTGTAAAATCTATGTTAGACGACATTCCATCGATTGGAGAGAACAGGCGAAAGAAATTGCTTGAACATTTCGGCTCGATAGATGCCATAAAAAAAGCTTTTGTCGAGGATTTGAAAATGGTAAAAGGTATTGATAAAAATACTGCAAAGTTGATATTCAGTTTCTTCAACAGAGGTTAAAGGGGTGAGCAAGTTATCGACCATTCCGAATATATTGACGATGTCTCGTGTTTTTTTATTGCCCTTTTTCGTTTTTGGTTTTTTTTTAGAGAAAAGATTAGGGATTGCGTTGTCAACAATCATCTTTATATTTTGTTGTATTACAGATTATTTGGATGGATACTACGCAAGAGCATACAAGCAGACAACTAAAATTGGACAAATTCTCGATCCACTGGCCGATAAAATCCTGATTTCGATCTCTATCCTGTTTATTTCCGGATTTGGCTTAATCGATACGATTTCGATTGTTCCGGCGTCCATCATTTTGTGCAGAGAGATTATAATTTCAGGAGTACGCGAGAGTTCGGATAATTTTAGTACATCGAAATTATCGAAATGGAAGACGGCGATTCAAATGATTGCAATTACGTCCATCCTGATATCGAGTTTTGCCGAAAGTCGTAATTTCAAGATTTGGGGAGAAGTGATGTTATGGGGAGCATCGGTAATGGCCATAATTTCTGGGTTAGCATACTGTAAGAAATACGCCTTACAGAGTAAGGATTGAGAACGCCATGTTTAGCGATGGTTTTGAAGTAAAATGCGATTGTTCTGAGATAGACAAGCAGACTGATAAGTGTGACAGGTGTAACAACCGTATAGATCGGCACTTTATTTTATGTTAGAATCCAATAGGTGGTTAGTCCTCAGTGTAGTTCACATGATGATCAGATTTTTGGCGCTTTTTCTTTTTGTAGCATCATCAGCCTTTGCGGGGTCAGAGGATAGTAATGAAGAGCAGCTTGTTGCTTTTTTGACTGAAATCGAAGATGGGCTTAACGACTTCGATATGTCAGATCCTGATGCAGAATGTATCTCATTCGCTTTGCATGAAGCAAGACTTGCGGTGGACCAGCTCAAGCAAGCACGAGGGAAGGGAAATTCGTCAAAAGAGGATCTTAATGCTTTGATTGAGAATGCTTCTAGAAAGATTGATTTACTGAAAAAATATTGTGAAATGCGTCGCCGTAACAGGGAGAAAGACCTTGGTAGAGTGGAAACCAGCGGGAGTTGCGGCGAGGTGATCGTGAACTTGACATGTCATTCAAAGAGAAGACAACTCGGAGAAATTCCAAGCGAAGATCTTCTCCCCCTCCCCCCAATTGGGACTGAAGTAAATTTCCATCACGCCGACTCTATCTGGGTCGGAGGACGCCCCACCGGCAGCGAAACCCAAACTATTTTGCAGGGGTCGCTTCCATGATCCTACCAAGGTAATGCTGATAGATATATTATGCATTCTGATCGTCGTATCCCTTCTAATTGGGGCCGCTTATTTTGCTGCCTGCGAAACGGCTATGACTGCGTATTCCAAAGCGAAGATATTTAATTTAGCTAAAAATGGCGATAAAAGAGCGGAAATTATTACGAGTCTGCAGCCCGAGATTGGCCTCGTCATCAGCTCGATATTAACATGCAATACAATTCTTAATTCATTATCCATATCACTTGCTAATACATTATGCGTCGATGCTTTCGGAGACGCCGCCATATTTTATTGTCCTATAATAATCAGTATATTTATTGTTTTATTTGCAGAAGTATTGCCGAAAATGTTGACGATCTCTAATCCAGAAAATGTATTATTGCCATCTGCGTATTTTATAAAGTATACACATCTAATTTCTAGGCCGCTAAATAAAGTTATTGGCATTATTGCAAAAAGTTTGATCTCTATTATAAGGCCATCGTCACATGGTAAAGATATTTACAATTCTGCATTAGAGGAGTTGAGAGGAGTCATCGACTTACACAATGGGCCGGATGTCGAAGAGGCCAATCAGGAAAAGGCCATGCTGAAGAGCGTCCTGGATCTCGGGAGTGTTTCGGTGAGCAATATCATGATTCATCGCAAGAATGTGACGATGTTGTGTGCGGATGATGAAAGCGAGATGATGATGGAGCAGATAATTCATTGCCCATTCACTAGAATTCCGATTTGGAGCGGTGATCAGGATAATATCATCGGAATTCTTCATATCAGAGATCTTTTACAGGCGACGCAGGCAGGTAATGCGATCAACAAAGATGATATTTTAGGTGTCGCATTAAAACCGTGGTTTATTCCAGAAAATAATGATCTTTTAGATCAATTGCAGGCTTTTAGATCTAAACATGAGCATTTTGCAATCGTGGTTGATGAATACGGTGGGTTCATCGGGATCGTTACCCTCGAAGATATTATTGAAGAAATAGTCGGCGAAATTTCGGATGAACATGATATAGCTCAGTTTACTAGCGTTCGACAACAGGAGGATGGATCCTATATCATAGACGGCTCGATTAATGTGCGAGATCTTAATCGAGAGATTGGATCGAGGTTCAGAAATGATGTGGCCGCAACTCTTGCTGGACTCGTTATCAACTCTATAGGTATAATCCCTAAGGTTGGGCAGACGTTTCTGCTGTTTGGGTATAAATTCGAGATACTGAGAAGGCAGAGAAATCAAATAACTTTGTTGAAAGTTACTCGATTACCTGAAGATGAATGGGGTGTCGATGTTGAAGAAGAATAATGTTTTGAAATCTGCTGAATTCAATTCGGTCAAAAAGATCGTGATATTTTTACACGGGTATGGTTCTAGTTGGGAGGATTTCCCTCCATCTTATAAACAGAGCCTATCTACCGAGATGAAAGATACTCTAGTATTTGCTCCGAATGCCCCTTTTAAATGTGAGGCAGGATATGGATATCAGTGGTTCAAGCTCAGGGATATGTCATATAACGAGATAAGAGATGGACTGGACACAATTGCTCGGATTCTTTCCGAATACATCGATGAATTATCACATGAGTTTGAATGCGATGATGTTAGCGTCGTTGGGTTTTCTCAAGGAGCGATGCTGAGTTTCGAGTCCCTGAATTGCTCAAAAAATGTGAAGAGGGTTGTTGCATATTCCGGTATGTTTGTTCCGACGGCAGATAAGCAAATTCTCGCAAAAAATGCCAAGGTATTGATTGTTCATTCTGATGATGATTCATCAGTTCCATACTCGAATGCTAGCCTCGCTAAGAGGAATCTGGAATCTCTGGAAATTCCAGCGACGATCGTGACCTGCCATGGAATAGGACATTCGATATCGATAGAAGGATTATCCGCCGGAATTAGGTTCTTGAATGATTTGTAGTAGTTTGGTTGCAAAACGGTGATCGAGAAATTTGGACGATTTAGTTTTTAAGCATGATCTTGGATTCGATTAATTGTCCGTCTGATTTGAAGTTGCTGTCTTTGCCTGAGCTTATCGAGTTATGTTCAGAATTGAGATCTGAGGTCATCAGGATTACTTCGAAGAACGGCGGACACTTAGGTTCGAATCTTGGATCTGTCGAATTATTGGTGGCGGCTCACTTCGTTTTCGATTGTCCGATAGATCGATTTATATTCGATGTTGGGCATCAGGCTTATTCTCATAAATTACTCACTGGTCGCCGTGAGATTATGGAAAATCTGAGAAGAATGAACGGAGCTTCTGGGTTTCCAGATCCAGCCGAAAGTGAATTTGATCACTTCATTGCCGGACACGCCTCGACGTCTCTTAGTGCGGCCATCGGAATTGCTCGCGCTCGAGATTTGAAGGGACTAGATTTTAAGGTTGTTTCGATTCTTGGTGATGGATCGATGAGTGGCGGTATGATATACGAGGCCATGAATAACATCTATGGATTGAAGAATTTCGTTGTCATCTTGAATGACAACCAAATGTCGATTTCGGAATCAGTTGGCTGTATGCGATCATACCTGTCTAAACTTATGAGATCGCGAAAATGGCTGACAATTAGAAAGTATTTTAGAAATTTTCTAAATTCAATACCGATAAAATTAGCTAAATTTATTGAATTGATTGTGCGGAAATCACTCTCCTTAGTTAGGGGGAGCACTATTTTTGATGAATTTGGGTTCCATTACATAGGGCCGGTTGATGGCCACAACTTGTCCGATTTAATCGAAGTATTTCAGAATGTCAGGGATATTGCTAATTATAAGCCGGTTATTATTCATGCCGTAACACAAAAGGGGAAGGGATGTGCTGAGGCAGAAAATGATGAAACAAAATTACATGGAGTGGATAGAAGTTCATATCTCAGATATACAGATGTGTTTGGTCAAAAGATAGTAGAACTTGGTAAGAAAGACGAGAGAATAGTTTGCATTACGGCCGCTATGAAACATGGTTGCGGGCTAGAGGAATTCAGCAAGGTATTTCCAAATCGATTTTTTGATGTAGGAATTGCGGAGGAGCATGCCGTTACTTTCGCGGCCGGGATCGCGAGAGAGGGATTGAAACCCTTTGTTTGTATTTATTCAACTTTTCTGCAAAGAGCATTCGATCAGATTTTCCATGACGTGATTCTGCAAAATCTGCCGGTTCGTATAGTGATCGATAAGGCGGGCCTTCCGGGAGGAGATGGAAAAACTCATGCGGGCTTGTACGATATCTCTCTTCTTCAAAATTTCGAAAATATTACGATTACTTCCCCATCATCAAAAAAAGAATTAGAGAGAATATTAGAAATAATGGCGGGAGAAATAAAAGGGCCTATGGCGGTTAGATTTCCTAAGAGCCAGGCCATTGAGCATGAAAGACCACCGATTATTCCGGGAAGCTCAGACACCCTCGTGTTGACGACGGGGGACGTAGGCAATACCATCTATCTGGAAATGATGCGATCTGAACTAGAGCGACCGACGATATGGAACGTGACTTATATTAAGCCATTCGATTTTGAGTTATTTTACGAATTGGCCAGTAAGCACCAAAAAATTATAGTATACGAAGAGGGAGTTTTTGGCGGATTGAGTCAAGAGATCTTGGAAAAGCTATTTTCCTCAGGGAACTCAAAAAAAATCTGCGATAAACTTGTATTTAAAACGATCGCAAAAGTTCCCATCAAACAATCGCCTCGACCAGACCAGGTAAGGCAATACCTCAAATGAGTCGCCCGAGTAGCTGGAGGCGGCCAAGGAGAAGAACTCTAGTTTCACGGTGCTGGTCCCCGGGGGCGGCCCTGCCCAATTTTTTT
>JAIRWL010000022.1 GCA_031268935.1 Holosporales bacterium | reverse complement strand
AATAAAGTTTTGTGAGGCCAACGGTTAGCGTAAAAGGGGGCCCTCCTGGGTTTGGGCCCACTCCGGCCCCCCCCCCCCCCCCCGGACAGCCGTTTGTGCTCGCTGAGTGGCTCTAAATTCCCTGCTACCGACTGTGTTAATTCCCAGCTTTTCCTCATTTCTCTTATCCTGCTATTTCACGAAACCACTAGTTGATATCGTATTGGAAAATGTTTAACACTCTACTAAAGGGAAGTCGAGAGTCGAAAAAAAATTCTAAGGGGCCCCCTGGATCCGGGGCCCAAACCTGGTCAAAATCAACTCCCTTAGGCGTGAGGCCTCTGGGGCGATCTTGGAAAAAAAAGGGACGCGGTGATTACCCTCGAGGGGTGTCGGGTTTTCCTCTCTTTCCGTAATCGTGATCTCGAATGCCCAAGTCGACCCCTTGTATGAAACTCTGTCCTGGTCCTCGGCCTCCTCAGAAAATGGACCCTAACGAAGCCGTTTTTTCGCGATGGACTTCGTTTTTTTAAGATAGAACGTGTTCAAACGTAATCGTATGCTCCTGGATGCCATATAAATTGATACAAGTGCTCTCCAATGATTTCCATGAAATATGCTGATCTTGTATGCCATGCAATTTTATATGGTTGTCCCAATGCTAGCGGATGGCTCGACGAGTCCAAAGCGTCTAGTTTATCTTCCGGCGATTTTGATTCTGGTATAATTTCCGAGGCGGGTGAGGGGGATGGAATTTCGGATCCTACGGACGCGTATATCTGGGTTCCTAGCGTGAGGCTTAAAGTAAAAATCTTCACCAACTTGAAACTTCTGTATGTCTTTATTTGATATAACATGAACTATTCTCCAAAATCCAACAATAACCCCGTATTATCTAGTATAACATATAATGTATACTCAAATTGATTCTCTTCTGAGGCGTTTTGTAATTCTGTTGTTGGGGATGGAAGTTTAAGCTTGCTTTATGTGTTGAGAAATTGGTAATTTTCTGCTCGAAAGTGCTGAAAATGCGCTTTGTCTTGACGAGGATAAAAACTCAGATGTTCAGATTTGAGATTATACGGCAAAGTACAAAATCATCGGCAAGACTAGGACTTATTCACACATCTCACGGAACTATAAAAACGCCGGCCTTTATATTTTGTGCAACAAAAGCAAATATTAAAGGTTTGCCGATCGATTATGTCAAAGGATCTGGAACTCAAGTCATATTGTCGAATGCCTATCACTTGATGCTGCAACCTGGCTCAGGATTAATTAAGAGGGGCGGCGGATTACATTCATTCCTTTCTTGGGATGGTCCGATATTCACAGATTCTGGTGGATTTCAGATTTTTAGCCTTGGACATGGAAGTGTGAGTTCTGAAATTAAGGGTACTCGATTCGGAGATCGGAGAAGAACTCTCCTTCGCGTAACCGAGGAGGGAGCCGAATTTAGATCCTATATCGATGGAAGGCTAATCAAACTTACTCCAGAATTATCGATGCAAATTCAAATGGATCTAAATGCAGATATCATCGTTTCGATGGACGAATGCACTCCTTATCATATTAGTAAATTATATACAGCTAATTCTATGGAAAAGAGCAAGAGATGGGCAATGAGATCTCTTACTGAAATTAAAAAACATGGACGTTTCGAGGAGCAGGCGCTATTGGCCGTCATTCAGGGAGGAGTTTACAGAGATCTTCGTCAGGAGAGTGCGCAATTTGCAAATGATAATGATTTCCCTGGATTCGCGATCGGCGGATCTCTTGGAAAAACAAAAAGCGAGATGTATGACGTGGTAGCGATGACCGCCGATATGTTGGATAAGCAGAGATACAAGCACCTCCTTGGTATCGGGGGAATCGAAGATATATTCGAGGGAGTTAGGAGCGGAATCGATACTTTCGATTGCGTCGCTCCGACTAGAATGGCAAGACATGGAGCCGCCCTGGTCAAACGCCGAGAATTATCTAACCAATCGCAAAAGATTATGAATCTCAACAATTCTGCCTATCTCGAAGACTTTTCTCCGATAAGTGAATCTTGCCGGTGTTATACATGCCAAACCTACTCGCGAGCATACATTCATCACCTCCTTAAAGCCCGAGAAGTGTTGGCCGGGGGCCTCATTTCGATACACAATATATTTACGATGAATAGATTAATGAGCGATATCAGGTCGGCATTAGAGCTGGACCGATTGGAAGAGATGCGGTCAGATTGGGGTCGAACAAACACTTAAAGGGCAAGTCCATCAATGCCTTCAGAAATCGGCTAACAATATCCCGTAGTTAACCTCAGTATTCGTATAAGAATGTAGAAAATGATTAGGTGACACGAAGAAGGATGACAGAGCAATAATTGCATCTATCAGAACACCTTCTTCGGTATCGTTGGCGGGTAATAATTGGTTGAGATTCATCACTTGCCTTGGCTGGGCAATCTCCTTCCCAAGACATTACTCGAATAGCTCAGAGATTGTGGAGTCTATTTTGTCTTGCCTCTCTGTCGCTTGTTTTTATAGGCTCGTGCAAATTGCTGATGCCGCCTTTGCAGTTTATTTTCGAGTCCTTCCCACCGGGGCCTCGGCAAACCGAATTTTCTCCGGAGAGCTAGCGACAACCCATTCAGTTCAGCTACTATTTCCCTGATCCGAGCATCACCCCCAGGGAAGGAGGCGCCATTTCCAGATAACTCTTCTACGGCGTAGAGAATCTCGTTTCTCCTTTCACTAGACCATCCTACCAGTCTTTTGCCCCAGAGCAGATCCGTGCTACGGTCAAGCCAGACGGCAATCCCCCCGAGAAATCTATCATCTTGAGCTCTGATCCCAAATTCATATGGGGTCAGCCTCCCGTCTCCAAGGCCTGTAACTAGGTCACCCCACACTCGTGGTAAAGTGAGATCTGCAGGTACTGGCGTTCGTTCCCTCCCTTGAGCTAATGAAGCTAGCATCACCGTAGAGGTGATGACCGCTATTTTGCTGATAACTCCTTGCAATCCTGGCATACTGAATTCTCCCTAAACTAGTCACTACCCCCTACCAGCTCTTAAGAGCGACTGACGACTCGGTAGCTGTGCCCACTCTGAGGATGTATGAATATAACTTTCCCCTATCGATGTCAATATGATACATGATTGCCGCCACCCTCATTATTTTGGCACTGATGTTGCCTTACTAGGTTCGTAAGTAATGTCAAACCTTTCCCTTCCAAGGATCAGGCATCTATCCCGGAAGTCGGCATGAACACTTCACGAATTCACTAAACACAGGGTAAGTCGATACCTTTTTGCGACCTGCCTCCCTCCAAGATCGGGAGAATTTTGGTCGGCTGAGACATCATTGGAGGTCTGGCTGATCTCGGGGCCTTATACTGTCTTTGGCCCAGGGCCCTATGCCGTATTTGGGTATGGCGCGCCCTTGGGACTATCCCGAGACCACCTGGAAAGGCTGGGAAACGATCTGTCCCGTGGGGGGTTTTACGTTGAATAAAGCTTTCCTCCTCTTATGCATCCTTGTTGGAAGCCTTGGTTCATCCTACCATCACTTTGACTGCGATATTATTTCATTATAGAATATTTTTATTGTCATCAAATGTCACCTGTGGTCTATAGGTCCGAATATAAGTTTAATTGGGCAACCTCTGCACCTACTCTGCATGTTAAACGGGCTAGCCCGCCAGAGCCCCCCAGCCAGGTAGTGAGCATACCGGGAACAGATCCGGATGAGCAACTCCCTCTGCCTTTTTTGATTCGCGTTCCTCGGGGAGGAAATCCCCCAATCCCACAGCTGGTCAGGTAATCTACCTTACCCCTGTTGATCTTGCCTGGCATATTTCCTGCCTGGTCAGCTCAGGGGGACTGAGCCCCCTCTCCTCGGCCTTCCGTGCTCAAAGGGTTTAACCTTGTCCTTCCTCTCCCCGCAATTTACGGGCTTCCTCTTCTGCTCCAGCCTGCAGCTCACTGATAATTTCGGAGAGATGGTGCCAAATTTTTTGCAAGGCCATCCAGTTTGACCACGTTATGTATAAAACCTTACCGTCGTCATCGTGAGTCCGGGGGGCTTGCTCGGGGTTCCTCCTCTCTGCTAATGCTGGAACCTTGCCGATTACCACATCTCCCACAACATCTCTCTTGCGGTCTGCAATTGTTGAGCTTACAGACCTCCTCACCTGGCCATTCACCGTGTCGAATATGGGGCCGAATTGACTCAGACTACCTGTGGGATCCTGCCGTGTTAGCAGCTCCATTAACGAGAAGCCCCCTAAATTGGGGGGTTTTCCTGCCCGAGCATTTGCTAGTGCCATCGCAAGCTCAGGCAATATCGGATGATCGATTCTCACGATACTGCCATGCCGTGCAGCCTCGTCCAATCTTTCCAACATATCTCTATTCTCTGGCTTGGCTCCATCTACGTATACCAGCTGTTTGCCGTTTGCAAAATCCAATTTCACGGGGCGACCATTTACCTGTCCGTCGAGGATTATCGACGGCTGAGGTAGGGCTCTTCGTCCCGAATCTCCCGTCCCTGGGCCTCTAGACCTCCCCGGGGCGGGGGCGGGAGAGTAATCTGCACCCGGGCCTGCACGACTCGGCCCCCTCACAGAGCGAAGGAGGGGGTTGTCAATCTCGCTATCTATCCATGATGTCAGGCTTCTATCCAGGCAGTCGGCATGAACACTTCACGAATTCACTAAACACAGGGTGAGGCGAGCAAGGGCGAGATTTAAATTCCGGGTGCGCTTGGGTCGCTAGAAACCAGGGGTGCCCTCCCGCACGTTCGATCATTTCAACCAACTGCCCATCCAACGATCGTCCCGACACTATTATCCCCGCCCGCTCAATTAACTCCCGATATTTGTGATATGCCACCTCATACCGATGGCGATGCCTTTCCGAAATGATATACTCTCCGTACACTTTATGTGCCAAGGAATCTGGGACTAATTCACACTCAAATCTCCCTAGACGCATCGTTCCACCCTTTTTCTCGGACGGGTTGCGAGATTGAATTCCTCCACCCTGAGCCCAAGATTCCATAAAATCGATAACCAATTCTCCTTCATCAGAAAATTCTCGACTAGTCGCATTGGTTATCCCGGCCACGTTTCGGCACGATTCGATGATGGCCAATTGCATCCCGAGACATATCCCTAAAAAAGGAATCGAATTTTCTCTCGCAAATTTAATCGCCGCTATCTTTCCCTCGATCCCGCGAGAACTGAACCCTCCAGGAACGATGATGCCCGATGTGTTTCTTAGTTGCCTTTCTATGTCCTCGGCTTCATCTTCCGCATTAATCCAATCGATGTCGACCTTTACTTCATTAGCAAATCCCCCGTGCATTATCGCCTGTGTTAACGAAATATATGCATCTTGTAATTTCGTGTATTTACCGATAACGGCCACCTTTACCGTCTTATCTGGATGGCGAATTAATCGCACCAAACTCTCCCATTTATTTTTTATTTTCTCATTGATTTTTTGCTCATCCTCTGCCGGGATTTTGAAGTGCTCATAAATGCTTTTGTCTAATCCTTCTTCGTGATACTGGTTCGGGATAAGATATATATTTTCTGCATCCAACGCAGTCACTACATTCGCTTTTTTGACGTTGCAAAACATTGCAAGTTTTTCTTTTATATCATCTGGAATTTCAATTTCGGATCGGCATAATAAAATATCCGGTTGAACTCCGACACTTTGCAACTGCTTTACCGAATGCTGAGTAGGCTTCGTTTTTAATTCTCCAGCCGTTTTAACGAATGGTAAATATGATAAATGGACACATATTATTCTTTCTTTTCCGAATTCCAGAATTAACTGTCTAAGAGCTTCTGTATACGGGAAACTTTCGATATCTCCAACCGTTCCACCAATTTCGCAAATCGTGAAATCGACCTCGGTACATCCGAAAGAAATGAAATCTTTAATTTCATTAGTAATGTGGGGAATTACCTGAATATCGGAACCGAGGTAATCTCCTTGCCGTTCCTTGCAGATGACCTTTTCGTAGATTTTCCCGGTAGTGATTGAATCGCTAGCCGAGCACGTGATATCAGTAAATCTTTCATAATGCCCGAAGTCGAGATCGGCCTCACATCCGTCTTCCATGACGAAAACTTCTCCATGCTTGTGAGGACTCATGGTTCCAGGATCAACGTTGATGTATGGATCTAATTTCTTCATTTTGATAGTAAAATTTCTGGCCTTAAGCAGAGCCCCGATACACGAAGCAGCGATACCTTTTCCGAGAGAAGACATGACCCCACCCGTTACAAAAACGAAACGTGACATAAGAAAATTAATTACCTAATTTTTCGAGAGAGCTCGCGACACATCGGCAGGAGTATAATTGAACAGGAGGAAGAAAGCATCAGTCATCCTCCCTGCCGAACATCATAGTATTGATATTCTGAGAAAGGGTTTAAGGAACATGTAGAAATTAGAGATAGAGCATTAACCAGTATTTAATCTACTCAATTTACTATAGAAACATCATGTCGTGGTTATTCGAAGTTCCAGGAAATAATAATCAAGCCCGGAATCACAAGGAGGTCCAAACAATCATCACCCGGTCCCGGTGACAGCAAGAATTTTGGAGGAAAACAGATCAGTATGAGAAGCAAAGTACCAATAGGTCTTATTTGTATAACATTGCTATCTATGATATTAGGGCTGCACATCCCTTCAGTGAATGCAGGCAATCAGGAGGCGACTACCATAGACGAACCCATCGAAGTCAGTCATTGGCCAGCCATCCCATTTCTCCAACAACACCTAGCAGCCGAAATAATCGCAAATTATGCCAAAAAGTGGCAGAACACTCCCCAGAAACCTCTCACAGCAATCCCAAAGGAGAATATCCAGATGGCTCTGGGGAAGTGGGTGGACTGGTCTATTTGCACGGAGCAACAGAAAACAGCTTTAATTAAAAGTCAGATCACGAAGTTAATAGCCCTGCACGCAGAGGCATTTGGGTCACCTCCGTTTAATGCAAAGCTGCCCCTCAGTAAGCAAGGTCATTTATTCCTTTGGAGAATCGTTAGAGAAATACTCAGTAAGAGCACCTCCTACCTATCGCAGACCCCAGCCGAATGGGCCAAATACCAGGAACATAGAACTTTCTGGGACCAGGCGCTCATGGACTGGCGGGTATCCGTTATCCCGACAGAAATGCCCTCGTTCAGAATTGGAGAATTCCATGCACGGGCCACCGATGGCCAGGGAGCTTTCGACTGTCTTGAAGGTTTCGAAACAAAAGTTCCTCTATACTGTTTTGAGGGGTTAGTCCCCCTTCAAGCGATGGCCGTGCAGCCATCAGAGCAAGGGTACGCACAAATGGACGCCAGGGGATTCGCCCGGATAGCAGAAGCTCTCCACCAGGCCACCTGTCGGTTACCCGCTTATTATTTTCTCAATATTACCTCCCTAGGGCCATGTACTAGGGGGCTAGCCACTCTGATACATGAAGCCAGGATCGGCCTGTGGCTCACCCTCCCTCCCCCGCTGCAATTAACAATTGGCGAGGTAGTCTCGTCTCTTGAGCTAGCCTTGAACAAACATTCCCAAGAAACAAAGTCCCTTATAGAAACATTGGCGAGAAACTATTCCCAAGAAACAAAATCATTTATGGAAACATTGTTGACAGAAGAACGTGAGGAGCCAACGAAAGTCGTAGCTCAAGCAACAAACTTAGCCAAAGTCGGTATGGCGCTAGGGGGACTTTCAACCCTCGGTTTCGGAGCCTTGATGACCTACTTGATTTGGGATCGAACGAAACACCGGTCCCATCTGGCATAACAAAATATCGCTCCTTCTACCACTCCAGTTCAGGGCCCTCGCGGATCTCCCACTGGTACTGTAAGGTGGTATTCATAATTCATGGAATTGGTCAGCACGCGTATATCCACCGAGTTAAGAGGATGCTCTTTCTGATACCGAGGTAATAAGTGAAGCGCCGTCTTGAAAATGTATGGTAAATCCATTTTTCTGAATAGAATCAAAATTCTCCTTCGTTTCGACCGTTTGGCCATCTTTATCCGTAACAAAACAAAACCCCTTTTCTAATATTTTTTTGAATGAACTTTGCTCCAATCTATTGGACAGAACTTTGATACTATTTTGATACCAACTCATAAAACTCTCCATCTGCTTTGATAATTGTTTGTTAGCGACATCAAATTTCTGCTTCTTCAGAACGAAATAGCTATTCAAATTTACAAGTTTTTTGGTTTGTAGTTTCATCGACTCTTTTTGGCAGTAATTATTTCCAGCTACCAAAAATCTCCCAATGTTATCGTCGAATCTTTGGCGAATGGATAGAATAATAAAATGCGAAGATAGAAGACATTTCGCGTATACGGTAAGCCTGGTGCGATATTCCTTCATCATTCTTGAGATCGCCAAATTCATTTTCCCACAATTCTCGGAAATTTGTAACTTAACATCTGCCAAGACGGGAGTGATGAGTTCGATCGCGGCCGTCGGAGTCGGAGCCCTCAAGTCGGCCGCATAATCAATTAAAGTGGTATCCGTTTCGTGTCCTATCGCTGAAACTATTGGAATTTTACTATCAAAAACGGTTTTAACCACAATCTCTTCATTAAAAGGCCATAAGTCCTCGATGCTCCCGCCCCCACGAGCTACGATCAAGACTTCAGGCTTTTTATCGATCATGAAATTAAATCCGCGAATGGCGTTGGCTACTTGTTCTGCGGACGAAGAACCCTGGACATTTACTGGCCAAACGATGACCTCGCAAAATCGATATCGATCTTCCAGTCGATGTCTCATATCCTGGAGTACGGCCCCCGTTTTGGATGTGATAATTCCGATTATCCGCGGAAATTTGGGGATTGGATTTTTTTTATTGAAGTATCCCATTTCTGAGAAGCGCTTTTTCCGATCATTCAGGAGCTTTAATAGGGCGCCTTCTCCGGCCATACTGGCCTCTTCGATGATGAATTGGTACTGAGAGCGAGCCGGATAGACGGTGACTCGTCCACGAACCACAATCTCCATGCCATCCTCTAATTGAAAATTAATTTTAGTTCCTCGCCAGCAAATGGCATTGATGATCGCATCGTCATCCTTGAGAGAAAGGTAGGTATGACCGGAAGAGTGAGTTTTAACACCAGAAACCTCGCCTCGTAATTTCAGGGATGAGTAGTTACTCTCGACGGTCCCCTTGATAGCGGCCGATAACTCCGAAACAGAAAAGATACTCTCATCTGGAAAAACGAGGAGACGGTTTGTATTAAAGGCAACATTAAGCGACATAAATTTACGGTCCGTTACAGAAAAATTAAATACAGGGAAAAACAAGTCCGAGCATGGTGGGCCCTGTAGGACTCGAACCTACGACAACTCCGTTATGAGCGGAGGGTTCTAACCAACTGAACTAAAGGCCCCATCTACGACCGATAAATTGTATCTCACTATGATCAAAAATACCAGCGGATTTGATCGATACCCCATCAACTAAAAATGTCAATGCATACAAAAAAAATTAAGATTTTCTCCATAAAGTTTCGTTCCTCGTATCCTCGAGAACGATGCCATCCTTCAGTAAGAAATCTCTAATTTCGTCGGCCTTCGCAAAATCCTTCCTCATTTTTGCTTCTTTCCTTTCGGCTACTTTCAATTCGATTTCCAGTATTTGCTCATCGGTCAATCTACGTTGCTCAAGAATCTTCCTTTTATCACTTCTCATCGAAAGGCCTAGCAAATTACGACATGTATTAACAAAAATTGCGACCAGCTCGAGATTAGCGTCCACCTTGTCGATATCATGAGCTTTCGCCGACAATAATGAAATCGCTAGAGGAGTATTCATATCATCAAGCATAGCCTCAAATACATCTTCAAAAAAGAGTTCACTATCCTCAAATTCACCACCATGGCCCGAAAACGATCTAATAGCTTTGTACCACCGATTTAGGATATTCTCAGCCATTCTTATCGAATCTAAGCTAAAATTCATCGGCGCAGAATAATGCGTCATCAACAAAGACAATCGAATCACTTCACCATCGTAATCTTGAAGCAATTCATGAACCGTATAAAAATTACCAATCGATTTAGACATCTTAACCCCATCCACATTAAGATACCCATTATGTATCCAATAATTGGCCATCACCTCCTGTTGCGTTAACGAACACGATTGGGCTATCTCGTTTTCATGGTGCGGGAAAATTAGATCTAATCCTCCGCCATGAATGTCAAATCTTGTGCCAAGATATTTCAGAGACATTGCGGAGCATTCGATATGCCAACCAGGTCTACCGTACCCCCATGGACTATCCCAACCAATTTTGAAATCATCATTCGATGGTTTCCATAATACAAAATCCATCGGATTTTTCTTGAGTGAAGATGGCTCAATTCTAGCTCCAGTCATAAGTTCATCCGCATTTTTCTTCGATAATTGCCCATATTTCTCAAATGAGGAAACCGAAAAATAAACATGATTACTCGAGCAGTATGCATTTCCATTCTCGATCAACTTCTCAATAAAAGATATAATATCATCGATATGCTTGGTTGCCCTTGGCTCAAAATCGATCGGAAGAACTCCGATTGCCGCAATATCTTCGTGATACATCTTGATAGTTTCTTCGGTCAATTTACCAATACTTATCCCGCGTTCAGTCGCCGCCTTGTATATTTTGTCATCAATATCTGTAATGTTTCTGACATAGATCACTTTTGGATAGATCTTTTTTAAACTCCTATACAATATATCGAAAACGACGGCAGATCTGGCATTTCCGAGATGTGCTCGGCTATAAACCGTAGGACCGCAGACATACATACGAATAGTCTCCTGATCTATCGGAACAAACTCTTCCTTCTTCCCAGAGAGCGTATTACGTAATCTTAATTTCATTTTGTCTGAGCACTTTTTTTCGAGACACTAACCAGAGCTGGTCTCAGCAATCTATCATGAATCATGAACCCATCCTGCATAACATCAATTATAACACCAGGCCTCTTGTCGGCAATTTCAGTCTCCATCAAAGCCTGATGCAAATGTGGATCAAACTCCTTATCGATGGAGTCGATCTGCACAATTCCATATCTCGCCAAAACCTTATCCATTTCCGTTATTGTTAATTTTATACCATCAATAATTGCATTCGATTCTTCGGAACAGTTATTCAATGCAAGTTTTAAATTATCTCTGATTGTTAAAACATCTTTTGCGAAAGAAGTTACACTATATTTTACAGAATCTATCCTCTCTTTCTCCGCCCTTTTCTGTAGATTTTGCAGTTCAGCAACTGATCTTAAAAGCTTATCTTCGAGTTCCTCGATCCGCGCCGTCAAGGGATCAATGCCGCTCTGCTCCGTTTGTGAAGATGTCTCAGATGATTCATCAATTTCTACATCTTTTTCGTCAATCTCTTGCATATCACAACACCCTGGCAAACATAAAAATCATTCCGGATAACCGCAGTATTTTATCACAACCTGGATGCGGTCAGATTATTCTTTTTCCACTTTCCTGATGAGCAAACGATGCAGATGAAATGGTGTCCTCGGCGGGATTCGAACCCACGACCTCAGGATTAGGAATCCTACGCTCTATCCATCTGAGCTACGAAGACGCCACCATGGAATGCTAACATAAAGCTGGAAAAGGCTCAATAAATATACTCATCTCTACTAAAAAACCCCGACTACCTTCTGTGTTTGATATCAAAATTTGAATGAGAAAATGATCGGCGAGCCAGTTATCTTTTTTTTCAGCAAAACTAAATATTGTTGAATATTTGCAGTACCGTGGTATATAATGCGCCGCATGGATTTTCCTTAACTTTACTGCTAAATCGCAGCAGTGTTATATTGTTGTTTTTTAAGTGAAGCACATCCCAGTCCTAGTAACAGACGTCTTATCAATTTTGCAGCCCAAATCAGGGGAAAGGATTATTGACGCTACTTTCGGTGGAGGTGGACATACCGTCGCTATCTTAGAAAGCTCTAATTGTTATATTTTGGGAATAGATCGAGATCCAGATGCTATGACTAGAGCTTCTAAAATTAAGGATAAATATGATAAAAACTTCGATTTTATAACAGGAGAATTTTCTAAGTTATCAGAACTTACCAGTGAATTCGGGAAATTCGATGGAATATTATTTGATTTTGGTATGTCGTCATTTCAGATTGACGATCCAGATCGAGGATTCTCATTTACAAAAAAAGGAAAATTAGACATGAGAATGTCGAAACACGGCATTTCTGCTTTCGATGTCGTCAATTCGTTCGAAGAAAAAGATTTGGCTGATATAATTTGGAAGTACGGAGATGAATCTAAATCTAGGAAAATTGCTGCAGAAATTATAAAGAGTAGAAAAATTGCTAAAATTGAAACGACTGACGAATTACGATGCATTGTTCAAAATGTATTTAAATCAACCGCAATCAAAAAAAAACACTCAAAGATCGACGTGGCTACAAAAACATTCCAATCAATTCGGATATTCGTAAATGATGAGTTATCCGAAATAGACTCCGCACTCAGACAATTACCACAAATTTTAAAAAACGGCGCCAGAATTGCGACCATCTCTTTTCACGCTTTGGAAGATAGAATTGTTAAGTATTGGGCAAAATCGAACGCAAACTACATTTCCTCTGTAAACAAATCTATTATCAAACCATCCAACGAAGAAATCAATAAAAATCCAAGGGCAAGATCTGCAATTCTAAGAGGTTTTGTGTATAATAAGCCCGAAGCTTATAAAAAAACTACGGGAGGATAAGCTAGAGTGAATAAATCGATGTTGATTTCTTTGGTTCTTATCGTCCTCCTCGGAGTCACCGTTTCACGAGTCAAGTACGAGGTAATTTTCCTTAGGAAAAAATCGCAATCCCTGCAATCCGAATTAGAAAAATGTCTCGATGATATCGTGGTATATTCGGCCGAATGGAGTTATCTTAACGATCCAAATCGACTAAAAAAATTATGTCTTAAACATCTCAAAGATATGAAACCTATGAGTAGTGCCCAAATCATAAATCATGAGAACCTGATGAACGAGCAGTATGAAGAAATATATGATACCGACAACGGAACTCACAAAAAGGATGCATTTCACTCTTATGTAGATAAAATCTTGGAGGAATAGCCGATTGAAAGGTTCGTTCTTCGAAGGATTTGCTTTATGGAGAAAAACGCAGTCGCATGCGGGACTCATGGAATCTCTTCGAGTTCGTATCATCGTTTCGTGCATCTTTGGTACCGCCATTTTTGCTGGTATTTCGTATAGACTGGCAGATTTGATGGTACTCGAAGAGAATTGGCCCAAGAAAGTCGCTCCCCATCAAAATGAAATAATAAGAAAAGCTGATATTACTGATCGAAACGGAGCTCTCTTGGCAACGAGTATTACGACGGCCTCTTGTCATGCTGATCCTTCCGTCATCATCGATGTTAATGAAGCGGCCGAAAAACTATCAAGAATTAGAGAATTACCCAGCGCTAAGGTCATTCGGCAAAAATTGAGCGATAAATCAAAGCATTTTGTGTGGCTTGCGAGACATATCACTCCTCAAGTACAGGAAAGAGTAATGGATCTCGGAATTCCGGGAATTGACTTTCAGAAGGATTATAAAAGAGTATACATCCATGGCAATCTATTTTCACATATTATTGGTTGTTCAGATATTGATGGGAACGGAGTTAGTGGTATCGAGAAAAAATTTAATGAAAAACTTGTAAATCATAATGATCTCAACAAAAAACTGATTCTAAGCTTAGATTTAAGAATCCAATCTATAATGCATGAAGAATTACAAAAAAGTATCAATACATTTAAAGCTATCGGTGGGAATGTAATATTGATGGCTACGAGCGGCGAAATAATAGCAATGGTTTCACTGCCTGATTTTGATCCAAACGACGTCGCTAATACGACGAGCATTAATATGTTCAACCGAAATACCCTCGGTGTATTTGAGCCAGGATCTACCCTTAAGATTCTAAACGTTGCGATAGCGCTCGATTCCGGCGCCGCAAAAATCAACAGCATGTTCGATGCGACGACACCCATTAAACTCGGGCGACACACGATCAGCGACTTCCGTGGCAAGAATAGGGCCTTAACCCTCGCCGAGGCTTTCGTTTTTTCTTCCAATATAGCAGCCGTTCAAATCGCAAAAAAATTTGGAATTGCCGTACAAAAAATGTATATGAAAAAATTCGGAATCATGGACAAGGTTCAACTTGAAATCCCCGAAATCGGAACTCCAATCATTCCAGCACGATGGACCGAGGCAACCGCAATGACCCTATCTTATGGATATGGGATATCCATTTCCCCGATTCAATTGACCTCAATTGTATCTTCGATCATTAATGATGGAAAAAGAGTACAGCCGACTCTATTACGTAACCGAGAACAAGCATCGGAAGAACAAGTTGTATCGAGAAAAACGTCCAGTATCATAAGAGAATTGATGAGGGCTGTCATTTGCTATGGAACCGGGAAGAAAGCCGGAGTCGAAGGTATGGATATTATCGGGAAAACCGGAACGTCGTATAAAATATGCGGAAAAGGCTATGGCAATGCATCTAATAGAGCAAGAATAACTACATTCATTGGGGGATTTCCGAAAGATAAGCCCAGGTATGTTCTCCTCGTAATGCTAGATGATCCAAAAGGAACCGATGATACCTACGGATTTGCCACGGCCGGATGGAATGCAGCTCCCACCGCTCATAACATTTTCCAACAAATCCTCCCAATTCTCGATAATGGAATCAGAAATCAGGAGTCAATGTTGCAGGTAACTCAATACATCAAATTAAACTGAAGACACGCTCCCTCCGGAGTACAATTCCTCTAAAGCGTAATATGCTCGGAATTCCGGCTTAAATAAATGAACCTCGACGCCATTAGATTCGACGATAACCCAGCCGCTTTCTGACTCTCCCTCAATCTTCGGTTTGTAGTGATTATCCTTCATATAACGATAAACATAATCGGCAACCGATCGTAAGTGACGAGCAGACATTCCAGTAGCTATTATACAGGCATCCACCAACCTTCCCTTTTGCCCAGTTAAATCGAACTCGACAACATCATATGCCTTTTTCTCCTTAAGTAACTCGATAACGCTATCCTTCATAGACTCAGTTCTTAGCACTTTCCTTTCCCTTGCTATCAACCACCACCAATCAAAAACTTATCGACAAGCCTCTCCAGGTTGACGGCAGATCGCGTCATTTTAATTTCGCCTCCTTTTTCCAATTTTTCTTCCTGAAATCCCGGAGAAATTGAGACAAATTTATTACCCATGAGACCATCAGTAGAAATACTCGCTGAACTATCTTTAGGAACCTTTATTTCCTCTTTAATCAACAGAGTAACAGTAGCCTGATAATTTTCATCAAGTGATAATGATTTTACAACTCCAATCTTAATACCGTTTAATTTTACATCAGATCCATTCATTATCCCACTAACATCATCAAAACGGGCCATCAGTACGTATCCTTGCTTAACCTTTTCACCACTAGAGGTATAGGCGAAATAGACAAAAAAAGATGCAACCATGAGGACAACCGCCCCAATAACTGCTTCCAAAATGTTACCCTTCATGGGAACAGACACCAAAAAAAACTACCGTATACTCTAATTATAACACACTTTTAACACTCTTCTCAAATCCAGCTACCCGTCCCTTTCTATAACTCCTTCCATAAAATGCTTCCGACAAAGCGGAGTATACTTTTCGTTACCCCCTATATCAATCTGCTCTCCACTGCGCATGATCTTTTTGTTTGAATCATATTTTGCATTCATTATAGCTTTTTTCCCACAATGGCACACCGCCTTAACTTCGACGAGCTCATCTGCTAGCATCAAAAGGTATTTACTCCCTTCGAACGATTCTCCCAAAAAGTCTGAGCGAAGCCCATATGTCAGAACGGGTATATCGAGCTCATCGACTACTCTACACAATCCATGAACCTGATTTTTCGTCAAAAACTGAGCTTCATCCACTAAAATACAGGCCGTCTTTGTTGTTCTTTTTGATAAGACATCCGAAAATAAGTCCAAGTCTGCATCAAATGTATTAGCCTCAGATGCTAATCCGATCCTCGATGCAACTTTAGCTTCACCGAATCTATCATCAAATTTGAATGTATACAACAAAGTATCCATTCCTCTTTCTCTGTAGTTGAAACTACTCTGTAACAATCTGGTCGATTTTCCAGCATTCATTGCAGAATAATAAAAATATAATTTTGCCACCTAACGACTCCATCACGATCAAAAAAAACACAGTGGGCGGGAGTGTAGCATAGTGAATCGAAAATGCGCTATCGAATTTTATTATCCAAAATAATGCATACTTTAGTAATTAGCTCATTTTGTTGAGAATTGAGGCTACGGTCTGATCTTTCTCTTTGCTGCCACGCGAGGATCCAAATTCAAAATTGTATGCATCCTTAAGGCAGGCACCAAAAATTCCAGAAACTGTTGAAATAATGCCAATGGCCTCTCCAGGGAGACTTTTGTGATAAATGACGATTGTAGCAAGACAGGCGACTAATCCGACCGCGGCAGCGATCACCATTATATCGGCACGTATGTTGCGCCTGCCAGTATTAACGATCGCGATGTCTCGAGTCCTAGCATTATCCTTATCCTTGATGACCGCCAACTCGATTTCTCTCTCAGAATTGATCAAAGCCCTTTGAAAAAGAAAAAACATTCGCTTGTCGTTTTTTAATTTTTCTACTGCTTCTGTTTCGTTTTTGCTATTCGTAACACTTTTGGCAATGTCTAAAATTTGCCGAGAGACGAAATCGATACTAGCCCCAGATAACCACTTCGTTATTTTGGGCGAAAGATTGGCCAAGGCTAAAATCGACTGTAGAATAGACGTAGTAATCATCATTTTTACCCTCCTTTCATTGTTGATAAAAAATAGTTGCCTTCATTAAACTTGCATATAATGCTTTCTCTTGCAATTTCATTATTGATTCGTGTTATAATATCATTGCGTCATGACGCAAGGGGGAGTTCATTCATCAAACGTGAATGAACTTAACCGGGGGTTAATGGGAGCTCCTTTGATGGGGCTCCCATGTTTCTTTTTATCCGTCGCGACCGGTTTTTTTTATCGTTACGTTATTTAGTTGAGAACTAAGGCTTTGATGGCTTCAAAGTTAACGACGTCTCCTCCGACCCTTTTCGTCGCATAGAATTCGATAAAGGGTTTGGAGTTATATGGATCTTTCAGAATGGTGATGCTCGGTTTCTCTGCTATGTGATATCCCTCGAAAAGATTTGCGAACAAAACGGGAATGCATTTCCCTTCCCTTTCCTCGCTAACTTTTGGCATATCGTCGCAAATGACGACTGGATATCCGAGGAGAGTATCTGGAACCCCGTGGGCTATCGAATTCTGCCATAAAAACTTTTGAGTCGTTTTGTCTTTGATCATCCTGATATGCGAAGCCGCATTTCGAGACATTATCCATGATGCTCCGCACAGATATTTTGATGGCAGTGCTTCCATCAGCTCTACGATTTTTGAATAATCAGAAATTGCTCCAATATTCCCCCCAACGATGCCTTCTATTTTTCCAAGCTCTGCCTGTTGAATTGAAATGTCATACGTTAGGATACCTTTTGGCTGAGAAATTCCGTCTCCAAACAGAAATGATTTATTTTCAGAGGCGGCCATTTGTGTCGTGATCTTATCTTTGATAAATTCTTCGACCTTAATGGAGTGATCTTCCAAAAGAGAATGGGCAACTTTTGGTTTCGCAAAAAGTTGATGCAGATGAATTGACACTTTCGATATGGATGCCAATTCATCGCTTCTTATGATCTCGTTAGTGACCCATCCAGATTCCTCGGCTTCATCCGAATTCACCACGACATCGAGGCGATCGCTCGTCGTTAAGGTTACTCTCGCGAGAGCCTTAATCGGACTTAATGCCTGAATTCGATTTGTTATCGAATTTGAAATAGACACTGGAATGTTCATTTCTTCTTGATCAATTTTATTTTCCTTTAGGTACGATATAAATCTCTTAATATCCATGGATGATGGATCGGTCGGGATTGTTGGTCTTTCGTCTAATGTTCTCATGATTTGTCCTCCTAATTTGTCAAAATTGTTACACTGAAGCGCGCTCTTTTTTGCTATGATTTCGGTATCCTCGATTTAAGAAAAAAATTGAGAAATGAGGTATTGTTCATATGAGGTCACATAGCTCAGTTGGTAGAGCACTGCGTTCACATCGCAGTTGTCACAGGTTCGAGTCCTGTTGTGACCACCATCTTTTTTTTTCAGAATAACCGAAATCTAAATTCAGCCTATTGTGTTTGCTAAATCCCATGCAAACTAATTTTTGTCCCATAATGCAGAATTTCGAAAAATCAATTATTAACAATAACAGTTGCCGTAAGATCTGATAGAATGATAATGAATCCTGCTCAAGGTACAACTCAAATAGAAAGATAATAAATACTACGAAAAAATAATGGGATAAAAAAAAGCATATCGCGAGATACGAAACGCAGACTGGAATAAAACATAAATGAGAAAAGGGTAAGGTTATTTCGAGATTCCAGGAGCTCGCCATTTTGTAGAAAGATTGATCTCAAATATTATCATTTACGAGAATAATATAACAAATTATACCGCGATTTACGCACAATTTCCCTTAAATAGAAATAGATTGACGTGCAGTCTCATTTTTAGATAAAAATCGCGTGTGCGCATCTGCGTTTTGCGAGTCAATAGATGTTAAACAGGAGGTACGTATGATAGAATACAAGGATTTCAGGTTTGGACCATCACATTCCCGGCCCCAAGGGGTATTTCTCTCTGGCCCTACGACCAGGATTCTTGTCCTCCTGATCCCTCTCCTTAACTTGCTTACAGCGACCACTCAGGCGGCCGATCCCAGTTCTCCCGTCCTCCCGTCAAGGGCCGTCCCTACACGCCCTCCTGCCCATGCCTCCGTTCAAGAATCAAGTTTGGAAGCGCTCCCGTTACCCCCACTTCCCCTCATCTCCAATCCTGACCTTCCTCCGGAAGCGTTTCACGACGCGGTCAAGTCGGTCAAACCATCAGTTTCAGCCCAGGGGCGGGGGATTCCCCCAGAATCAGTTCCCGCGGGCCGGTCGGAGCATTGGGTCACTGAGCCTGCCCTGGTCAGAATCGATCACGAAATTTTGGACACCGACCTTACCCGTCTCCAGGAAACATGTGTCCCAGGTCTAACTGGTGCGGGAGCCTTGCAGAGGCATATCGTTTGTCGTGGTATCTTCAAACCCAGTCGGATGGCCGATTTTTACCGAGAGCTAGCGGCGCGCCTTAGGATCGCAACTGAGTCACCGCTGGATGGGCTACCCTCGCCCGAACGGCATATTCAGATACACTTCCCGGGCGATGCATACCGGAGTCCCACAATTACCACTATACAGCAATTACACGAGGCATTTAATAACATGCAGGAGATTAGTCACGCCCGCCACCGCGAATCGCCCTCTCCTCCGGCGGCCAATCCACTCGTTCCGGTTCCTCCTGGGGAGGCATCGTCCAAGCCCGCCCTCGAGCCCCGAATCGAGCCCGGCACTGGAGTAGGGCAGGGTGAAGTCATCCTCCCGCCATCCCCAGAGCCTCCGCCTCCGTTACAGGTCCGAGCGAGATTATCCTTCACTGGCCCCCGTCATCAGATTCACATTCCTCCGCCCTCAAGGGTTTCTACTCCCCCAGCCCCTCTCTTCGAATTGGATAAGCCGGTCCATTGCCTCAAAGATCAGAAAACTCTCCACCCATCTGCACCATCGCAATCCAAATCTTCCGCGTCTCCCCCGCAGCAACACCCATCCCAGCCACCCGTTAAGGCCAGCCGGCGTAAGGCACCCCCGCACGCGGCAGCCCCATATCCAGACGTCATCGGCCCTCCGGGGTACGACCCGGAATCATATGACGAACGTGGGTTCTACCGTCCGAACCAGTCGGCTCGTCAAGCAGCGGTTGGTTTATCGTCGGACAAGGGGCGTAGGGACTCCACGGGTGATCAGGCATCGGGTTACTCCCCACGTTCAACATTGAAGGGTAGACCATTCCCCGATACCCTTCCCTCAGATCCATTCGGATACACAGGGGAGTTCGATCCTTATTCCTCAGGATTCGGAGATCCAATGCCTTCCAGCAAAAAAACCGCTCCCAGTTCACCATTCGCGGATCCATTTTCTTCGGGCATGGATCTAGAGGATCACCCGGTTAAGTACAAAACTCCAGAAGACGAGGCATTCGCGAAGAGGTACGGCACCCAGCCGTTCGTCCCGGGGAGTTTAAACCCTCGGGTATTCGACTCGAGCAACCCAATTAGACCGGCAGGAGCACAGTCCCGCAGAGCCCCCGTAAAGCAGGCAGCAGCCGCGGTCCCAGCCAGGGTCCCGGCTCCTCCGCCTACAGGAGAAGATCCTCGCCAGGTCAGCACAGTCCTAACCTTAACAAACCCTCCGCCTTTCCTCCCAGTTGTCCAAGCGGCTTTCAACCCTGCAGCTGTCCAAGAAGTCGTCACTACTCTCGCCAGGGAAATAAACCAAATCCCGACCGCTCAACGCAAAGCAGCGTACCTGGCCACCCCCATCGGCCCGAGCAACTCCCGCGGCACAGCGGAATTGCCCCCTCTAACCTCAGGATCTGACACTTATCCCTTCATCCGGCACCTAATACTCAAATTATGGGGGCTGCAGACCAGGGCCGGTATAGATATAATCAACCCAAGGATTTACGTTCAGGTATATCTCCCAGGGCAAAAAGAAGGGACCAAGCTATATACTCATAGACAGATAGGGGACTTTATTGCACAACAGTGCAAGAGGGTGGTATTCTCCCGCCTACAGACAGACGATTTAGACTCTCCCCCACCAAAGACCCAGAATTTCTTAGCTAGATCAACCCCTCTTTCACTATGGGCAGTGGCTGAATCAATTGTAGATGCTCAGTCACTCATTGAGGTGTATCCGGAGCTAGTAAAGTCGAACAAGGTAGTTCCCGCTCTAGGTCCAGTAGTCGTCAACATAGACATAAAACAACCCTTCCAAGTTATTTATAGGTATTTAGTCCATACAGTCTTCCCTCAGGTGGTAGCTAGGTCCCGCAATGGAGCAGCGAGAGTTCTCCCCCGAGACATTCAGCTTGATCTTCAGATCCAATACAAGAATTCTAAAGGAGAAACAATAAAATCTGAACCAGCCAAGATTACTGGAAATCATTTTCAAGCGACCTTGTTGGCAAGCCTGCAAGCCATCGATTCATTGAAAATTCCAATAATTACAGCCGGAATCTCCCTCCAGGGGCAAGAGGAGGATCAAGCAATAGTCGATTGGCTCAATGAAGAAGCACCTACCCGATATCAATGGGGGCAGTTGGAAAAAATGGTCCTCGCTGAACTCCCCAGGGTGGCCCCCAGGGATGCTCAAGCGGCGATTACCCGCAGCAACGAAATCCTAGATCGCCTAAGAGAGTTGCTTCAAGGGCAGTGCTCTAGGGAGCAATTTGAAGAGGCTCTCAGGAATGCAGGGGACGCCCCCCACCTAGTGAGCTGCCAAGAGATATCCCCCTTTCTGGAGCAACTCTCTCCAGGAATCATCGTCTTGAGCGCTAAAGCCAGCGAGCTTATCCATAGCAGTCCTCAGGATATCATCAGGTTCGCCCACAGATTGGGCACCCTCGGGAGGGGGCCCAACCTCAAGCTAGCAGAGGACCCCGCCGATCCTCAATTTAGAGTCCCCCTCAGCGAGCTCCTCACGAGATTACGAGAAGATAGGGATTCGGAAGACTAAGCTCCGAGCAGTCGGGCAGGCCCCCCTCGGCCCGTGCTGCTCTGACTATACTTCTCTGGCTTTGGTTAGGGGGCTAATTGTTTCTGGTGCGTCCGGGACCATAAAGAGTACCCACCCATTACGGCCAGGCCCAAGGTAGCGACGGCTCCTATGGCGACCCCCGCCGTGGCGATTTTGGAGGATTTGTCTAATGCTTTGTTAGTCTTTTCCATCTCTTCTCTCAATACGCTCTCTATTGCGTTTTTAAAATCTGTGGAAATTGTGGAGAGTGATTGACCGATGGA
>JAIRWL010000007.1 GCA_031268935.1 Holosporales bacterium | reverse complement strand
TCAAACGATTTAAGATAGTAGTAGATACTTATAGGAATAGGAGAAGGAGATTCGGGTTGAGACTCAATCCATAACTTCCTTCTGCAATCTGCCGTTATTAAACTAATTTCGAGAGAGGTTTACTATTCAGCTACAGTCCTATACAGCTACAGTCCTAATATTTTTAACTTGTCGCTCAAAAAGTAATCAGATCACATAGCCGCCCAACATTTTTTTTATAAAGCAGGCGGCCTTATGAGCAGCTGCATCATCATCCTCGGCAAACTCATCCCGTTGTGCCACAAAGCCGAGCAAGGGCCGCCCCGGCCTGGCTTATGAGAGGGTGTCCTCAGGGAGATCGCCAGATTCGGAAAGAGGAGAGGGAGCACTGAGTCAGCGTGCTCCTATTGAGTCTTTAAGAGGCAACTTGGCCTCAGAAAGTTCATTCGGATTAGTAATGAACTTCGCCTCGCCTCATTTGGATTGAGTTTTATTCAGATAAGTACTTGCATTTTATGGTTGAAGAGTGTAACATGTCTCCCGTATTTAAACAGTTCTCAATGCGAACTGAGACATTAGCCCCGGGAGATCAAAATGTCCACCCCTAGCAAGAGAAGGGCGCCAATGGGGCGCAAGTTATTAGTAACCATCTTAGCAATCGGATGGTGGCAGGAATTGCCAACTTTGCAGGCATCCGAACTTGAACTCGAGGCGGCAGGGGAAGATCAAGAAGGTTATTCTAGCTTAGTTCGTGCACTGTTCCAGAATTTCCGGATTGGCATCCCCACCCCTTTTATCGAGCAACCCAAGGACGCAGAGCCGGCCTTGGTCAGGGACTTTTTTCCGATAAGCCTAGTTGTAGAATCACGGAAAAGACAGAGGCTCAATTTTTACGACCTTGATGTAATGTGCCGCTGCCTGGGAGACAGCATGGAGATTGGGACAGCTCAGAAAGTCTACCTGAGTTTCGGAAATAAGCGGTGGTCGTTAATTCTTGGAGGGGAGGAGAGAGTGTACTTGCCGGGTCAGCCCAATATGAGCAGTCTCAGCATTGGAGTGGATTTCCGAAGAGGTGACAAGATCATCTTTCGCAGCGGCAACCCGAGTGTTGTAATCCCATCGGGGCGTGGCTGGCCCAAAGGGGAGTTGGGGCGGGCGTGTAATTCAGCCCTCAGGGCGAGGATAGCGGGGTTGGGGGGAGAGGGCTCCAGGACGGATGAAGAGGAAGCCCCCACTAGACCGAGACGGCAAGAGAGGGGTATACAGACCGAAGATTCCGCCGGCACTCCGCCAGGGGTAGGCATTTCAACCCTAATTGATCTAGGTCAAGACTCAGATAGCGATCCAGTCACCGCTCCGCGGACGCCGGAAGAATTAAACACCTCCGGTACGGCCGAAGAGATTAGTCAACAGGCAGCGCGCCTCGGCAAACTTACGGCCAGCATGGCGCATACAAGGAAGGCGGCATCTCGGCAGTTTGACTCATTCTTTGAGATGGTTACTACAGGGGCGGGAGGATTCTCCCTGGATGGAGCGAGCGGAAGTGATCGCAGAAAGGATTATATCGAGTTAACGCCGGGCTCACCCTTGAGCTCCGCGGCCCTCAGACGGAAAGTCGATGGGAGAGAGCATTCTGGAGAAAGGCCGGCTGCTCCCCGGAGAGGTGGCGGTAGTCAGAGTATGGCTGCCGAAAAGGCCTCGACCAAGGAGCCCCGCAGTATGACTTCACCCCGGCCAGACCCATCTGTACCGGTGTCTGAGCCCATTCAATTGGCGCCCCACAGACAAATAGAAGAATTGTTTCAACATAGAGATGCCCGTATGCGAGCAATAGCCGATGAGCTCGGAGGAGCTACTTTTCAAGAACTTCGGGATCGGCTTGACTCCATAGAATTTCATCCGATCCCGAGAGAAGCTCAAGGGGACGATTTCGTGGAGCAATATGAGGTGCCTGTCCTTATCATGAACGGAGTCGTTCAAGAGGCGCTCAACAGGGCAAATGAGCTCGCACAAGAAGAGGGGCAAGATCCGGAGGTAGCAGTCTTCATTAGCCGGCTCGAGCCCATCCGACGTATCATGGTGGTGGCGGCCGAGAATGCGGGGGCAATTACCAGATACATGCTACAGCGGCAGAATGGAATTCAGCAAGGGAAAATTGACAGACCTGACCGGCGCATAATGGTAGGCAATGTGAGGAGAGCCTACGATACGAAAGAAGAAATCAGTGCACTTATGGATGGGGTTGGATCCCTTGGGATAAGATAGGAGTAGGACCCAGTTTCGGAAGAGGGCTTGGGAAGGATCCTCCTGCCACCAGGGTCTTGGGCATGCCCTCCGGAGGGCTTTATAGGGTGTCGGGTAGTCTCAGCCGGAGCTCAGGCCCCTGGGGAGTTAAAATAAATTCAGTTTCGAATAAGAACATAGTAAAATCAAAGCGGAATCGATGCGGCTAGAGGATACCTCCAGCCTCTGAAAGAGGAGGGGGATACCCTGATGTATAGCCCTCATGATGATCAGGTAGAGGCTCCTTCGCCGCTGTATTAGAATGCGAATTAGTAATAACTTTCATATTTATTTATTAAGATTGGAGGTTAATTAGATAAGTACTTGCATTTTATGTTTGAGGAGAGTAAGATGCTATATGAAATTAGGTAAGATCTCAAGTAATCAGAGACTCAGGCTCCAGGAGATTCAAATGAATAAAAGAGGGAATCGACGATCCCACAGAGGCAAATCAGTATTAGTGACATTGTTGGCTATCGGATGGGCTTGGCAGAGCGCATCATTTGCGGCTGTTGGTACTCCCCATCGCCCTTACAATGGGGTTGAGGTTAGTTTAAGGGAGCCGTTTAGGGAGTCAGGCAGAAGTGCCCATTGGGATAAATTAATTTGGATGGACCCCATCACCGTTTGTTTAGTATTCCGCAGGCAGATGATTGTAGATTCAGCCGGTTTAGAAAATCTTATCTCTCCCATTGTTTGTTTACGGAAGGGTCATTTTGGGGGAACGGCGAACGATTTATACGGCGGACCAAGGATAAAAAGAATATGGATAAGTCAGGTTGACGGTGAACCCCAAGCTACAAGGGTAGGGTCGGATTTTCCCAGGGATCCGTTGATCATGCGTTTAGGGGACCGGTACGAGGTTATATTCGGGGAACCCATGGTGTTGCGCCCGAGATGTCATTGCACGAACCCGATGATCCTTGGTTCTGTACAAGCAGGTGTAAGTGCTCAGTATAAAGCACTCACTGGTCACCGCGTCCGTATAAACGGTTTACCAGTGAGTACCCAATTCCCTCTGGAGATTGCAGATCACAATCCTCCCCAACAGGGTCCGAGAGAATCCTCATTGGCTGCGTCTTTTGCGCCGGCCAGGCAATCGTTTCTAGGAACATTAGCGAGGGGTAGAGGAAGGGACCAACGATCCGAGTCCGGCAGCAGATCAGGCACCGGAGGAGCGCGATCAGCATCGGTCGGGAGGCTGGCGGCAGAGGGGGTTCCACCAGAGCTCGCGGCGCGGGCTCGGGCACTACAGGTGGCTTTCAGAAGAACTTTGAGACGCTTAGATGAGAGTTCCCAGTCCATGGGTGCCAACGGGCAGGCACGGAATGGGCAGGGGGCCGAGGACCCTGATTTGAGACGCTTAGCTGGGAGTTCCCAGTCCAGGAGTGCCAACGGGCAGTCACGGAATGGTCAGGGGGCCGAGGACTCGGATAGCGACGTTGTTACTTGGCAGCCCGTTGATCCGGAAGGCTCATAAAGATGCCAAGGATCAGAGACTTCATCGGACAAGAAATCAGATTAAGGGGGAGGAGGAAGAACACCTAATAATTGCTGAGCAGGAGCGCTTGATCCTCGATATGAGCGTCAGTGAGGCCGTAATGAAGATGGATTTGACGCGCTTGCCAGTGACTATGTTTAAGAATTCAGAAAATGGAAGGATAAATGTGGTATACAAGAGGCCAGATGGGCATGTCGGATGGATAGATTATACGGATCGTGCAGAGTAGAGCTATTCCTTGTCTAAATGAGTTTATACGTCGTTAAGTTTGGTGGATCATCGGTTGGAAATATCGGTAGGATAAAGTTAACGGCTTCCATCGTTTCGAAGTACGTCGAGGATGGCCATAGGGTCGTCGTCGTAACTTCGGCGATGCATGGGGTCACCAATTATCTCATTGATTTAGTAAGATCTGTTCATGATTCAGCCGATCATCGTGAATATGATGCCGTCATAAGTTCGGGAGAGCAGATCGCGGCTGGCCTGCTGGCGGCTCGATTATGTGCGATGCGATTTCCGGCCGTTTCCTTAAATTGCTACCAAATTCCTATTCATGCAGCTGGAAATTTTTCGAATGCTAATATAACGAGTATTGATATATCGAAGATTAACGATTTGATTAATGATAATATTATTCCAGTGATAACTGGGTTTCAGGGGGTGTCTGGAGATCACGATATTATGACTACAGGCCGAGGAGGATCTGATTCGACGGCGTGCTCCATTGCTTATGTGATCAAAGCCGATGAGTGTCTGATTTATACCGATGTCGATGGGATTTATACGGCTGATCCGAGGATCGTTCTTAAAGCCAACAGACTAGATGAAATATCTTATGAAGAGATGCTGGATCTTGCTTACTGCGGAGCCGAAGTGTTGCAGCCGCAATCTGTTTTAATAGCGATGAGATGTCACGTAAAAATACGTGTTTTATCGAGTTTTACTGATACAGGAGGAACGATCGTGACGAATAAGGTGCCCATTCCGAACGCAAGGAAAGTTACGGGGATTGCTCATAATACGAATTTGGCCAAAATCGTGATATCTGAAATCGATCTTGCTTGCGCGACACTGCTCGAGAAAATTGGGCAAATTGATCTACTTGCGATTGAAGATAATACTATATCATTTTTATTTCAGAAATCGCGGCTGAACGAAGTTAAGGCGATATTAAAGGATTCGGAGAAATATAAATTACTTAGCGATATAGGGCTTGTCACAATCGTTGGCTATGGATTTAAGGCCGATCAGAGTACGTTTTTGGAAGTTATGGATGTTTTGAAGAGAATGCAGTTGCATCCGAAGCAAATATCTGTAACTGAGACTACCATTTCTATCGTTATATCGTTACATCAAATAGATGAGGTCGTAAATACATTACATTCGGAATTTTTTAACTTTGATGCTCAATAAATTTGGCGTCAAATTCCGAGATCGATACTGGAATACATTGGCAAAACGATTGAGCAAACAATTAAAATCAATAAGAATCCAATGAAGATGATGGTTATCGGTTGGATTAGAGTGATTATTTTATCTAGATTTTGTTGTAATCGGAGCTTAACCATATCGGCCACAGAGCGAAAAGCTGCCCATAAATCGCCGGAGCGCTCCCCCGCTTCAATTATTGAAATTTCATAATCTTCAAAAATTTTGCAACATCGCATGGAATTTGCAACAGAACTTCCATTTCGTATAAATTCTTCCAGACGGCCAGTATCAATATCGGCATCGACATTTGCTATACTTGAAATAGCGTCCAAAAGATTTATTTTTTCTTGTAGCATGATGGAAATTCCATAAAAAAAATTCATTACTACAAATTCGCGCCGGATTTTACCAATCAACGGGAGGGCTTTAATGCATTTTTTACGAATTCTACTAGATTTAAATGTAAACAATGCCAAGGAAATTAAAAGGATTAAGAATACAGAGACGCAGATAGCATGATTTAAACAAAAGGAACTAAATTTCACAACATAATGAGTAAGGAGTGGTAATTCCATTCCGATCTCATCGAACATGTCGGAGAATTTTGGCACTACCAGTAGAAGCCAAAAAATCAGAACAAACATTGAGAAGCAAAACAAAATGGCCGGATAAATTGCCGCATGTTTCAGTCGTTTGGTAATACCGATTGAAGTCGAAATGTAATCGATAATACATTTCAAGGCTTCTGGTAATCTGGCGGTTCTCTCCGCAACTTCAATGATTTTTATCGATAGAAAATGGAAAAATTCTGGAAAATCAGCTAGAGCTTTGGATAAAGATTTACCGTCTCTAATACTAATTTCGATAAAATCGACGAGAGCTTGAGCCTCTGGATTGATAAATAGATGTTTGACTATGTTAATGGCCGTCACTAATTCTAGTTTATTTTCAATTAATTGCAAGAGATTTTTTAGAAATGGCAAAGTGAACGATTCGTTAGGATTTTTAATATTGCGCGGATGAGGCTGAATCTGGACGACAGATAAGTCGGAAAGCTTAAAGCGATCCTGAACATCGCGATCTGAACGGCCAAATATCAATTCGCTCCGAATATCTCCAGAAGATGTCATCAACTTGCACTTAAAAAGATTCATCTCGACTGGCCCCGATCAAAATGGTCTTGGATCTGGAACATAGCGCTGTAATCTAATATCGGCTGCTCTTTGGTGTCTTCTCTTATTTACAATCTTGACCTTAATTAAAATTACCAGTTCCACTACGACATCACCAATTCCACAAGAAGAGGCAATTTCCTCGGCGATCGGGATACTACCGACGAGCGGAATACCCGATTTCATTTTAGATGATCTCACCTCCATGAATCCTCCGAGAACCACGATTTCACCATCCTTTAACTTCAATACCGATGTGATTTCTCGTACCTCCGTTACGGGCACCTCCGATGGCCTATAATTACTTTTATTATCAGTATCGATCGATCTAATCGCGATATCAACGGCAGGGTCATGTACCGAACTCGCAAGCTTCGTAATCGTAGGCCTTAGAAATAGAGTGATCGTATTGGTTTCTAGATCTATTGACGGCTGAACGAACATGACCAACCCTATAGGTACCGTCTTAATATCACTCGAAACTGCGATATCTTCTCTTTTTGAATCAGAATTCGAATAAGTTTTGTCGTAATTTAATTTGAAATACACATAATTTTGTGCGACTTTTAAGATGGCTGCTTGATTATTCATTGCCGTAATTCTTGGATTAGAGATCATTCTAGTTGATCCAAATTCTTCGAGAGCGGTTAGGATTGATGGCATGCCATGCTCGTCGCCGCCCGTTCTGTACGAAAACGTGACTGGAGTACCGCGAGAAAATTGATTACTCAACTCACCGGCGCTCATTGTCCCGAATTCTGTTTTGATTCTACTTCTTCGACTGACAATGTCCCAATCTATTCCGCGACGATATTCATTCTTTAATACTACTTCGACTATTTTGGCCTCGATTAAAACTTGGCTCATCGTGGACTCTTTAATTTTTTTGATATAACTTCTTACATATTTTTGAGTTTTCGAATTTGCGTAAACTGTTACAATACCAGACTGTTTATTGATGGAATAATTTGTATTTCCATCAGTGTAATGTCCGATAATAGTTTTTATTCCGAAATCTAATTCTGACCAAAAATCACTTTTCGCCGTGACCGTGACTGTACTATCTGGCGATCCCTGATTGTTTTTCTCAGAAATTTCTGACGAGGTGGAGGCGACTTCCGTTGCGATCGAGATCTTATTCTCGCTATCTCTGGAAAAGTTGAGAAACTGGATATTATACGTTTCTGAATATGGTTCGTCTTTCATGACTCTGACGAAGCAATCGTTGATTGTATATCGCAAATTTGTCATATCACAGATAGCATCCAATACTTCTATGAATTGCTTTTTATTGGCTCGAAAGATGATTCGTGCGTCAATTCCTGGATCTATCTGAAAATCGATATTCAGCTTATTGGCGGTTTCACATAATACCGATCGTACAGATATATTTTCATTTAAAGCAAGTGAAACTCCTTGTTTCAGCGCTTCCGGGATGATCGGTTCCGTATCCTCAGGCTGATTGAGATCTGATTCATCGATCTCGTTATCAACCGGTGTCGTCATACCCTTAACGGCGTCACTAGTAATATCAGACGATAAGTACCTTTTTTCCATTAAACGGTCGCAAGATACGATAAAGATTGATATTAGAATTACTAGGAGAGCGTTTTTCACTTGCAGCAGCAGGATGAAACAGACCGCAATTTAAGTGTATTACAAACAATTTTGAAATAAAATATTAACATTAATGATGGTTACGCAACGAAAGAAAGCGCGCCGGATTACAACAGAGCTATCATGTAGATTGCTAAAAGTGGCGATAGAATCGTCAACGTAATTTTAATCATTTCATCCTGACGATATCGCGGTAATATTGCTCTGATGAGGATTATGAGTGATATTATCGCAATTGTTTCAAAAATTATAAATCTTCCCAAAAATAGAGTTGATATTAAAGCAGAATGAAATATTAGATTTAAATAATCAGAAAGATATATCATCCCGAAAAGTATTCCTCCGTATTCTACATACGCTCCAGATACGATTTCTGATTCAGCCTCTGGGAAATCGAATGGTATTTTGTTAGCTACAATGAGAGTGATAATAAAAAACATAATGAATAATGGTATTTTCGGCAAAATCCACTGATAATTCACGGATTTTGATATTATTACGAGACTTTGACTGTTAGTAATCAGTATGATACAAGCTATTAATAATACGAATGGGATGTGAGCACCAACGTGCTGCAGATAGGCCCTCACTCCTCCGATTACTCCGAATTTCGAGTGCGATGCAGTTCCAATCATGGTTTCACAGAATACGAGTATAGAATGTAGCAAAATGACAACAATGAGACCATTTTCTGTTGGCCATATGGCAATACCGTTCATGAATGGTATTAGAGTTAATTGGATTAAGGTTGTCGTGAACATTAGACAAATAGCAAAAATCGCTGGCTTAGAGTGATTACCCAGGGCGGATCGCTTAAAAAGAAGTTTCACGGCGTCAGCGATCGGTTGTATAAGTCCGAACATGCCGCATTGATCTGGGCCAAATCTCAACTGGATTCGTCCGATCAATTTTCGTTCTAATAGAGATAGGTATGCCGCACACCCAATGCAGGTCACGAAAAAAAGTGCGACATTTATCGAGAAGGGCATGAAATTACCGTGCTAAGGGTTCGGAGGGTGACCACGCCGGATGTGAAGCATCACCTTGAGTTTTGACGAGTCTCACGTAGTGCCCAGTAATATCAACCACTTCTACATGACTTTTTGCTCCGGGGCCAGACTGCTTAGAAAACACGATGTATCTTCCGTTGGGAGCCCAGCACGGAGCCTCAACCAAATAGCCACAAGCTATACATCTCTCGCCAGAACCATCCGTCTTCATGATTACTATGAAAAAGCGCCCACCTATTTGTTTGGAGCACGCGATTAGATCTCCACGAGGGGAAAAAATGGGTTGAGAATATTTTCCATCTCCAGAACTGATTTTCCGGGGATCCGAACCATCAGCGTTCATGATCCAAATCGCCTCCCGGCCCGCCCTATTGGAGGTGAAAACAATTTGTTTTCCATCCGCTGAAAAGCACGGAGATGTATCGATTCCCGTATGTTGTGTCAATTGTATCAATTCATTGTCTACAAAACTGATTTTGTAGATAGCCGACTTACCATCAATAATTATAGCCAAAACGGCTTCTTCATTGTTTGGAGAAAAACGTGGCGCATATGTCATTTGCACTGGATTGCCGTTATTCTTTTTGATCAATTTTCTCATCCATGCTTCACTTATCATCAATTTTCTGGCTTTAGAGTAGGGGTCTATCAGGTAGACGTGAGCCGATTTCCCGAAGACACCTTTTCCTTTGTCGTTAAATGATATATAGGCTACTGATTTTCCATCTGAAGCATATCGAGGAGTTAATACTAATTCATCTCCGTCGGTTAATGGTCTTGGATTATATCCGTCCTGATCTATTAAGACTAATCTAGTCTTACGATGCGAACTTACTTTATCGTAAGTGGTTTCGACGATGATGAGATGTGTATTAAAATATCCTTCTTCGTTAGTGATCCTTTTATATATATAATCGGCGATTGTATGAGCTACATATCTCAACTTCGCTTTTGGACCTTTGACTTCTAAAGAAAGCATCTTTTCTCCGGTTACGACATCTATTAAGGTAAAATTTATTACAAAGCCTCCCAAGCCAGAACCAATTTCTCCGTAGACCAAAAATCTAGAATTTAAAACTCCCCAATTTTTTATGTTTGGGCCATGTTTTGCGATGCTTTGCTGCGACTCGAGAAATGAAGATTTATCAATTAGAACGAAAAGCCCCGATGATTCGAGATCTGCACCAACGATGGAGGCAATTTCTGAACCAGAAGAGGAGGGGGCGCCGCCTTTCTCAAAAAAATCGACGATTGCGATTGGATCCGGCTTAACCCCTCCTTTTTTTATCTCAATTTTTAAAGCATTTACGGAGAAAAATATTGCAAAAAAAACAACCGACAGAACTTTGACAAACATAAACTATTACTTGTAAATAAAGACCCGGAGAACGAGGATTAATTGTACTACAAGATACACAAAATTAGTATATTCATCGATCAATCGTAAAAGAATTTTTTTATGCATTCGATAATAAATATAACATCTGATTCCGATAAAAGAGGGTGAATTGGGATCGATAAAATACTATTATACAGCTCCATAGCTTTTGGCAAATCGTATCCAAGATTGAAAAACGATAAAAGATGATTGGGTTTGTATTGCACTCCGGTCTCTATTCCGTTCCTCTCTAAGTATCGTTTTAATTCGTCACGTTTACCATTCTTTATTATGATTGGGAAAATATGAGGAACGGCTGTTCGAAAATTAATAGGCAAAAGCCTAACATGATTAAGGTGAGCTAGACGGTCGACATATGTTCGCGCGATGGAGCATCGTATCTGCTTTATGGCCTGAAATTTTGCAAGCTGAGCTCGCCCGATCGCGGCACTTAGATCATTCATATGATACCGCCACCCCTGCTCAGTTACATCAAAATCCCAGCTGCGTTCACCATTAAATCGCCGGTCCGTATCGCCGATTACACCAAGCAGTCTTATATCCTTTATTTTCTCAGCAATTTCATCGTCTGGGGTTAATATTGCCCCCCCATCGCCACAGGAAATATTTTTAATTGCATCGAAACTGAAGCATAATATCGAGTTGCGGAGCGAGATGTTTTCGTCGCCGAAGGAGTGAGCGGCATCTTCGATTATCTTCAGTCCATAGTCCTCAGCAAATTGCTGCAATCTGCCAATTTTCCCATCGCAACCGGCAAATAATACGGGCAATATTGCTGTCGTTTTCCCTGTCGTTCTCGATCTCGCATCGTCGATATTGATGAAGCCATCGTCGAGATCAATATCACAGGGAACTGGTCGGGTACCGGCCGCGGTGATCGCTTGGAAAGTTGCGACGAAAGTATACGTCGGAACCAAAATTTCATCCCCATGAACGAATCCACTGGCCTGAATCGCAAGTTGTATCGCGGCCGTACATGAACTTACGCAGGAAATATTTGTATCTTTTCTTCCGAAAAAAGAGTGCAATTCGCACTCGAATTGCTTGACCTCGTTGCCCATGCTAATTCTATTACTGCATAAAACTCTCGATACAGCCGCGATTTCTTCATCTCCAAACCATGGTGATGATAATCTAATTTTAGGAGCGCATTTCTTCATATTCATTTTTATTGGCCCATGTCGAGCAAGAAAGAGAGTAAGATGGATCGGACGCAATGGTAATGTATACTAATTCCCGTTGTTAAAATAGAGTTTTTTAGAGAATTTCCGAAAACATGGAAAGAATGATATCTCCGAATTTAATGAATAATGAGGCGTTTGCGGAAAAATCCCTGAGACCGAGATCGCTCGAATATTTTACTGGGCAAATGGAAATTTGCAGCAATCTTCGAGTTTTTATCGATGCGGCTATAGCAAGAAACGAGGCGTTGGATCACGCGTTACTCTCTGGGCCCCCAGGTCTCGGCAAAACGACGATGGCTCAAATCATTGCATACGAAATGAATGGATCCTTTAGAATAACATCGGGCCCTATCCTGACCAAACCGGGTGATCTGGCGGCAATCTTGACGAATATGACAGAAAAGGATGTATTATTCATAGATGAGATTCATCGGATGAATCCAGCCGTAGAAGAGATGTTGTATCCGGCGATGGAGGACTTTAAGATTGATATCATAATTGGGGAAGGACAGACGGCTAGGACTTTGAGAATCGATATTCCTCCTTTTACGATTATAGGGGCGACGACTAGATTGGGACTTCTTTCACAGCCCCTAAGAGAAAGATTCGGCATTCCATTGAGATTTGAATTTTATACGAAAGAAGAGTTGGCATCGATAATTAGTAGGAATGCTGAGCTTCTGGGCATGCAAATAGAAAATGAGGCCGCCTATGAGATCGCGATTAGATCTCGGGGAACACCACGTATTGCATATAGATTGCTTCGCAGGATTCGTGACTTTGCGAACGTTGGGGGCAAGGTCATCATAACTCATCAGCTCGCGACGATTTCTCTGGATCAGCTCAAGGTAGATCCAGTCGGCCTCGATTCGGAGGATAAAAAATATCTGGAAGTGATCCGAGATCTTTTTGGAGGAGGGCCGGTTGGATTAGAAACGATCGCGGCGGCTCTCTGTGAGTCGAAAAACACGATCGAAGACGTTATCGAGCCATACCTCATCCAAATTGGATTTATTCAAAAAACCCCCAGGGGGCGGATTCTGACTCCCAGGGCCTCCTCACATTCTCCTGGGCCTTGAGTTTGGAAGACAAAACAATTTTCAGGATCAGGCGGACTCTGCGAGGGCCGATCTAACCCCCTAAAAATCATCGCTAAAGCCAATCTCTGAAGGTGGTCAATCCCAATTATAATAAGCACTCAAAATTCTTTCTTAAGGAATACATGCCACGAGCCCCTCAATTCAGGGACGAATTCGAGCTCTACCTTCGGGAAGTTTAGAAAGAACGATTTGCACAAGGCCGCGAAGTTGTCCAAGGAGCCTTGCTCAACAATTGGTGTTGGGTCTAGGCGGGAATATACCGCGCCCATTCCAAGGTCGTCTTCAAGGCATAGACCACACCCTGAATCTGGTACCCCAAGGGCCTCCGCCCCCCGGGCGGGCATCGACAGGCCGACAGCCAAAATAACTAATCTGAGTTTCGCTGAGTGATGATTCATATTTACCTCCTTCTGCTGGAATGGAAAAATGAATTTCCCGTTAAACTTCCGTTACGCCCAGTATCCTTCCGGACTCATTTTTTTTATTTGAAGGGACCTTTCGGTGGGGAAGGGTTCCGTCCTTTCTTCCCGTTCCATTCTTCAAAATCGCCTCCCTACGACCATGATCTGCAGGCGTGTAATCGACCCTTCCGTGGCAAGCTCAGGGTTCGATTCATTACCTCAGAGAGTCGGGATTCAGTCGTGCGCATGTTCTAGTCCTGTATCCTCTAAGATCGTATTCTCTATGTGCTCATCGATTGCTCGGAGCAAAGCTCCCAGGTCAAGTCTGCCACGGGCAACGGGTCTAGGGAGGGTAGGGGAACCCTCCTCACCTTCAGTTGTTGATTCAGGATCGCCCAAGACAGGCCTGAAACTTGCTCCAGGTCTAAGTCTAACATGTGCTAAGCCCAGTTCGAATTCGGTACTAAATCCAATGCGGGCAGAAAACATGGACACTCCCGATGACCAATGGGTGTAAACTGGGCTCCACGGGGCTCTGTCGCACACCATCTCTGGGGCCGGGAATTGAACTCTATCGTAGGAAAATAGTTCAAGATCTGGGAAACCCATGAGGAAGGCTGGAGTAAGGTTCTCCAAGTCACGGGTCAATGCAGCGAGTGAACAATAGAGAGGATTATTGAGAGTTAACCTGCCTCGCCCAAGGTCGATCACGAAGGTTCGGTCATCAACCTCGATAAGGTCTATTACCAATGCTGGGTCATCACCACCGTTCAGGTCGATCACGATGGCTCGGTCATCACCACCGTTAGGGTTTCCGAGGCTGCCAGGTAGGACACTGTGATCTAAAGTCGCTTTGCGGAGGATTTGAACATTATGTCCCCACAGGAGGCTGCGTTCAATTGGCTGATAAGCTTTGGTCGTTAATTGACAGGTCGCCGCTATAGTGATGATCGTAAGGGTCATAGACTTTTTGATCTTGGCGAAAGAATTGAGTTGGGAATTCATTAGTCACTCCTTGTTAGCTTTCCTCTCCAAGAGTTAGCTTAGCAGCAACATTAAAAATTAACATCTCATAAATTCTCCCGCGTCAGAGCCCCTAGGGAATTCGGTATCCCCAGCGGCCCCCTTTTTTTTACCCAGGGGAATCAATCTCGGCCCCCACCAGAGTCAATCTTTAGGGGCGGTGATTCAACAGGCCGATAGGGGCGAGATGCTACATCCAGATTGGCATCCGTTATCAATCATCCGTCTCATCCAGTCGCTATTCAGGGTCGGGGATTCATCCTGTCGCTCGGGGCGAGCGGCTGATAAATCCAGATTGGCATCCGTTATCAATCACCCGCCTCACCCAGTAACTTATCAGGGGTGGGGATTCAACACGTCGCTCGGGCAGAGCTGCTCAATCCAGTTTGGTATCGGGTATCAATCAACCGCCTCCCCTATAGACTGCCGTCAGAAACGAAAACTGTTACATAATCCGAAATTGCTTTGATTTTGTGAAAAGTTAATGGAAACGAGTGCATATCACAGGCATGATATATCGGATGAACGTTGGGAAAAGCTTGAACCACATCTAACAGGACGAAAAGGAAGTTGGGGAAGAGTAGCCCAAGATAATAGAC
>JAIRWL010000015.1 GCA_031268935.1 Holosporales bacterium | reverse complement strand
GCTGGATCAGGGTTTCCCCCATTGTCCAATATTCCCCACTGCTGCCTCCCGTAGGAGTCTGGGCCGTGTCTCAGTCCCAGTGTGGCTGTTCGTCCTCTCAGACCAGCTATAGATCATCGGCTTGGTAGGCCATTACCCCACCAACTACCTAATCTAACGCGGGCCGCTCCCTCAGCGATCTCTCTTTCTCTTCTCAGATGTATCCGGTATTAGCTGCCGTTTCCAGCGGTTATTCCAGACTGAAGGGTACGTTCCCACGCGTTACTCACCCGTTTGCCACTATGTATCGATGCAAGCACCAATACATCGTTCGACTTGCATGTGTTAAGCATGCCGCCAGCGTTCGTTCTGAGCCAGGATCAAACTCTCATGTTCAACCCCATTCGCTCAATCGTCATCACTTAAATTAGAATCAACTGTCTTTTTAACAAAGTAATCAGTTTGTTCTAAAATAATGAGCAAATGATATTTCTTAGTGTTTTACAACACGCCACCTGCTCACTACCTCTTTTTTTTTCTCTCTATTCACTTTATCCAAGATCACATCGGCCCGTCTTCAGGCGACTCGACCAAGTTACCACTATCCCCCGCGCACTGTCAACCTAAAAAACAACAAAAAAAAATGCCTCGTTTCTAGCACGATCTCAAGGACATCCTCATCCTTAACATATCACCTATTCTTATCAGTTTTCCGATTGAGACTAGTCAATAATCGACAATTTTTCCATCAATTGTTCAGTAATTTATCTTATAGCAGCCTTAAAAAGACGTTAATCCATTGATTTATGAATAACAGGTAGCCCGCTTGCTTATATGCGAGATGATAGAAAAACAATCATGCACCACTTCTATGATGCACATAACTAACTTGTTGAAAGCAAATCAATATGAGAGTATAAATGCAATTTAAAGTTTAAGTGAATAGGCAATAACACGTGTTTCATAGAGAATTAATTATTTTGGCATCGATATTTGGATGCACCTTTGCGACGGGCGTTCCACCCGCTGTGAGCGCTGAGGTGACCTTGCGCCTGCCGCACGAACAGCTAGCAGCCGTCGGGGCTTCTCTGCTGCATTGGGTCTGCCCTCAAGTGCCGCAAGCCAGTGAATTGGTTTACTCACCCTATTACATCATAGCTGCGCGGGGCCTGCAGCGTGGAGAGCGGGTATACACCTGGGCAATGCTCTGCACTGGTATCGCACAGAGCACGGCCCCCGGAAAGTCCTTCAACAGAAGGGATGTCGGGCACGACGTGTTCCGGTGCCTTGTTGCTGTAAGGGTAATTGAATCGACTCCCGAAAGCCTCCTACAGCTTTGCGGCCCCCTGCCCCTCTCAGCGAAAGACTGGGAAATATCTCCCAGCAAGCCACCTACCAGCCCTCGTTCTTCCCGTTCTTCTCGTACAACAGCTCCTGCCTCGCGGCCTCCTGGGACTTTCGATATTATTGGGCCCCCTGGTCCTATACACCCTTTTCCCTCGCCAGAATCAGGCCCCCTTGTCGAACCGGACGATGCTTCCCCTCCCCCAAGGGTGAATGGCGGTCCTTCTTACCCCCTTCCCTATCCCGATAAGACCCATTCACCACATCCCACCAGAAATCGGTCCCGGGGCCCTCGGTCACGGGGATCGCTGCCCCTCCTCCCTACTAATCCAGCCCAGTCGAAACCTGAGAGGGGTAAGCGCCCTCCCCCCTCCTTGTTCGTTCGTCCTGGCGCCAAAGGGGGCTTATCCCCTGCATCATCCATCCCTCCCCCTCCTTCTAACTCGTCTAATGATTTTACCGCGGGAACTCTCGCGGCCACCTTCGAGTCAAATCTCGCCGAGACCCAGCGGCCGCTCCCACCCGCTTAGATTGCTATGGGCGGATATGGAGGCCCCCTCTCTTGGCGCCGGAAACGCTCGGGGATGAACGTGAGGGCCCCTCTCTGCCATTGAGCACCCACCTAGCAACTTTCTTTTGGATAGCCGCCTTCGCGAAAAACCGGAGTTTTTTCTGTAAACCATTCGAGTATAATGCTTCCCATAATCTCGCGGAAGTTGCCGAATTTGTTTTCTGATATTATTCAAAAAGCTCTAGAAAAAAAGGAATCGATTGGCGAAGAATTGGCGGTGGTCGATCAATTATTGAGTAATTTGTTCAGCAATTTAGCCAATGTTCATATCGATGTTTTAGCTCAAAAAGGAAAAAAAATTCGTGCTACATTATTTTTTTATTTTTTCAATAAATTTTCCGAATCATCTAAGAACTTTATTGATTCTTCATACGAATTTACCGATTTGCGGTTAGGTTTGTCGGCCGCTCCATTAGGTCTAGCCAAAGATAAGAAAAAAAAAATCTGGACAGCCGCCCTGATCGAGGCTATTCATTTCGCCTCAATTATTCACGATGATATCGTCGATGATGGTACCATGAGGAGAGGGAGCACTTCTCTATGCCAAGCCTTCGGACGAAAATTCAGTGTCTTGATTGGAGATTACATTTTCGCTAATGCATCTAAACTGTTTCTCAATTTGCACCAAGACGACCAATTTATCCGCAACTTGTTTCTACGTGAATGTTCTTCGACTATCCGAGGCGCCCTCAAAGAACAAGAAATTACTATATCGACCGATATCGAAAATTGCCTCAGAATTACCTCACTCAAGACATCTCCATTTTTTAAATTATCTTGTTTCCTAGGAGCTTATCTGGCATCCAATGATTTCAAGGCGTCCATTAAAGCCGCAACTTTTGGGACCTGTTTTGGACTTCTATATCAATTACAAAATGATTTAGATTGCTTCAGATTTGAAAATTACTTTGAATCAGAAGATTATGTGCAAAATAATATTACTCTTCCGATCATTATTTTGCATCAATACTTTAACATTAACACATCTTCCGATCCCGAAAATCCTCAAGCAAATTACAACAAAATAAAAACTAAAATATATTCTGAGCAATTTTGCGAAATTTTACAAAACTTTACTCAAAAATATTACGAAATTGTAATTTCAGATCTGATTTGATTTTCTCGTGTATTTCGGTGGCTGGTAAATTTCCATCGAGGACCAAATACCTATCAGGGTTTTTCTCCGCGACTCTCAAAAAGGAGGAGCGGACCTTTTCATGGAAAAAAATGTCCATATTTTCAAATCTAGTCTCATCATTATCGGTTCTAGCTATAGATCGACGGAGACCTATTTCGGGAGCAATATCCAATAGATAAGTTCTATTCGGATACCTACCACCGGTTATCTCGAGATAAATTTGATCCAAAAGGTTAAGGGAAACCCCTTTCCCGATCCCCTGATAAACGACGGACGAATCCTGAAATCGATCGCAAATCACCATCGAATTACTATTCAGGGCTGGATATATTTTCTTGAACCAATGATCGGATCGTGAGGCTAGATACAATAGAGATTCAGTTACCGGGTCCCATTTATTGATACTACCAACCAAAAGCCACCTTCTAATGTCTTCCGAAAGGATGGTCCCTCCCGGTTCACGGGTTAGCATAACCGGAATCTTGGAAAGGCTTATCCAATCGAATAGCATACCGGCCTGCAGCGACTTTCCACACCCCTCTCCCCCTTCAAATGTTATGAACAAACCATTCCGATTCGGCCCTTGTTCTTCCATCTGTCCGGCTCGCATTCAATCCATCATCAACCTACAGCACGGTTCTTAGTATATGCGAAGCTCAGATTGAATTATGGGATAAAAATTAGTTTGCCTTCCATAAACATATTCTTCTAGGCTGATATTAGACAGCGTTCCTGCTGTCAAAACGAAATCACAAAACAGAATTAATCGAATTAAATCTATCTATACATTTTATCAAAGGAGAATTATCATGAATATTAACAAA
>JAIRWL010000005.1 GCA_031268935.1 Holosporales bacterium | reverse complement strand
AGGCATTATGGGAGGTAGCCCCTGTTTTATCCATTGGTCAGTTTCGCAGGTTGGTACTCTGGGGCCAAGGGGTTTTTTCGTGGGTCTGATCCTCCCCCCCCCCCCCCCCCCCGGTTGGGTCACAATAAGCTTCGAAAGGAGCACTTGAAATGGCGAGGACGCCCCCGATAATTTTGATACTTTTCTTTAACATGACTGTCATTTCACTCCAGATAGTGGTTCAATCGATAAATATTATGCACCGAGAGAATTAATAGAAAATGAAAGATCTTCGAGAAGTTTAGGCTCCCAGTCCGAAGTCAGGTAATTGAGCGGTTAGATTGTATCGGATGATTATTAAAAACTTATACTCCATCTGAAATCACTCACGCGGCCGCTCTGGACTTAAAGTATTTATATGCTAGCCAAGCGGAACACCCGCACATTCCAATTCCGCCGATGATACAGGCCATGCCCCAAGGATTGAGTTTAAATCCAGCAGCAGGTGCCCTTTGGAGCTTATTACTCCGTAGACCAGGAGCGGCCTCTGAAATACCTAACATCGTTCGAAGAAATGGGTCCCACAGACCAAAAGACGGAATTTGAGTGCTCAAGCCCTGTCGCACCCCATCACAGAATTGATTAGCAAGCCCCCACGCCTCTTCTCTAGGAGAAGTAAATTCCCTTAAATCAAATTCAATTCCTTCACATCTAACGATTCCGAATTTCAAGGAAAACATAAGAGAACGTACGGTTGTTACTTCGATTATCTTGGAAATATCGAGAGGATAACGGGCATTGACATCGGAAGGCCACTGTTTCGCTCCAACAATAAACCACTTCCCTTGGGAATTCTTGATTACCTCGGCCTGGCACACCACGCCCTCCTTATCAAAAGTGGCAATCTGATGTGAGCCTAATTCCTCATAAGTGTATGGGAGAAGGGGTTGTATAGAGTGCCAGTAATATGTTGCTAAGGGAGATACCATATCTCCTAGAACAGAAGAGATCCTTTCTGACAAAAAATAGATAACTTCACCTTCATTTAGACAAACAGGCAGTGGCTCTGGATTGAAACAAGCAGGACAAACAGGAGTGCCATCAGCGTCTGTATTTTGACAATCGAGACAATCAGGAGCACCATTTGTATCCTCGTCTTGACAATCGAGACAAATAGGAGTGGTATCAGCGCCTGCATCTTGACGATCGGGAGTATCGCGGTAGTCAGGAGTGATATCGGAGCCTTGGCCTGCAGATAAACAAAGACAAAGTGAGATGAGCAGACGTCTACTACTCAACAGAAAAGAATGAATAATCATGATTATCCTCCCAAAGCAATAAATAAAAATAAAATGGTTCGAGTTCCAATCTTGCTATTTTTTACGAGAAATCATATACCCAACCACCAGAGCCGTAATGCCGCCTAGGCCGATTCCAACCCACGCGTAGGTTTTTAGAAATTGAAGCAGCGGTGAACTTGAGTTTCCATAATCTACGTCCGCAGGAAGTAAGCCCATAGCTATCCCTTCCTTTTTGAAAATATCGATAGTGTTAAGAGTCGTAGACAACTCATTCGGTTTCATCATCGGTACGGCGTCATGAGCGTATGCTGTTGTTGTTAGTGGCAAAGAAGAGTTAATAACTTGCATAAATGCATCCGTTACCGTATCTGATGATAGGTCCGCCACAGTATTCAAAGGTATGTTATGTGTCTGATCCGCGAGCCTCAGGATGTACACTACAATCTTGTCATCCTCTAATTCCGCCTGAGGTCCACCAACGATTCCATCAGTTCCACTTCCAGTTATTCTTTGGTAGATCTTCTGTACATCTCCTCTCGCAGATTTTGCTTCCAATCTATCGCCGCACAAGGACATCAATAAAATAAATACAATTAATCTATTTATCATTTCCTTTTTCCGCAACAGAAGTACTATTATTAAGATAAATTGAATAGATTTATAAAGAGTAAATGAGATAAAGAAAAAACTCTACAAATCTTGTCGATTGCGCTGGATCACTGAGGATTGATATAATATGAGGCGGGATCGGAGAGATGGCCGAGAGGCTGAAGGCAACGGTTTGCTAAACCGTCATACGGTCAAAAGTCGTATCGGGGGTTCGAATCCCCCTCTCTCCGCCAGTAATCGGTAATTATGTAAAATGTCAAAAGTAGAAGCGTAGCGCCTTTTGATATTTTAAAGAATTAGTGATGTAATGGCGAAGATGGGGAGAGCGAACCCCCGAAAGAGAGCGGTGAAATTACTCGATTCCATGACCCTCTGCCGGCATCGTAGTACAATGACAGGAGCAAGCCGATCATTTTTTATGTAGCTGGGCCTCGGTTATCTTAAATCTACGCAGGATTTGGCCAATTTCTAGCTTGGTTCCAGGGGAGCTTTGCTTTAAGATTCCCTTCAGAAATTATTCATTTTGAATCATGATAGAAACGAGATCGTGGTATTTCAATTAACGCCAACTAAACAAGATAATTTAGCTGTCAAATTCATTTGTTCGTCTATCGGGGAGGCGGTCGTAAGAAATGTTGAGATTACTGAAGGTATCTCACTTATTACCGAAATGTGCGTTGATCTTCATACGACTCTCTCCGTAGATATTTCAAAGGTTGTAAACGATGATTTTTCTTTGTCCATAGAATATGGCAATGGCAAATTTCGATATTTCTACGGAATTGTTGAACGTGCGGGGTTCTTGAATCTTCCGAGTCTGAATAAAGATAGGACGGACAGTATTTTACGGCTGCGGGTAGTCCAAAATTATGCCAGGATGAATTATTTTCAGAAATACAGGATATTTCAGGAATTATCGACCGAAGATATCCTTCGACAGATTCTTAAAGAAAATAAGATTTCTAAATTTCAGGTGGATATGAGGTCGTTGAGTTCCGAAAAGAGACCGATTTGTGTCCAATATGGAGAAAGTGACTTTCATTTTTTTTCCAGGTTGTTGGAAGAAAATGGAGCATTTTTTTTTACGAAAGCGGATAAAAGTGGCGAAACCCTAGTTATGTCTGATAGCAGCATATCGGCAGACAAAATTCAAACTGAATTAAAGGTTGTCAAAATCTACTCCGATGCATTGTACAATCGGACAATCGCCTTTAATATAGCATTTTCCAGTTCGCTCGGATTTGGAAAGATCAATAGTTTAGCGTACAACGAGACCCAGGCTAAGGTAATAATGGGCGCCGCGGCCGATTCTTCGGATAGTTTTCAGATTGGTGAAAAAGAGATTTTTAGCCCGGTTTTTTTGGACAAAACTGGAGGAGATCAAATATCGCAAATAATTTTAGAGAGAGATAATAGAGACAACAAGCAATTGACGGGAGAAAGCTATTGTCCGGAACTTGAGTCTGGGTTTCTGTTTAAGATCACAGGATCAGGTACGAAAATACACGATGGGCAATTCTTCGTCGTGAAGGTTAAACATTATATTAAGCAAATGCCAGGAGATTCCGAGCCTCCTCTAACTCCCCTATACTCCAATTCGTTTACCGCTATTCCTGATTCAGTAAAATATCGTCCGGAATATTATCACGCAAAAAATAGGATACATGGTTGCCTGACGGCTATCGTTACGGGGGCTTCTGATGCAGAGATTTTTTGTGATGAAGATGCAAGAATTCAAGTTAAGTTTTTCTGGGATTCGAGGACGAAAGGTGATGAAAAGAGCTCGTGTTGGATTAGGGTTGCCCAGGCTTGGGCCGGCAATAAGTATGGCGCCCTAGTTATTCCCCGAGTGGGGATGGAGGTACTCGTTTCGTTTGTTGATGGAGATCCGGACCGCCCGCTTGTGGTTGGATGCCTGTACAATGGTATCAATAAACCTCCGGCAAATTATCCGAAAGATAAAAATACGATTTCTACATTTTATACTCAATCATCGAAGGGCGAAGGATTTAATGAATTGAGATTTAACGACAAAGCGAAAGAAGAAGAGATTTTTATTCATGCTCAGAAGGATTTGGTCGCGGTCATTGAAAATGGTGAGCAGGTAACCTTGAATGAGGGATCTAAAATAGTAACCTTAGAGAGTAAAAAAGATGCAGTAGAAAACGTTTTAATTATCAAAAAAGGAACAAACAAAACGACGATACAAGAAGGAGATTACGAAGTCCAACTCGATAAAGGCAACCAAACGATAACCCTAAAGGAAGGTAACAGAGTTATCACTCTAAGTAAGGGGGATCTCAAAATCGATATAAAGGGAGATTTTTCACTCAAAACGACTGGGGATATGAATATTAATTGTGGAGGGCAACTTAATATTAAATGTGATGATGCAATTAAAATAGAATCAAGTAAAGACACGACCCTAAATTCTAAAGCGAAAATTACTTTTAGCGCTCAAATGGATTTTTCAGCGAACGGCCAGAAAGTGGTAATAGATGCGAAGACGTCAAATACACTTACTGGTATGAATATGAAAATTGAAGCCAAGACGGGATTCGAAGCTAAGGGGCTGACAATGAAAATCGAAGGGACGACCACGGCAGAGGTCAAGGCCAATGCTAAACTAGATCTCATGGGGTCTGGGGTCGTCGCTATAAAAGGTGGAATCATCCAATTGAATTGAGGTTGAAAGGGAAAAGATTTATTATGTTGTTTCGTCCGTTTCTCTGTATGGGTTCAGTAAGTAATGTTTGAGGGATCGATTGTCGCCTTGGTAACACCTATTAGGAATAATGCTATCGATTTTTGCGCACTCGAAAAACTAGTGGAGTTTCACCTTAATTCTGGAACCGATGGGATTTTGGTATGTGGATCGACCGGCGAGGGGCTTCTATTAATCGATGAAGAAAGAGAAAATATAATTTCTTTTGTCATAAAGATGGCCGCGTCGAGGATCAAGATTTTGGTTGGATGTAGTTCCTGTTCTACATCTGAATCCATTCGATTGGTTCTGATGGCCCAAGAGTTGGGAGCGGATGGAGTTTTAGTGATTGCACCGTACTATATCAAACCTACTCAACTTGGCATTATCGAGCATTTTAAGCAAATACATACCAACAGCAATATTCCTATAATAGTTTACAATAATCCGGGGCGATGTTCAATTGGGATCTCTCTCGATACCGTATTTGAATTATCTAAATTAGATCGGATAGTGGCTCTGAAAGATTCAGATACCAATCTTTCGAGAGTGACGGTTATGAGATCAATGGTTTCCGAGGATTTTAAGTTACTTTCTGGAGATGATCTGACTTTGCCTGGATTTCTCGCTCATGGAGGGGATGGTACGATTTCGGTGGTCGCAAACCTCGAACCGCTCGTAGTCAAAAAACTCGTAGAGTCATGGAAAATGGGAGACATCAAAACTATGGTTGAATGTGACCAAAAGTTGGCTCCACTCAACCGTGCGCTCAGTTCTGAGTCTAATCCAATCCCAGTCAAGTATGCACTTTTCAGGAGAGGGTTAATACAAAACGAGCTGAGATTACCGCTCCTTCCGGCAAGTAAAGCTACGGAAATGGCCATGGATAAAGTTCTCGAGATTTAAAAGTATTTCATTGGATTCCCGGAAAAATTGCAATACGAAGAAGGAATCGCGATCCAAGATCAGAGAGGAAAACATCGCAGACACCATGCTCCTCTACAAAGTAGTTAAGCATAGCGTATAGAGAGGGATTCAGGGAGGGGGGGGTAGTAATTGGAGGTTATGGCCGGTACCGTTTGGGCCGTAGGGAGGACCATAGTTGGTATCCACCGAGGATTCCCAATCCGATGGTGGCCAACGACCCAACGACCAATCCAGCGGTCGACAGTACTTGAGTCTTCTTGAGGGATTCTTGTGTCTTTTCAATTTCGGATTGTATTATGGATTCTATAGAGTCTCCAATAGATTGTGCAACGGAGGGGAGGGATTGTTCGATAGCTTGTCCGCAAGACGACAAGAGAGTAGCTGACAGTTCGGTTGTGGAGAGAGAGGCTGCCGGAATTGGCGGATCCATCAACGGGACAAGTAAAGATCCTTCGCTGTGAATAACCCAATGGGCCGAGGGTAACCTAGAGACATCAAACCACAGCGGCAGGGGAGCATCAAGTAAGGTATTTAGGAAGTTCGAGAAAGGCCCCATAGGCAGTTTGACGTTTCCCACGAAATTAGTAGCATCGAGCTTCTCGTATGCATTAGTGAAATCCAGCTCACAGGTGGTCAAGTCAGACATAGCTATCGGAGGCATTACATCTTTAAACCTCAGCAGACTCAGGATATGATGGATCAAGTCTTCCCCTTTAGATGAAAGGTAGAGGGCTATGAACATAGTCATAGTTGCAAAAGGGTCTGGCACAGTATAAGTTGAGGCAGGACGAATTGTCCCATTGCACAAGGCCTCCAAGACCTGGTTACCGTCCATAGATGGAGGGACACTAAGCAGAAGCTTGCCAGCAGAGACTTCGGCAAGGATCTCCACTCCAGTTGGGTCGGAGGAGGCTTGTATCTCCAAAGGAGGTCGGCCAGTCTCAGGGGTATCCCCGAGTTTATAATGGGTAGTCAAGAGACTGCGAAGTTTAGCACACAAGGCCAGGCGGGGAGTTTCCAGTAGCGGGGCCCAGGGCCCTCCCTCAGAGGCTTTGTTTTCGAGAATAGTTATATCCACAGTCTTGTTTTTCCAGCCAGGGTACAGATTAGTAGGCCACCCAGCCTTCCACTGGGCCCATGCAGTCGGAATGTAGTATTCTAGCAAGACGCGGCACTGAGGCCAGGGGCTCAGGTCGAAGATACGCGCCCCGCATCCCCCCCCCACAGAGGATCACAATAACCTTCGAAAGGAGCGATTGAGGTGGCGAGGAGGAACCCGATAAGTTTGATACTTTTCTTTAACATGGTTGTCGTTTCAATCCAGAGTGAGGAACTACTGATTAATATTATGCACCCAGAGAATTAATAGAAAATGAAAGACCTTGATACAATTGCCCTCCGGAAGTCCTCCGATAGGTTTTTTTTGGGGGGGGGGGCTCCCCGCGCAACCCCGGGGTCCGCAGGGAGCTATACCTTGGAGGCAGGGGAGGGAGCTCTCCCCCAGGGGACAGAAGGGAGTTAGTCATTTTTGGGTTAGTGGAGGGGGTTCTTCCACGGGGTCAGGCAGACCATAATCTCCCGGGGTCAAACAGATAATAGTTAGGTTACGGCTTGCTTGTTCCGGAGGGTGGCCCATAGTTGGTATCCTCCGAGGATT
>JAIRWL010000031.1 GCA_031268935.1 Holosporales bacterium | reverse complement strand
AATCCTGGGGAGGATGATTAATGAAGTGTTTATCTTATGTTGTCATAATTGTCTGTATGTTTAGGGCCTGTGCATCTGAGTTTGTACCCCCGAAATGCCCAGTAAATGAGGCAGATCTCGACCGGCTGCAAAGTAGGTACTGGACTGGCAGGCCCCAGCGCAACTCATACGATACCACCGAGCTAAAACAAAGACTCGTCGCCAAGGTAAATGAAGATCCTATAGCTACAACGGCTATGGGGATCTTCTTAGATTGTATGTTTTGGAATCTCGTTGATGAATGTGAAGCCAACCTTTCTAGAATGTTTGAAGAAAATCAACAATTATTTAGAGAGTTACTGATACTCCTAGCTCCCCATTTAGCTATAGGTAACTATAAAGAGAAGGTTGTGAGTATCATTGGGGATCGTGACTCAGTAACACCGTGGTATTTCCAGCATAGAGCATGGGTACATGATCTGTTCTTCTATGTTGCCGTGGAATGTGGGAGACGGGGATACGGTTGGATGTTGGTAGAGACCTGTGTGAACGCCTGTACCCAGCTTAGGATATTTGCATATGATTTGAGCTGGCCGGAATATGATCAGTTTTGTAAATCTGATGTGCGGCGCGCTGTAGACAATCGTAGACGTACGGAAGACCGCCTCCCATTGGCCTTTACTACTGTGTGGCCCAATCTTGAATCTCGTGTGATACCTGCTTGAAGGGGACCACTAAAGAAGAATTCGGTAAGAGTTTAGAAGACTTCTGTAGGAATCCAACCTTTAATCTTGCCTGGCCTATGAAATATCTGATAGAATAAGATAAGTAATCCTGGGGAGGATGATTAATGAAGTGTTTATCTTATGTTATTCTACTGTTTGCTTTTAGTATTGGTGCCTTTGGGGGTGAGTTGACGGAAGGGTTTACTCGTCAAGGGCTTACTAAGCCGATAGGTATTACATCTGAGGCAGATATCGCAGATCTGCGGGATATGTACTGGAATGGCAAGCCCCCGAGCAACTCATACGATACCACCAAGCTAAAACAAAGACTTGCCGCCGCGGTAAATGAAGATCCTATAGCCACAATGGCTATGAATCTGTTTACGAAATGTACGTGACGGCCTCTCCTTGATCAAATTCCTTGTAATAAATTTATCGATATAGTTGAAATTTTCCATCAGCGGGAGCACTATAATGACGTTGTTGTTCGAACATTAGGCTTATTTTATCCATTTCTCTGAGCTTTTTTTCTACATTCTTATACGAAACTCAAATCGATGAGAGAAACGCATGAAGGAATTATTCGTTGCTTTGTTATCAATTTTATTTGAAGAAATATAACAAATTGCTCGTAACATTCTCGTGCGGCTCTAGCATGTTTTGTGCTATAATAAAAGTTGTCCAGAATTGTTGAGCTTGTCCGGAGTTACTTTAGGGGAATGGGTATTTTCAGATTCATCATTCAGGCCTGCAAGGTCGTCATTTACGCCGCCGTCGTCGTGGGCGTCGTCGAGGTGTGGGATTTCGTTAAGAAAACATTTCATATCCGTTTGGATCAGACTTCCATCTCGGAGATTGCCAAGAAAGGGCCAGAGATCAAGAAGGAGTCGGAGGCGACTCTAGCTCAGAAACCTACATCACCAAAAGATACTGAGAAAAATCTTGAAAAAGCTGAAGAATCCGAAAAATCCAAAGAAGAAGTGGTGCCACTAATCACTTTTGAAAAGGGGTTTGAGAATATAGCGAAACAGACTAAAGATTCCGTTGTTAGCATCGCCGTCGCGCAACTCGTAGAAGATGAGCCATCCGATATTCCGGATCTGTTTGGTGGATCTCCATTCGATGATTTCTTTAGGGATTTCTTTAGTTTCCCGGGTAAACGAAGCAAACCGAAAAAGGTACAGGCTCTTGGCTCTGGTTTTATCATCAGAGTCGATAAGGATAAGATGTACATCGTGACGAATAATCACGTCGTCGAGAAAGCGAAAAAGATAGCTATATATTTGGCCGATAAGACGGAACTTCTAGCCGAATTGCATGCCAGTGATCCGCGCACGGACCTCGCCGTCATTTCGGTCAATCTGAAGGGAATTGGTATCGATCGAAAAAAATTGAAGCCCATGACTTGGGGAAATTCAGATGATATTTGTGAAGGTAATTTTGTCATAGCTATCGGCAATCCATTCGGATTCGGCAGTACGGTAACGAGCGGAATTATATCTTCTAAGGGCCGTAATGTCTCATTTTCAAAGCCTTCCCTTAGCCTGGTTGATGATTTCATACAGCATAGTGCCCCGATTAATATGGGTAGTTCTGGCGGATGTTTGCTCGATATCAAAGGTAAAGTCATTGGTGTTAACAATGCGATCATTACCCCTAACGGTGGGAATATAGGAATTGGGTTTGCGATTCCATCTAACATCGCAAGGGTCACGGTTGAGCAGCTTATTGAACACAAGCGGACGTTCAGGGGATGGCTTGGCGTTGAGGTACAAAAGGTTGACCAGAAGGTCGCCGCGGGTATCGGACTGATTGGGAAAGAGAGCCTAAGTAAATCTCAGGTGCTTGGAGCTTATGTATCAAAGATTGTTCCGGGTGGGCCAGCCGAGAAAGCCGGCATCCATACTGGAGACGTAATTACCGCGATTGGCGGAAAAAAGATCACGGCGGAAAACGGAGTGCAGCAACTGGTGAGTAATACCCCGATTGGGCAATCGACGACCATTGATGTTTGGCGTCACGTTGGTGGAAAGGAGTGGAAAGCGGTAAGGCTAACTGTAAAGATCGGAGATTTCGAGGAAGCTCTACGGTCCGGCTCACTTGATTCTGAGGACGCGCCTGGGCCGGCCGATGCTGACCAGAATAATACAGCCGTTATCCCAGCTCTCGGGATTACGGTTGCAACGATTCCGCCCCGCTATCGCAATGATTATCCACCTGAGGTTAAGGTAATTATTACCCAGGTCGAGGATACTACGGAAGCAAGTCTTTTTGGAGGATCTGCTTTTATCCAGGGAGATGGGATTGTGAGTGTGGATGGTATTAAGATTATTAGTGTCCAGCAATTGAAGGAAATTATAGAATCTCTCGCCAGGGAGGGAGTGAGAACGCCCATTCCAATCGCTATCGTGAGAGGCAAGACGATGGTGATGGTCGCGGTGACCTTGGATCTATCAGCTCCTGGCGCCGAAAAGCCTACTACGAAGGGGGACGGAAAGTTGAAGAAATGATTTTGAAAGAATTTGTTGTAAAAGAAAATATAGACAGATATATAAGTTAAGGTGCAGGCTGAATGCGGAACTATAATGTAGCCCGGGAGTAGCGATGTGTCGGAAAGGGCGGTGTCTCACAGCAGGTCTGTTTCTGATGTCTTTAAGGAATTCTCTCAATTATCGATAGGAGATTATGTAGTCCACGAGAGACATGGAATTGCGATTTATGATGGATTAATAAATATCGAAGTCTCCGGAATTTGCCACGATTTCTTAGTCTTGATATTTAGAAATGATGATAGATTATACGTCCCAGTCGAAGATATATCTCTCGTATCTCGGTACGGAGACGAAAATCTTTCGATCGAGTTGGATTCTCTGAAAAAAGGGGAACGATGGTCGAATCGTCGAGACACAATCAGAAAGAAGCTGTTGATAATTGCAAATAATCTGCTGCAACTAGAGGCTAAACGGAAACTCCTGAAAATTGAGCCATATACCATCAATAAGCAAGAATATGAGGAATTTTGCAAAGGATTTGGCTATGTAGAAACGGATGATCAGAGGCGGGCGATCGCGGATGTGATATCCGATATGCAAGGCTCGGTTCCCATGGATAGATTGGTATGCGGAGACGTCGGATTCGGGAAGACCGAAGTTGCTCTTAGGGCGGCCTTTGTCGCGATCTCGAACGGAAAACAGGTGGCGCTGTTGGCTCCGACGACCATTCTCGTCGCACAACATTTCAAGACTTTCTTAAATAGATTTGCTGAATTTGGAGTTAAAATTTGCCAATTATCTAGATTTGTGACTAATACTGAATTTGCACGAAATGTAACGCAAATAAAGAACGGGGAAATTCAAATTGTTATCGGAACCCACGCCTTACTCTCATCAAGGATTAAATTTGCTGAATTAGGATTGGTTATAATCGATGAGGAACATCATTTCGGAGTAAAACAAAAAGAAAATCTGCGACGCATTAGTCAGGCTCATTTTCTTACGTTGAGTGCAACTCCAATTCCTCGAACTCTTCAACTTGCCATGACGGGTATTCGGGAATTGAGCCTACTAACGAAACCGCCGGTAGATCGTTTGCCAGTCAAGACGATCATTTGCGAATTCGAGGAAGCGGATATTAGGCCCGCTATTGAGATGGAAATTCAACGCGGTGGACAAGTTTTTTTCGTAGTTCCGAGAGTTGAATATCTGGATCGAGCCTTCCAATTTCTAAGAGAAATCGTTCCGGATATTAGGATTGACCGAATACATGGACAGTCTCAAAACCTCGATAAAGTTATCGAGAAATTTTATAATCAGGAAATTGATATTTTAGTTTCGACGAACATTATCGATTCTGGAATAGATATTCCGAAGGCAAATACAATCCTAATCTACAGATTTGATCTTTTTGGTCTTTCCCAGTTGTATCAATTGCGGGGAAGAGTAGGGCGCTCAGGAATTCAAGCATTCGCCTATTTTCTAGTCCAGGCGGAACGTGAATTATCGCAAGGTGCTCAGAGAAGACTAGAATTAATGCAGAGTTTGGATAAATTAGGATCAGGATTTACATTGGCGAGTCATGATCTTGATATCCGAGGGGCGGGCAATCTCATCGGAGAAGAGCAATCTGGGTATATAAAGGAAGTGGGAATAGAATTATATCAATCGATGCTAAAGGAGGCTGTTTTGATGGTCAAAGCAGGGAGAAGTACTCCGTTCGAGAGATTCGATTCGCAAATAAGTTTGGGGGTATCTACACTAATCCCAGAATCTTACATCGCCGATCAGAATGTTCGATTGATGTTGTATCGCCGTATTGGTGGAATTACTGATAATTTAGAGTTTGATTTGCTTTATGCAGAAATTTGGGAAAAATTTGGCAGTATACCACCGGAGCTGGACAATCTATTTATTTTGATCAAAATTCAGCTGCACTGTAAAGCTGCGAACATAGTTAAGTTGGCTATTGGCTCTAGCGGCCTGACCTTTTCGTTTTACAAAAACCGCTGCAAAGATGCGGCGATATTATTGCAATACTTACAATCTGATGAGCTTAAAGACGCCAATTGGGTGCCAAAGATTAGAAGCGATCATACGATCGTAATGATAAAAAAATGGAAAAGGATCGAAGACCGCACGAGGGATGTCCTCGATTTCACGCAAAACCTCCATGCCACATTAGACCAAAATCATTCAGAATAGCGGTTCAAACAGGATTAGACGGATGGCTAGTGATTCTTAGTCATATAAAATATCGTGCCCTCGGTCTCGGATAGTGTTTTACATTCATAATAAGAAAAAGTTCTTCCAGAGAAATCATAATACTTGCTCTTTTGCTTGAATATCAGGCGTATTTTATGAATTCATCTAGGCCTTCTCTATATCGTTAGGGGAAATTGAGGTTATTTAAGATTTTCCTTGGAAATTTCTGGATGTTATGATACTCTGTTAGCAGTTATTAAGAGAGAGTGCTAATTGACCTAGCACTCCAAGTAAATATTACGGAGGAAATTAAAATGGCGAAAGTGATTGGTATTGATCTCGGAACTACGAATTCTTGTGTCGCTATTATCGACGGGAAAACTGGGAAGGTTATCGAAAATCTGGAGGGAGCTAGAACAACTCCTTCGATGGTCGCCTTCTTGGAAAATGGAGAAAAACTCGTTGGTCAAACCGCCAAAAGACAAGCCGTGACCAACCATGAAAATACTTTATTTGCTATCAAACGCTTAATCGGGAGGAAATTTGATGATCCAATGACTAGGCGAGATCGTGACCTCGTGCCCTACAATATCATCGAAGCTCCTAGTGGAGATGCCTGGGTGAGAGCGCGCGGGACAGACTATAGTCCGAGTCAGGTCAGCGCCTTCATCCTACAAAAAATGAAAGAAATCGCTGAAGCCCATCTAGGGGAAAAGGTAACTCAGGCCGTCATTACTGTCCCCGCCTATTTCAATGACTCACAACGGCAAGCCACGAAAGATGCCGGGAAAATAGCCGGTCTCGAGGTTCTAAGAATAATTAACGAACCAACGGCCGCGGCCCTCGCTTACGGGCTCGACAAGAAGAATAGCGGGGCCATCGCAGTTTATGACCTCGGAGGCGGAACCTTCGACGTTTCCATCCTCGAAATAGGTGATGGAGTTTTCGAAGTAAAGGCCACCAACGGAGATACCTTCCTCGGAGGCGAAGATTTTGATGCGCGAATCATCGATTTTCTTGTATCTGAATTTAAAAAAGAAACAGGGATTGATCTAAAGAAGGATAGTATGGCTCTCCAACGACTGAAGGAATCTGCCGAAAAAGCTAAAATTGAGCTATCTTCGTCAATTCAGACCGATATCAATCTGCCCTTTATAACGGCCGATGCCTCCGGGCCGAAACATCTTAATATCAAGCTATCGCGCGCAAAATTCGAATCTCTCGTTAATGATCTAATCGAGAAAACGATCGAGCCGTGCAGAATAGCTCTGAAAGATGCCGGACTTAGAGCGAGAGACATACAGGACGTCATTTTGGTCGGTGGAATGACGAGAATGCCAAAAGTCATTGAAAAAGTGAAGGAATTCTTCGGGAAAGAGCCTAATCGTGGAGTTAATCCAGATGAAGTAGTCGCCGTCGGAGCCGCCATTCAAGGGGGCGTTCTTCAGGGAGATGTAAAAGATGTCCTATTGTTGGATGTAACGCCTCTTTCTTTAGGAATCGAAACTCTCGGTGGAATTTTTACCAGACTCATCGAAAAAAATACAACAATTCCAACAAAGAAAGGGCAGGTTTTTTCGACGGCCGAAAACAATCAGACGGCCGTGACAATTCGAGTATTTCAAGGAGAACGAGAATTGGCTGCTCAAAATAAGCTGCTTGGCCAATTTGATTTGATAGGGTTACCACCGGCCCCACGCGGAATCCCCCAAATCGAAGTCACTTTTGATATCGATGCAAATGGTATCGTCAATGTTTCGGCCAAAGACAAATCCACCGGAAAAGAGCAACAAATAAAAATCCAAGCTTCTGGCGGATTGACGGACGCCGAAATACAGCAGATGTTAAAGGATGCCGAGGCGAATGCCTCCGAAGATCAGAAGCGTAAAGCTCTGATCGAAGCCAAAAATCATGGCGAAGCATTAATTATTTCGACAGAAAAGGGTTTAACTGATTATGGCGATAAAATCCCCGCAGAGGAAAAATCTAAAATAGAAGCAGATGTCGAAGCGCTCAAAGAGGCCTGCAACGGAGAAGATATCGATGATATCCAATCGAAAACCAATAACCTCTTGCAGTCATCGATGAAAATTGGGGAAATGGTGTATAAGGATGCACAAGCCCAGCAATCCGACCCGTCCGACCCCAATTCTGGAGATGAAAAAGTAGTGGATGGAGATTATAAAAATCTGGATGAGGAAAAAAATTAATTCCTAGCTTTGTGGTAATTCACCCGAAAGTAGTTTCATTTTCTGGTGAATTATCATTTGAAGTGTTATTTTTTACCCAATCCAAAAAACCTTGCAAAACGAAGCTTGCAGCTACTTTATCTATCTCTTTCTTTTTGCGGGAGTCAGATGCTCCAATTTCTGATAAAATTCGATGAGCCGCCTGAGTGCTAAAACGCTCGTCCCATAATAAAACACGAACATCAGCTTCCTGCTGCTCTATCAATTTTTCTAATTTCTGTCCGAAGGCTTTAATTTTATCGGCTTGCATACCTCTTTTCTCACCCTTAAGGGAAACTGGAAATCCGAGGATAACGATGCTTATTTCATAAATTTCGATTAAGTGAAACAATCGGCGAAAGGCTCCGTGATTATCCAATACGGTAACGGGAGATCCGATCCTCCATCCGATATCCGAAATGGCAACTCCGATTCGCCGATCCCCGTAATCAAGACAAAGCACTCTCGATTTCCCGATATAACAACTAAAATCCATTCGGTGTGGCAATTCGCCTACATCAGATAACATCGCGAAAAGCCGGGCTTTTTTTATGCCCATAGAATTACAAACGCTGCCACAAAGGGCGGCTCATCACTCGTCGAAGCCTCTACCTGAAATCTCTCTGATTTAGCCATAACCTTTTCCAAGGCGCGCCCCGATAGCTGCACGACTGGTCTCCCGAGATCATTATGGAAAATCTCGATGTCGTGCCACCGGACACCAGAAACCTCGGATATCGCTTTAATCATCGCCTCCTTCAATGAAAACATCTTCGCCAAAGATTCGACGAACTTCTCACGACGACGACAAAACTCTAACTCTTCTTCAGTAAAAATTTTCTTCTCAAATCGCGGACCGAACTTCACGACCAATCGCTCGATCCTCCTAGTATCTAAGATATCGATACCAGCTCCAAGCACCATCAGAACAGCAACCTACTTCGAAACGAATGGCATCAACGCTAAAATCCTTGCCCTTTTGATCGCTTGCGAAATCTCTCTTTGCCTCTTCGCAGATTGAGAATTCACTCGGCATGGGATGATTTTTCCGCGTTCCGATACGAAGCGTGATAAATATCTAACGTCCTTATAATCGATCGGCTTATTTGCCTTATTTTCGACTACCTCTTCGGTCTTCGGCTTTACTTCATCACTCATATTCTTGTCCACCTCTCTATATCTTTTCCTCGGAATTATCAAAAAAGCTAGCCATCTCTCAAGGTTCGCTTCATCAACGACGAGGGGCTATTATCCAACCGATCTGTACGTACCGTAAGAAATCTAACTACATCTTCATTTAGCTTCAATTTCCTTTCGATCTCCTTAATACGGGCCGGATCGATCGCTATATTCAGCAGGACATAATGTCCCCTTCGATTCTTATTGATCGGGTAAGCCAAGTATCGCAGTCCGCAAAACTCAGTCTTAGTGACCTCTCCGCCCTGTTCTTTGATGATAGCCACTATCTCCTGAGCCACGGATTCGACATGACTCGACGAAGCATCCTGCTTCACAATAAAAACCGTTTCGTAAAACTTCATTTAAAAAAACTCCTTTCGGTTGATTCCTGACAAAAACAGCAATCAGCCTACCGCTTTACAAAAAAAATATATAATAAAACGATAAGCAAGGCCAACGGAAGGATTGTAACATACCTACCGCCCAGCCTCCAACCCCTCTTTTTTTTTCCGAGCCAGCCCAAAAGTACGTCGACAGCGTATCTAAATTGATAAGTGATCGACTTTTTATTAGGTGAGTGCTACCACCCCCTTCGAGGACTGTGTTTGAACTTGTTTTTTTATATAAACTCTGTCGACTATTCTTCGCTCTTGCCACTATATTTTATCTGTTGCATCCAGTTCACCAAAAAAGTTGGCGACAACACTCACCTAATAACAAATCGATCACTTATCAAATTAAAAACTTTTGGGATTAAGCTATAATTCCGGCGCAGATGACATTATTATGTTCATCATAGGCGACACAAACTTGTCCCCTCGTGACCGGATTTGCACTCTCCTCTCGTAATTCAATCTGAATAACTTCAGAATCGAGATTCGCCGTCTCTCCACATGACTCTCGTTTTTTAATGCTCGCCCTCGTTTTTTTCTCGAAGGATCGTAATTTAACAAATGCGGTGAATTCATCTCCCATTTCCAAGAACCAGTTCATCTCCGTAACGTAAAATTCTCGCATATCGAGAGCTCCCTTATCTCCGACGAGAACATCATTGTTCGCCGCATCAACATCCACAACGTATAAGGGGCTCCCGTCGTTCCGAGAAATGCCGAGTCCCTTGCGTTGCCCGACCGTGTAGTTTGCTATTCCTGTGTGATTTCCAATGATCTTACCCGTATCCTTGCGTCTGATGCGCCCCGGAGAAAAAAGATTGAGATTCGTCTTAAGATTTTTCAGAAATTCCTTATAGTTTCCTTGCCTGATAAAGCAGATGTCTTGACTTTCATCTTTTTCAAAATTTGGGAGTCCATATTCTGCGGCAAGGGCCCTCGTTTCATTTTTGTTATTCATTCTGCCAAGCGGAAATCGAACGTGCATTAGCTTCTTTTTTGGGGCTAATGAAACGAAATAAGTTTGATCCTTCGCAAGATTCACGGCTTCCGATAAAATAATATTTTCATTATGCGTTTCTAGGTTAGCATAGTGTCCCGTGGCCAATAGATCGGCTCCCTTGAGTCGAGCGTAATCAACTAGTATATTTAATTTAAGATCTCGGTTACAGAAGGCGCAAGGATTTGGAGTAAGGCCACGCGAATAATAATCTGCGAATAAATCTATGACCTTCGCTTTGTATTCTTCCCTAACATCAAACACTTCGTGCTGAATTCCGAGTGTTCTGCAAATCGACCGAGCATCTTCGATATCTTTTATGCAGTTTTCGTGGATGTCCATCGTAATCCCGAAAACTTCATATCCTGATTTTTGCAGCATGCCCAAGACGACCGAAGAGTCTACTCCTCCCGACATCGCAACCGCATATATCCTCTTGTCTCTTTGAGAATTATTTTCTGTTGATGACGGCATAATAATATACGATTCGACAGCCTATGAAAACCATGAGAGCCGGGTATATCTTCTCCAAAATCATCCCTAGGAAGGCGCAAATTTGCCCAAATCCAAGAAGAGAAATGGAAAACATCGTGAGGCCTACCAAACCAAGTACGATCGTCCTATTGGTCTTTTTCTTCAAGATATCGACGTGGATATAATCGGTAAAGACGGAGCACAGTATAATGGCCGTCGCTAAACAGCTAACGGCTACCACGATCGAAACGAACCATGAAGCCGAGAATCCCATCGAAAGTTCAGCGATTTTCCCCAGAATGGCTTCGGGAGGCGTATCCGATAATTGAGCCGAATACTGGGCTCCGATCAGTAATAGGCCGATATAGGCTATGCATAATATTATTGCTCCGATAAGACAGGCGGTTCCCGTGAATTTCAGTAACTTTCTCTTGTCATCACGATCGGCTTCTGGTAAGGCATTTTTGAGATATTGATAGATCTCCCCGGCCATAATAAGTGAAGCTAGAAGATCCATCGTTTGATATCCCATATTGAACCCAGTCAATAAAGTTTGGGTAGTCGGGATGTTACTCACGACGCCATCGCTGATAGGGCCACCGAAATACAATGCACCAATCACTATGGCCGCAATTCCACCAAATTTTAACGGAGTAAAGATGACTCCGATGATTTGAACAATCTTTCCAGGATGATAGGCTATCAGGACGGTGATGGCCGTAAAAATAGCGCTAAACAATCCAATAGGGATGCTCGGGGCTAGATTGTTAATACCTCCGAAGGCGACGTTGACAATTCTGGCCAAGACGCCGAAGGGGCCGACTAACATCATCACGATGAACATCAGCAGGTGGGTGGCAGGTTTTCCAATCGGGGATAGATACCGCGAACGGTCGGCGTCGAACAGCATCGCTCCGTAGTATCCCACCATCGGAATCAACACGGCCGCCACGATCCAGCCTACGAGGGCCAAGGGCCAATCGACCGCACAATCCTTCCCCAGAACCAGAGGGAAAACGAGGTTGCCGGACCCGAATAACATAGAGAAAATTGCGAACCCGGCGACGGAGCTCTTCGCTATCATCTTACTCATACAAAACGCACTCCTTAAATCTTAAGCACTATTCTACCACACACAAAACGAACACACATCCTCGCCACAGGCAACACACAAACAAATATCCAATCGCACAGCAAACCGAAAAGCGAGAGTATGGTGCGCCCTGGAAGATTCGAACTCCCGACCCACAGCTTAGAAGGCTGTTGCTCTATCCAACTGAGCTAAGAGCGCCCTTACGAAACTCGATTATACAATTATCCCCTAATTCCGGTCAACTCGAATGCTCACCGAGAGTAGAGAAGTAAGAATCTTCGGGGCCGATGGCAGGATCTGAAAATCTGCTCCAGATGCTAAGGTGTTTGGATTATAATCTGCACGATTTCTTATGATCGCTCAGTAGCTCAATGATCATTAAGTTTTATTGGATTTGCTTAGTGTTCTTAGTTACCATTGGATTTATTTTTCTGGCCTCGTTCGGATTTGATGTTGATGTCGCTTTTTACGATCGTATCGAAAACCTAGTGTGCAATTATGAATGATAGACCAAAGTCGGTATTTGAACATTTGGTTGAGCTAAGGCCGTGCATTGTCAATTCTGCTTACTCTATTTTGATTTCGATGATTGTGTGTTATGTAGGAATTGATTCGATTTTCGATTTTATAACTTATCCTCTTACTGTGATTCTAAAGACTATGGGAAAGACAGATAAACTGGTATACACATCCGTTTCAGAGATTTTTTCGACTCATTTGCGAATCGCTTTTTACTCATCTCTGACTTTGTGTTTTCCTTATATCTCTTTTGAATTTTGGAAATTCCTAAAACCAGCTCTTTCGAAAGATGAAATTAAAAAAATTATGCGTACAGTTTTTGCCGCATCGATACTTTTTGTAATTGGAGCCGCCTTCGCTTATTATATCGCCATTCCAAATATATTTATGTTGTTCATGAAGAATAATCTGCCGATTGCAAATTTTTTGCCCAAGATAGGAGAAAATGTTTCATTTATAGTATTACTCATGTTTGTATTCGGATTAAGTTTCCAGATGCCTCTCTTGATTCTGTCTCTAGATAGATTAAAAATTCTTAGGGTCAGCACGATACAAAAACTCTGGAGGGAAGTAATTTTAGTGATTGTGATAGTGGCCGCTATAGTTACTCCACCAGATGCTTTTAGTATGTTCTTCTTGGCGGCTCCTCTCATCCTTTTATTTATAATTTCGATTTTAGTTTGCAAATTCATGAATCCGAGAGAATGTTAGATTTAGTATTGGGTAAAACGAAATTAAATAGTCGTGTATTTCTAGCTCCTATGGCGGGTGTTACTGATTTACCATTCAGAAAGATCGTACGTAAATTCGGGCAATTCATGATGTATAGCGAAATGGTGGCGAGTCATGCCGTCATCAGAGACGTTAGAAGAACTCGAAAAATGATGGATATGATGAACGATGAATTCACATCGATACAGATCGTCGGGGCCGATCCAAAAATAATGGCAGAGGCGGCAAATGTTGCCCACGATCTTGGAGCAAAATTTCTGGACATTAATATGGGATGTCCGGTGAAGAAAATCGTTAAATCCGAAGCGGGATCGGCCCTCATGAAAAACGAGAAATTGGCGGCCAAAATTATAAAATCTGTTGTGGAGGCCGTTCCCATTCCAGTGACATTGAAAATGAGATTGGGATGGGATTGTGATCAGAAAAATGCCGCAACCATAGCTAGAATTGCCCAAGATTCTGGAATTTCGATGATTGCGGTTCATGGAAGGACGAGGGGGCAGCTATATTCTGGTCATGCGGATTGGAGCGCCATAGCCGATGTCAAACGATCTATCGATATACCGGTGATTGTTAATGGCGACATAATCGATACGGATTCGGCCGAACGGGCGCTGAAAGAGAGCGGGGCTGATGCTGTTATGGTCGGAAGGGGCTCGCTAGGACGCCCTTGGTTCTTAAAGGATATTCACGAGTATCTTGAAAATGGAGGCCTTAAGAATACCAGCAAATTTATGTCAAATCAAGCGATGTTGGATATAGCTAAACTACACGTTGAATATATGTTTGAAATTTATCAGGTAAATACGGCGATAAAATTACTGAGAAGAGTGTTAATGTATTATTGTAAGGGGAGCAAATATGCGACTGAATTGAGGAGAGGTATAGTTCTAATAAACACCGTCGATGATGTTTATGATGTGCTGAATGAAATATTCCCTTTGAATTGAGGAACGATATATGGCTGGTAGATCGCCCTTTGTGCCAATTTTCTTAATTACCAATTTCATTCTCAGAATCGTTTTATCTGTTATGTGTGGCCAGGGACAATTTGTTGAATTTCTGTGTGCAACTGTAATTGGTATTTTCAACGATTTTATAGTATTAATTTATCTTGCTCCACTTATTATGGTGATTACGCATTTTATTTCAAGAAATAAAATTAGTATTTTTATTTGGTATTTTGTTGTAACTTTCTTCTGTATATTTACCATCATCGCTGAATTTCTTTTTTGGCAAGAATTCGAAAATCGTTTCAATTTTATAGCAGTTGATTATTTAATATATACCAAAGAAGTAATCGGAAATATAACGGAATCATACAATGTATCGCTTATTATTTTGGTAACTTCTGTTATAGCTTTAATTGTTGCTAAACTCCTTCCGATCGTTTTTCATTCGCGTTTCGGTTGGATGAAATTTGGATTATCAATCGTTCTGGGAGGAATTGTTTTCGGCGTATTCGATAGTTCCAAGATCGAATTTTCGAACAACCGATATGCGAATGAAATATCAAAAAATGGATTGTACGAACTTTTTTCAGCGTTTCGACATAATGACTTGCCATTCGAGAGATTTTACGTAACCGAAAATCAAGAAGAATTGACGGAATCTTTGAGGAAAAATATCCAACTTGATGAGCAAGATTCAATTTTTCTGGGGCGACATAATATCGCGAGGCAAATCACGTCGAGGAAAAAATCAAAAAAGTTAAACATTGTATTAATCATGGTGGAAAGTTTAAGTGCAAGTTTTTTGGAGCATTTTGGAAATTGCGAAAAATTAACACCAAACATCGATAGATTATTTGAACGATCAATGGTATTTACGAATGTAAGGGCCGCTGGAACGAGAACGGTTTATGGGTTGGCTGCCGTCAATCTCTCTATCCCGCCAATTCCGGGCAATTCCATAATCAGACGGCGAGATAATGAAAATTTGTCGACGATTGGTAGTATCTTGAAAGAGAACGGATATGCATGCAAATTCGTGTATGGTGGGTTCGGGTATTTCGATAATATGAATTATTTTTTTGAGAACAATGATTATGAGATCATTGATCGAAACAAAATCGACAAGAAGAATATCACGTTTGCTAATAACTGGGGAATCTGCGATGAGGATTTGTTCGATGCCGTTATTCGGGAGGCCGACAAAAGTGCAGAAACCAAACAGCCATTTTTTTTGATGGTTATGACGACATCTAACCATAGGCCGTTCTCCTACCCGGACGGGAAAATAGATATTCCATCGAAGACGGGGAGAGCTGGTGGTGTTAAATACACCGATTTTGCGATTGGGCAATTTCTTGAGCAGGCTAAGGATAAGGGGGTTTGGTTTGAGGATACCATCTTCGTAATAACGGCCGATCATACGGCTGGATCGGCTGGTAAACTTGAATTAGATCCCTCGAAATACCACATTCCATTAATAATTTTTGCTCCGAAGCATATAGCGCCTCAAGCGGTTAACACCCTGGCGAGTCAAATTGATATAGGCCCGACACTTTTAGCGCTGCTTAACTTGTCGTACGAGAGTAAATTCTTTGGGCACGATATATTGGCGACAAAGAATGAGAGAGCTTTTATTTCGAATTACCAGCGAATTGGATATTTAAACCCCTCAAAACTCATCATTTTTAAGCCAATTAATCAAGCAGAAATATATAAAAAAAATGGAGATGAATTCACAAAAACGGATGAAAAAGATAATAATCTTCAGAGAGAAGCCCTTCAATATTTTCAGAGTGCAACGAAATGGAGGAGCTGGAATAAAAAAAAGAAAGAGAAATATAGCACGGAGCAGAAATCAGCAAGGATGGCATCTCCTACGGGATTTGAACCCGTGTTGCCGCCGTGAAAGGGCGGTGTCCTAGACCCCTAGACGAAGGAGACAAAAATTACTCAACCTAAAAAAAAACAAACCAACGAGCTTGGTGGGCTCAACGGGGCTCGAACCTGTGACCCTCTGATTAAAAGTCAGATGCTCTACCAACTGAGCTATGAGCCCACCCGACAGACAGTATATATCAAGTTCCTAAAGACAGTCAATTCCCAGCCTCTCGGTCGAGCCCGACCAGGAGTAGAATTAGATCATGCGCAAGAGACGATCGACACCGGTCTACCCGGGCTCAAAAGAGTATCTTTTTCTCGCGGAAGGCAAATAAGGATCAGTTCTGCTCCCATTGGCTGAGAGGTTGCAAGATGGGTTTATCGTAAACCTAGCAACCTCGCTAGTCAGGGGGAGGGGGGCGGCAGCATTCCCGGGCTAGATGTCCCAGCCTGGGAGGCGATCAAAATGGATTGGTTCTTTCTCCCTGAGAATAGAAGCCATCGTCTCACGATAATTTGGAGGTGGACGCGGAGAGTAGCTGGGCCCCCGTCATGGGCGAACACCTGAATCCCTTTGTGGGTTGGATGGATACTTGGGCTCGAAAAGTTCCTATCATAGATAGGGCCGAAAGGGCCTATCCTCTATGTCTGAGTCGAACGGATCATCGGCAGGTTCGAACTCCTGAAACTCTGCGGGGGGTGGACTAGGAAGTGCTTCCTCGATTTGTGTCAAAACGATATCTCCAGTTCGGGGAGTACTGTCCGGATCAGACTCCAGCTTCATCCCATTAAGGTTGCTATGGAGCTCGCTCCGGAAGTTTTCAAAGGCTTCGTAGCTGGCAAGGTGAACATCGATTGTCTCGGCTACGAGCTCTGAGTAGTAAATTCTCAACTCCGTGCCCGGAGCTCCCTTGAGCCTATGGGGCCCTTCTCCCGGCAGGCGGCTACGCCCATAGCGCGATGAACCTATGTTCCGACCAGCATGTCTAATAGCCACCCGCAGCTCATCTTCTGGCGATAGCTTCGGTGTGGGTTGGGACTCGAATCCGTCGGATAAGTCCATCGGAAGGCAACCTCCCACTTTCTCCCTGAACTCTTGAAGATCAATCAAAAATGCATCATGAAACGTTATCGGAAACTCCGTGTTACTAATGTAATAGAGACTGATATCACGCGATTTTCCGGTTTTGCGATCAATTGAAGCCTCCCAAGGCATGGGGATACCGAGCCAACTTCTGAATGTCGGTCTACCGACTGTGAAATGCACAGGTTGTCCTGGGGCTTCTGCGGCGCTACCCTGCGCCGTATGCGTGATGATAGTCTGTGTAACTATAACCTGCATCACGCCGAGGGCCGCCATAGTTAAATATCGATGTATCGAGTTCTTCATCCTGTTCTCCTTTTGACTAACCCCTTTCTATAAGGGATCTGATTATTAGATTGGTGAGTATATCTGAATAATTACTAAATAACAAGCGATATTTGCTTGCCTTTAACTATTAGCTTTGTGATAACAACCTATGGATCGTCAGGGCTCTGTGTTCGCAAAGGCTAAGCAGATAGCGGGGGCTCGCGAGACAGGACATGAATCCCTGCCCTGTCCTCAACCCGGCCCCCAAGAATCTGCTATGGAAGAACTAATCGTGCTCTCACCATCCCTCCGGATAGTCAGCACGGCAGTAGCCTGCTGCCTGGAGAGTCTCCATCATCAGACCGGCCGACCCACCGTAACAAAGTGCCCGGATCAGTGCCTCTTGTTGCTCCTTGGTAGCTAAGTGGTTTGCAGCAGGTCCCCAGGGTGTGCGCCCGATTGCTTCAACTACACCACGTGGGGGCAAGGCATTTATCACCGCCGTGTAAACTATTACAGATTTCATAAGTGGCAGATTCTGTCCTAAAACCAGCCCGGACGGAGGGCCAGTGGGGCGCTCGCCCCCGATATATTCAATAGCTCTCGCCATGCACTCGATGAGCAAATTTTCTTTTTCTTCGGAGAGTTGTTCTGCCAAGGGCCCTGTATCTGCTTGACTCGTATTCCGAGCGAAGGACAAAGCTAACAATATTGAGACTACGCAAACCTGGGTCTTGATGGTTAAAAATGACATAATACCTCTGTGTTGCACAACGCAGGCGGTATATTACAACAACAATCTTGCTCCGGCAATCGTTTTAAGGCATGGGATTGACAACTAATTAAGCATATTATCCAATAGCAATGTTATTGACAATCTAAGCATCTCTATACTCTTACTATAACATTTAGTCTTCCTATGTAATCTGGCTAAATAGTATCTCAA
>JAIRWL010000026.1 GCA_031268935.1 Holosporales bacterium | reverse complement strand
CAAGTAGGCGACCTCATGCAGACCCTGACCTTAGGGGCAGAAATTTTAAGACCATTCGAGGGGGTGTATCGCAGAGCACCCGTAAGACCTCGTATCCCCAGGAGGTCCGCCCCAGTATCAGTTACCTCGAGCTCCTCCAGCACTTCGGCTTTGCTGCAGAGGCTAGTAGCCGGGCCTAGGTTAGAGCTCCCGCCCCCTAGGAGGCAAGAGGCAGGGGGGCAACATGTCCCCATTTATGATGAATTAGAAAGGATAGGAAGGGCAGCTGATCGCGTCCCGGGTCAGCTAGCCCGTCCCCGTCAAGCAGAAGCAGTCATACGAGTCTACCAGAATCGTAAGGAAGGGGAGGGAGTCTTATCGGAGAGTGAAAGGCAGACGGAATTGATCTCGGTTTCGAGCAGCAGTACCACCAGCCCGCCCCCAGCTGGTGCTGGCGGCGGCGCAGCGCCGCTCTCCTCTTCCAGTTACTCATCGGAATTGCCCCCGGATCCGGTCGCTGCAGGACCAGATTCAGAGGAAGAGGGAGCAGCGGCAAAACCATCAGACTTAGGGACTAGCGTAAGATTCGAAGATTTCGGGTCGCCCAGTCACAGCGGGGAGGACGCAGTTAGGGCAGGTCGTAGAGGGGAAGAGGCAGACGAAGAAGAGGAAACGGCTGCTGCAGGGATCAGGACAGACGCGTTAACTCCAGGGGCACCATTGGGTACCGTAGGGTCCAGACCACGTGTGGCAGATCCTGTACTGGTAGAGGAAGAGGAACCAAGCCAAGAAGAGCCGGTAGTCAGGAAAGACGCAGAAAAAAAACACGCGGTCGAAGTAAGGCCCGAGCTGGACGACGATTCGGACAACAGCCTAGGGTCAGCAACAGAGTCCAAGGCACAATTCGGTCCGCCGATCCCTCCAGAGGGAGCTGATCCAGTTCAAGCCATTCTGCCCGGCCTGGGTCACCAGAGAGGAGCTGGTCCAGCCCCAGTGAAACCCAAGAAGCCAGATGGATCGGGAGGGTCGGAGCATTCCTCATCCGAAGGTAAATATGAGCTTTTACCCTTGTTATCATCCCCGCCCGGATCAATAATTGATCAGGATAGAGCGAGACATATTTATATCGGAGAAGGCTTGAACAGCAGCGATTTCTTGCCTGAATCTCCCCCCCCAGAGAGTAGGAAAGAGGTCAAGGCGCGCACAATTACACACAAAGAGCCAAAACCGGAGGAATCGAGTTCTTCCGTAATAGACTGGAACAATTCCGCAAACGATTTGTCTCCGGCAGAGGGAGAAGAGGGACGAGCAGCCAGGAAGAGACAACCAGGGGTAAAACTTTCTGACGAGGAAGACTGGAACGCTGGTGAAGATGACCAGGCAGACGCAGAGCTACCGAAAGGGCAACCTGCCAGTGAATCCCAAGCAGGAGGCGGTAAGCAGGCAGCTCCAGTCACAGGTCCCCATTCGGACGACCGGCCTCCGTCCCGGCCGTCGGGTAGAGCACCGGAGGGAGGGGGCATGGCCCTCGCCTGGCACGCATCGGATGTTTTGTCTGATGTATCGGACTCATCGCAGGAGTACATCCTGGAACCGTATGACCCAGGATGGCTGGCTGACATCCACCTCTCGCAGGAAGAATTCGAAGACGTGGTGTCAGTGATGCCAGCTCCCTCAGGGGGGGGTAGCTCCCCTAAGAAGTCCGTCGTATCCCCCCCGCGCAAGGCAGCCCCAAAAGAGGCCCCTCCCAAGCCGGCAGCAAGGCCGAGCGCAAGGGAAGAGGAGGACAACGAGCCTTCTCTTGATTTCGATTCGGAGCGGGATTCGTCTCCCCATAGTGAGGCTGGGACCGGGCTTCACAGTCGACCGGCAGTCCCTCAGACACAGACATTACCTCCAAAGGCCCCGGAGTCTCCTCGAGAGCCACCGCAAGTCGCAGACAGGCGGGCGGCTGTGAGCGACTCAGGCTCCGAATTTGACGACATTTTTGGACCCCGAGTCACGAGTGTCCCGTCAGCAAAGAAGCCATCGGTAATCCCCCCAAAACAGGAAAGTAAACCAGAGCCAACTCAGCGTCCCGGGGCGATCCCTGCACCTCCGCCAAGGGATCAAGCCTATTGGGACGGCTATGGATATTCCGATGACTCCGGCAGCGCCCCCCCGTCCGGGCCACCCGCGGGGGCCCCAGCTAAGGTTTCAGGAAAGTCAGTTCCACAGAAACCGGCAGCAATGCCCGACAATGACATTGGATCGGATGATTTGGAGGAATCGGCCGGGGACGGGCTAGCAGCCCTCACAGTAACCCGGGTGACTGTAGTCAGACCGAAGACAGGGGCCCCTGCGGCACCGGAAAAGCCCGCCCCTCCCCCGAGAGCAAAGAGAGGAGTCCCAGGGGCTCGAGTGAAATCATCCGACTCAGAAGATCTATCGGACCTAGCCGGGGCGGCAAAACCGGTCCCTGGTGCGGCAGCCAAAGGGTCTGCGGTCAAGGGAAGCGGACGGAGTAAGCCCGCCCCCCCGCAGAAACCACCGCAAGCCTCGGGTTCAGGGGACGATCATGACGATGAGGTCCCTAACCCCGCACCCGCCGCAAGGACAAGAGGGGCGGCGGCGGCAGCCCCAGCCCAGAAGGTTGAGCCAGATCTTGGGGAAGACGCAGATAGTCTCGGGGACGTTGACGCAGAGATAGCGAATCTACAAGCCCGGCTACACGCCGTTCCGGATGGTGGTAGCTCGTCTGACGGCGACCTCGATGCGGATGCGATGGCGCGCCAATACGGGATAGAGCTAGGCGGGCAGTCAGAGCAAGCAGAAGAGGCAGCAAATGAAGAAGGGTTGCCTGAAGACGAGGTCCCGAATGCGGCAGCAAGTCGAGCCAAGCCGGCGGATCCGGAGCCACCCAAACCAAAGGACGCAGATGGTACCCGGCAAACAAATAAGGGTGGTGCACCAAAGGGGCCCGGGGTTCCGGAGAAGCCCAAACCACAGTCCGGCAAGGGAAAGCCCGACGCGAAGGATACCAAAAATAGAGGGGTCAGCATCGCCGATATCGTTGCTGATGAGCGTCCAGCTCCCGGGGGGATGCCAGCCCTTCTCGAGGTAGGTTCCTCCCGCCTGGACGTCCCAGCGGCACCGCGGGCCGGGATAGCCCTAGGCGGGCAGTCGCCGGCGGTACAGGTTCGAGGTCTTCCAACGGGAGTTCCCCGGCACCGCGCTCCCGTAGACGAGATAGCGGCGCAGTTGTGCGGCAGGCGGCTACCCGGGGAGCTTTTCGCCCCTCAGTTAGAAGTCCCGGAATCCCTGCATGCAGGGTTAGAATTGCCGGTGCGCGACGAAGGGGGGGCTCTACCTCCGCCCAAAACAGATAACCAACTAGGTGGAGGAGTAGGAGCCCAAGGGCCGAAGCCCCCGCCACCTCTGATGGACAGGGGAATAGAGGCAGAGGAGGTCAATGCTTCTCCGATACAGGCCCCACACTCCAAGAAAGCAGGGGGGGGAGGCTCCTCCAGCACGAGTTCAGAGGCAGGTGCCGCTGGAAAGGGTAAGGGTAAGAAGGTAGCAGGGGGAGGAGGCAGTGAACCAGCTCCGAAGCCAAAACCAGCCGCCCAAGCCGGTGGAGGTGATGGAGCCCAAGGGCCGCAGCCCCCGGCACCCAAGAAGGAAGGGAGTCCAAAGAAGAGCTCTGATTCGTCAAGAAAGAGTTCGGCATCCGATGACTCTCGAGAGGCGCCGCAGCCCAAATTCCTCAAGACGGCAGGTGAAGGGAGTACTCATGGCGGGTCTGGGCCGAATGAGGCAGAGTTCGCGTCCGATTCAGAAGAAGAGGCAATTGCAGAGGCACCGAAGGTAGGGGGAGGACCTCCAAAACCACCGATTGTGTCTCGTGGAGGGGCGCTTCCGAGAGCTCGCAGTCTACATTCCTTGTGGGTGAGGCCTGTGTTTGAGGCTACTCCCATGAGGCCGGCCTCGGCCCAAGCTCAGGCTCGAGATGAGTTTAGAATTGTTCCCGCAGTGCTTGTGAGGGAAGAGGGTGAGGATCCGCATCCGCAATTGTGCGCCTTGGATGGTGATGAAGATGCTAGAGTGGTTGAGCGCGCTGTGGGTGATTCTGATTCTGATCCTGATGATGGCAATCTCGAAGATCCACCAGACCTTACTATTGATCTTGCAGGTGTCGGGGCCAAGGTTTCTCAGTCTGCGGTAATGGACGCTCAAAAGAATTGGAATGTTGCCAGAGATGAGGCGAAGGACGCCGTGAATCAAGTCAAGGATCAGTTTGGTGGTAAATTGCCAAAGAGGTTCGGTAAGCTACCGATGGATGACCCTGAAGCCTTGAGAAAAAATCTGGGTGGTCTTCCAGGCAAGAAGTTAGATACCGCCTTGCATGATGGAGGGGTAAATTCTAGCGGGAGGAGCAGTAAAAAGGCGAATAGCTTCGGGCTTGGAGTGGTAGCTGGCTGGCTGACACCAGTTGGTGGTAACTTTGGGGCTGGAATCGAGTTGGGAGGGAATGTCTTCTTAGGAGGGCAGGCGAAGTCCAATGGTGTTACCGCACGAAAAGTTTGGTCAGTGGAAGGAAAGCTTAGGTTTGGATACTTTTTCGGGACGAACTTCATGCCATATATAACCGGTGGCCTTAGCGTTTCTTCCGTAAAAGTCGATACTTCTGGTATTAAGAAAATAGTAACTCAGCGTGAGGACTTTCAGCGATTGTCAGAGCAGTTGGGAGAAAAAGAGGCAACGCAGAGTTTTGACCTTGGGCGCTACGGGGGGTATACGAAGACTAGGGTTAATCCGATTTTCGGTTTAGGGGTGATGGTGGAGGTGACCCCGAGTGTGGCAGTGTTCCTTGAGGGGCAATGTAGCCTTGGATCCAAGGTTACGAGTTTTGACCAGACCGGAGCTGATGTCAAGCTATCGGCTCGTTCTGTTAGGTTAGGAGTGGTATTTAAGAAATGACAAAAAACTCTGCCCTAAAGGGATAAAAGGTCTAGCGGAGTAGGTGTGGGAATCGTTGGTCACGCCTCCTCCGGGCTTTGTATTCACGGCCATTCTCTATAAACATATTTATCTGCTGATAACATAGCAACAGTTCCAGATGGAGATGAAAGATCGATGACAACGTCTGTGTCAAGGAAAAGATCACCGACGTCGCCATTGATCGAGCCAATTCCGATTACGATCAAGCCCATCCTTTGAGCCTCAGATAACCAACCTACCGAATTGCTAATTCGGCAGACCTCTGCTTGCTTGGAAGCGTATGGATGTTGTGCTACACTCGGGCGTTGTGCCGATGGATTATTTAATCAGGTGTTTATGGATTTTTCCTGTAACTGCGATGGCGATATAAAAATTCGCGATATAATCAGGATATCACTCCCAATGATGATCTCGGCCCTCTCTTCCCATACCATGATTATCCTAGATCAGCTCGTTTTGGCTCGTTTTTCAATAAATGCTATGACCGGAGCTTCATCGGCAACCGTGTGGTGTTCTGCCCTTCAATACTCGATAATGACTACCACGATGGTAGCCGGTGCATTCGTCGGTAATTATAACGGAGCGAAAAAATACCACCTAACCGGGACGGCCGTTTGGCAAATGATATGGTTTTCATTATCCATTTTTGCAATCACGATCCCGTTATCAATGTTTGCTGGAAAATATTGTATTCCGCCCCTTCTACACGAATTCGGTCTCCCATATTTCCAGATAACGGTTCTTTTTACTCCAATTTGCGGGATTTGTCACGCTATGTCTGGATTTTTTGTCGCGATCGGTCGCGGTATGCTTGTAACAACATCCGTCCTAATAGCTAACGCCATTAACGTCATCATCGATATCGTACTCGTTTTTGGTTATTTTGGAATACATGAATTCACTGGAAGCCGCGGTGCCGCCATCGGGACGGTTACTGCCTGGTTCGTAAATTGCGGTATTTTGTCAATATTTTTCTTCAAACAAAGCATTCGTGAAAAATATGGTACTCTAAATTTTAAATTCCATTTTCATAAACTTGTTGGATATTTGAAATTAGGAGCCGTCGGCGGAATAGGACATATCTGCGAAATGTTGGCATGGAGTTTCATATATTATATTCTCGCCAGGATTGGCACCGAAACCGCAATGATGCAGTCGATTGCCGTATCCGTAAACATATTTCTAGCCTTTGTCGTTTCGGGATTGGAAAAGGGAATGATGTCGATTACGGCGAATCTACTCGGTTCTGGTTTAAAAAATAAAACGAAAGCGTTAATGAAAAATGGAATTACTATTCACCTCACTTTTACTGCCGTAGCATCCGTATTTTTTTTGTTTTTCCCAGAAATAATCACCGAAAATTTTATCAGATTTGAAGTTGATAAAACAATCTTACAGGAGACACGTTTCGTCCTTAGACTCGTTTTGTTGTATTTCATGATCGATGGAATATGCTGGGTTATAGCCGGAGTATTAGAGGGCGGTGGTGATGTCGGATTTACGATGGGAACGGTTGCGGTTTGTGTTTGGAGTATTGTCACGATCCCGTCCTATATTTTATCCAAGCTTGGGTGTCTGAACATTAAATTAACCTGGTCGCTGTTGATTATGGCTTGTTCTACGATTTCATCCGTTTTCTATTTCAGATTTAAATCGGGGAAATGGATGCGTATTAACATATGATATTTAGTCGGGGATGCTTTCGAAGTGGGCAGGACAATACGGATGTTTTCGTTCTGCTAACCGCTTCCTCTGAATAACGGTTTCGCCGTCTTGAGTCCAGATATACAGGCCGTGGTCATAAGTCTTGAGTTCGATGCCTTCCATGATCAGATCCTTCTTTTGTATCTCACCGGCAAATCCCAAATTGCGTTGAATGCCGAAGATACTACTACGTCCCTTTCTCAAAGAAGTTGCATAAAATTCTCCATCTTTAGCGTAGCAAGCCGCCTTGATTTGCGGCGGAAATATTATATCCGGCCCCTTCTCGAAGACCCACATTATCGATGAGGCGCACACTAGACCAGAGCCAACGTGTCGTGCTTTTGATTTGAAGAGGCATAATATTATGCCACCAATGACCATGAGGTATAATGTTAAAATACTTGGAGATTTTATAACTAAATTAGAGCCTGGTAATGAGGAAATTATTCCAACAGATTTGATAAGCATATCTAAGACTATTTCTAAAAGTTTAGAAAAAATATCTGTAAAATATCCAAACACAATAGCTATAATTCCGATTGGAATTATTGCAAAACTTACCATTGGAATTGCGACAAGATTTCCTAATATACCAGAAAGGCTAAGCCGATTAAAGGTCGCGGCTGATACCGGAAATGTTGCAATCGACGCTATGAGAGTCGTAATTGTTGACATTGTTATAAATACTAAAATTGTCGGAATTTTTGAATTAGAAATCCGTAATTTTGAATAAAGATTGTTGTATCGTTCATAGAATGCAATGAGAGCCACGACCGCGCAGAAGGAGAGCTGAAAGCTTACGAGGAACAATGAGCCGGCATCGAACAATAAGATCAGAAATGCCGCGATGGCAACGCTTCGCATCGATAGCACTCCACGCCCGAACATAATTCCAATCAGACAAATCGTCGTCATGATAAACGCCCTGGTCGCCGATGGTGAAAATCCAGAAATAGATAAATATAAAAATGTAAATAAAATTGTCAAAAATGCAGCTACTTTTTTAGCATTAATACGCTTGGAAAACCAACGCATACATAATGAAATTCTAAAAAATATAGAAAACAGAACTGAGGCTACGAGAGACATATGGAGCCCAGAAATTGCTAGAATATGGGCCGTTCCGGAATTTATAAATTTATCTCTAATCTCTGAAGTGATCGGGGATTTGTCACCGGTTAGCAAAGCGCTGGCAACCCCTCCAGCCGGTCCTTCCATCGTTTTTATGATTTTTTTTGTAAGAATTTGTCTTAAGTTCGAGAAAATATCAGTTCCTATAAAATTAGATTTCGTAATGGATTTGATAAAAAATACGATGCCGGTTGCGTCCATCTTTATCAGGGCATTGTATTGCGCTTGATCAAATGAAAACGGAATAGATGCCATTTTAAATTGGAAAAATTTACCAATAACTTTAACTTGATCACTTGACGAAATTTTATCGATCAGTTTACTCGAGCACGTCATCTTTGCCGTCTTTATAAAATCCAGGTCTTCATTCTGAACTTTGATATTTTTGAAGACGATGCGCTGCATATTTTTCATAACTGGGTGAGTCGCTTCGATAAAGCCAACGTCAGCCAGAAAGGTGACGCCATTGTATTCTCTGTCGATAAATTTCTTTTGAGTTAAAAGACCTGTTTCCAGAATTCCACCCGTCTGTGCGACGTATATCCCAGCAGAAAATAGGAAAAACGCAACGGCGCCTAATTTGGTCTTTTTAAACAAAACTTTGCAAAAAACAAGACTAATTCCAATAAAATAATTAAGAATTTTCCAAGAAGTAAATGGGAAAAATACCCCAAATATTATGCCGAACCCAAAAATAACTGGAGCAAATAATGGCAATCTTTCGCGTTCTGCATTTAAAAATTTCAACATTATTTGCATATTTTTCCTGATGTGACGGCAAGTTACAGAGGCCTGTTATCGCGCACGTATAAAACAAGAATATAGATTTTTAAATTAAAAAAAAGAAAACTAAAGAAAATTGGTGCCCCCGGGGAGACTCGAACTCCCACGTTCCAGAAAACGGCAGATTTTGAGTCTGCTGCGTCTACCAATTCCGCCACAGGGGCACGTAACTTCTCAGCATTCTAGACTACTTGATCTGCACGCCTCAAGTCTTTTCGTGCAAAATCGAAATATATTTATTTCAATCGATAAATTGTATTTACAAGTAAATTACTGTATAATTCATGCTTATATATAACAACAAAAATATATTTGCATTGCAAATTTGATAAATAATTAACGTTTCCTTTACCAATTATATCAGAATCTGAATATATCGCGGATCCTGAAAATTTCTAGAGAATCCTTGCTGCATGAACATTTCTAGGTTATCCAGCTATCGCAGGCATTCAGATTTCATTAGAGTCACGATTTTCGACAATTCTTTACGATTGCAACTCATCAAAGATGGCAAAATTATAAAAAAAATTCAATCAAATCTCTTGGCTTTTGATTCTATAATAAACTATATGCTCGAAAATCCCAAGACTCCGATCGAAATTGTCATTTCGAATAAATCCATTTCATGTAAATCGATCCCTTCCAAACTCTCCGGAGCAGACCTTAAAAATTTTGCGCGCTGGAATTTAAAGCCCGACACTATAAATACTGTTTTTTATGAAAATAAATTTCTTAATAAACGCAAATCTCTTGCAATTTGTCACTCATTACTATCGTCTCAAATAATCTTTATCCTTCAACAATTATTAAATTTAGGCAATGATATTCTCGGAATCGTGTGCTGGCCGATTTGGCTCATTTCGAGTTACTTCAATATATTTCCGGAAGATCGTAATAAATTTAGGACAACTTTTTTTACAGTTGAAATTGATGAAAATTGGGAAATTATAGCAATTCATGAAGGTAATTTCGTGTGTTATAGAAACGTTTTAAATGACAATTTTGATAAAATTGCGGAAATAGACAGTACAATAAAATATGTGGCGCAAATTTGCAAAATCAATCCAGAAGATATAGCGATCTATACGATCAACGAAAATACTATTACTGATTTTACAAAAAAATCCACAGAATATATGAGTATTGTTTCGAGTGAGATAGATTATAATTGCATTAAATTATCTCGATATTTGGAATGCACAATTAACGCATTATGCTTTATATTTTTTATAATTGTGCCGTACAAAATTATTTCTGAAACCATCGATACCATCACTATTACAGGGAAAATTAACGAAGCTCGAAACACAATGAATACGATCGACCCTAGCGTGTCACACCAGTTAGATTTTTGGATGGCGGTCGATGGACATTATCTCGATCAACCAGTTAATTTTCGTGGCGCCCTAAAAAAATACGTCGAAACTACAGAAGTAAAATTTCTGCAAAAAGCATCTCTAAAACTAGATGAAACTTCAAATAAAATCATTGTAAATGCCGTGGAAGCATTGAATATTGATACAAGTGATTGCTCACGATGAAAACAATGCAAAAACAGGCGATATTTAAAAAACTTTGCAATAAAACTAATGCATTACGTTTCATAATTATCGTCATTTTTTTAACCTTGAAAAGCTTCATCACATCATACAGAGAGCAACAAGTTCTTTCATACGCACCAATCGAAAAAACTATGCATTTTATAGATGATTTGAAAAACAATACCAACAAATTTAGATTTATATCCAATCATTTATTTACGATCAACAAAAGCAATTTTGAAGATTTCATTAAAAATATTGCACCAAAATATATGCCTCAAAATCTATCAATCGATAAAGACGAATCAGATATTGGCTCTATACTGAAAGATAAGTTCACCATCAGGGCGCTGTTCTGGCATGATAATTATATTTTCGATTTTATAGATGATATCTATTCATTTAATTCTGGATTTGCAAAAATTTTGTCAATAGATATATCTAAAATTGCAGCAATTTCTACAGAGAAACCAGTCATTGAGGCAGAAATCACATGCGAAGTATTTCGTTCAAAATAATGACAATTGTATCAGTATCCTGCGCAGCCAATGCGTTAAGCACAGAGCGCTCCTTCTTCATGACCGCACAAGAATCTTCAAAAATTCTCGCTATCTCAAAAAGACAAAATACCATGAAAAAAGAAAGCAATAAAAAATTTAAAATTTCCGGAATTTTTTATATTAATGAAGAGAATTGGACGATATGGATTAATGGTGTAGCGTACTCAACAATAGGGCAGCAACGGGATTTTTCCATCAACTCCGTTACCGCAAATGAAGTTTCACTCACGCTGGAGGACGGAGCAATGCTAGTCCTTTCCGTCACCACGGATGATCCGCACGACACTGGCGATACAAAGCCGATAAATGAGAGTAATACATAATATTAATAATTACAAAAACAATTAAAAATATAAGAAAAATAATACGTTTTGTGATTACGCTTTGTTTCTCCAAGCAAAGTGCATGCATTAGAATAATATATACCATCGGGCAAATTCCAACCTGGGTGTTCAGCATAGTATCATCCATAACCCCAGATATCACGGCGATCACAATCGATGGAGCATTATTGCTGAACAACGCATACCCAACAACCGGAATCATCGTCAATGGCATTATATAAGGATGAAAAATTTGAATAATGCAGTAGTTTAGAAAACTAGCAAATAAACATAAAAAAATGACACACAATTGCGCAGAAATTGTTTTGAATTTCTCAAAATTGATCACTGTTTGCACAGTAAAATCGAAACCCATTCATCGATACATATCCTGTTCTTCTGAATAAATCCGATGCTTTCATAATGCTTCATAATTTCATCTTCTTGATTTAAAATAAATCCAGAAATTATTACATTTCCATCCCTTTCCAAAGCATTCCAAAAATCTCCACACATATCGATTAGTGGTTGTTTCAAAATATTACATAATATCAGGCCGAATTTTTGAGCCGACACATCCGACACATCTCCAACCGGCACAACCGCGCTGGCAAGAACCGTGCCATCGACCTCATTCGCCAAGTAGTTATGCTCAGCTATTTCCGTCGCCTGGCAATCTATATCCACCCCCAACAACCTAGAATGGTTCAAAATTTTAGCAGCGCAAACCCCTAAAATTCCCGTTCCACAGCCCATATCCAAAATAGCGGACCGCTCTCGAAATTCGCCCAACTCAGCAAGTTTAACAAGATTCAATATGCACGCCCTCGTGGTCTGATGATGACCACTACCAAATGCAAGTGATGAATTTAATTTAATTGGAATTAAATCGTAATTTTCAGTATAATTACATAAAGAATCATTAAATATATAAAAATCTCCACAAGTAACTGGGCAAAGCTCTTTCACATACAAATCAACCCAATCTCTTTCGATTAGATCATTAACTTCGCAATTTTTAATTTCTTCATCAAATCTAGCAATCAATAAATTTTTAAATTTATTTGCTTCAATTGCAGACCAAAATAATATCTCAATATTAAAATAATTTGCTATAGGAAAGCCATCATCATCTAGGCTACCAGAGAAACCAAAATCAGAATTTTCGAAGACAGCAATATTGTCAATCCATTGTTCTTCTGTGAAATTCTCCATCTCATTCAGTAATTCATACCGGATGGAAAACCTCAGCGAAATCATCAAAAAACAAGCAGAAATAAGAAAAAAAATGGAGCGGGCGATGGGAATCGGACCCACGCTACAAGCTTGGGAAGCTTGTGTTCTACCATTGAACTACGCCCGCATGCTCAACCGTACAATTCTATAATAAAATTAGAAATAAACAACAAAAAAACATTTTACGATTCGCAAATTCACTCCTTCATCACCCACTCCGAATTACTTGATTCCTACTTTAATGACTTCGCCTGGCTTAATAGACCCCAAATAATATGGCCCAAATTTATATCTAATAAGCCTATTAACCATTATTCCGAAATGACCAAATAATTTTCGAATTTCTCTATTTTTTCCTTCAAACAGAGTACAATCCAGCCACTGATTTTTCTGCCGCTTACAATCTGGATTTTTTGCCTCAGTTTCAGACCACTTCTGACTACGAGGACCACAGACCTCAGAATTATAGTCAATCTTATTCACTATCATCGACTTATAATTTATTCCGTCCACCGTCATTCCATTGCGTAATTTTTCGATAATTGAGTGATCAATTTCTCCAAATATTCTGACTTTATAACAACGTTCCCAAGCCGTCTTTGGAGACTCAGCATACCTCGCAAATTCTCCGCTATTCGTAACCAACAACAATCCCTCCGAATTAAGATCGAGCCTCCCGACCGATATAACCCTTTCATTGATCTTAGATTTCAAATCCTCAAAAACAGTCCTACGCTGAAGATTATCCTTCTGGGTAACAATATACCCGGCCGGTTTATAGTACATCCACACCTTCTGAACAATTTCCGCCCCTCGGAAGATATGGCTCGATCCCCGAATTGAAATTACATCTCCCTCGACGACACCACTTCCCAGCTCTTCGATCACCCCGCCATTGACCCCGACCTCACCCGAGGATATCAACCTATCAGCCTCTCGCCTCGAGCACACCCCAAGCATCGCTATCGCTTTATTTAATCGCGTCTTCAAACACATTACAAATCTTCTTTAATTCGTAGCATTTTAAAAAACTCTTTCAATATATTAGAACATAGCTCTTCTCGAATGCCACCAACAACATTGGGTCTTATAAAAGAATGTTCAAATAACCTTATATTATGACAAATTGCCCCAAATTTTGGATCATAAGCACCAAAATAGATATTTTTTATTCTTACCTTCTCCAAAACAGCCGCGCAAAAAGCGCATGGTTCCAGAGTCACATATAAACTAGCCATCTCCAGGTATCTCGACCCCAATTTTTTCAGAGCGCCCTCGACGGCCAAAAACTCTGCGTGATGCCATGGAATATCTGATGTCTCAACCTCATTCGTGGCGGCGGAGATAATAGTCTCGTCGAGGACAACAGCCGCGGCGACCGGTACCTCACCATTCCGACAACTCCGAGCCATATCGATAACGATATCCATAACCGACAAATCAAACATAACTCATAAACAGCTGGAATACCGAGAAAAAAAAGAGAGGTGGCGGGAGAGACGGGACTTGAACCCGCGACCTCCGGCGTGACAGGCCGGCGCTCTAACCAACTGAGCTACTCCCCCAAAAAACAAAAAAAACCAACGTACTTTTTCGAACTGGACAACCGCCCTCCCCTTCTTCCAGGTTCATTCTATCATCGGCGAAAAATTGGTGTCAATCGGTACTTAGCAAAACGTATTCAAAAAAAACATTTAATCCTAAATCACTCAAAAAAGTCATCAATCAGTACCTAAATCCTATTCAACTTTTTTTTGCAATTTATTGGATAAAGGATGACATTTGTCGTATATATCTGAAATATATTTCTGCGCCACATGAGTATAGATTTGAGTCGAAGAAATCGAAGAGTGCCCCAATAGCTCTTGAATGCTTCGAATATCTCCAGAGCTCTCCATGAGATGAGTCGCACAACTATGCCTTAAGGCATGGGGAGTTACCGTTTCGGATAATCCTAGCCTCCTCCTAATAATTTTTAACAATTTTTGTACGGCGGAGGCCGACAACCTATCGCCAAATCGATTGACAAACAGATACTCAGAGGAGTTGAAAATGGATGATACAAGATATGTATTGATAATATTGCTAACTCTATCGATGAGTGGAACAGATCGCGCCTTTCCACCCTTTCCATAAATCGGCAAAAAACCAGAAGAATTGGTAAAATCAGATCTTTTTAAATTGATTGCTTCACTGATTCGAAGCCCTACGGAATATATTAGGACAAACAGAGCCTCATCGCGTTTTACAATCCAATCCGTCTTTTTTACGTCTTCAACAGATGTCATTAAATCATTAATATCTTCAATCGCAACTGGCCTTGGGAGTGATTTCTGAATTTTCGGATTCTTGAACTTTAACACATCACTCTGCTTGATAACGCCATCGCAAATACACCACTTTAAAAAACATTTAAGGGCAGCCAATCCTCTCACGATACTCTTCGGAGTATCTCCTTTATTTCGACGCCACAGAATCCACGATCTAACATCCCTATGATCGATAACCGCGACATCTTCGATAGTTATGGTTTCTTCTCTATAAAATTGTAAAAATTTAAGAAGCAACTTTATATCCGAAAGGTAGGACGCAACCGTATGATCAGACAACCCACGAGAAATCTTCAAATCAGAAACCCAAGTTGACAACAACACAAAAACCAATAAAATCCAAACGACGGGAAATCTGCCCATAGTGTGCATTGTTTCATATAATCAATCCTAAAATCAAGAATGCACCTCCCTGGAACCGACAATCAAATACACTCTTCAAATGAAGCGCGAACTTAGATATTTCTGCTCGATATCAATCGAGAATATCAATCCTTGGCATATCATCAGAACAATTAGAGCGCTTCCACCGTATGAGAAAAACGGAAGGGGAATACCGACTACCGGTAGTAACCCGCATACCATCGCAACATTAATAAAAATATAAAAAAATAACATTGCATTTAATCCAAAAACTAAAAATTGATTGAATTTACCTCGTTCTCTCAAGAATACGCAAAAATTATAAATTAGCAGCAGAAAATACAAAAACATTAGAAATAAACATCCTATAAATCCAAGTTCTTCCCCCAATGTAGCAAACATAAAATCAGTCTGTTTTTCAGGTAAAAAATCTAATTGACATTGTGTACCATTCATCAATCCCTTTCCCCAAAACCCGCCAGATCCGAGCGCTATTTTAGATTGAATGATGTGATATCCTGCTCCATTTGGATCTATCTCTGGAGATAGAAACATTAAAATTCTGTTTTTCTGATATTCATGAAGAAAATTCCATAAAATTGGAGCCGTAGCAATTCCAGCCAGTATAACGACAGCGAATTTCCAAATTTGAACACCGCAAACAAAAAAAATAGATGCGCTTACCAGAAGGAAAATCATGGCCGTCCCAAGATCTGGTTGTATCAAAACGAATAAGATCGGAGCCATAATAAGTAATATCGGCGCAATTAAAGATGATATTTTCCGAATATTTTCTGTCGAAAAAAATGAAAAATATTTCGCCAAAGCAATAATTAATATTATTCTCATCAATTCGGATGGCTGAAAATTGAAAAAGTAGAAATCAAGCCATCTCTGCGCTCCCATCGAAATTTTCCCAGTAAGCGAAACGGTAATCAACATTAGAAGACATAGCGAATACAGAAAATATGCATGTCTTTTCCAGAAATCCGAATTGATGACAATGGTCAATGACATCGCTAGTATTCCAATCCCAATCCTGCAAACATGTCGGAAACACCATGGGAAAAAATGCCCAGAACTCATCGAATAAAGCAAAATCAAAGCAAAAATCTGAATAAAAAACACTATTATGAACGGGAATTTCGGAATATTTTTTAATCTCTTCCAAAAGATCATCGTAATATTAGATAAATATATACGGCATGAACGAGACTTGCATAAATTGCTGCCAATATATCATCAATCATAATTCCGATAACTACCAATTTGTCGTCGATATTACGATTCTGAGCTCTATACACTTTTTTGCGACTCAGTCTGAAAAGAGGCTTACCATTCTTTAAACAACCTTCAATTTGCTTTATAGGCCAAGGTTTTAAAATGTCAAAAAACCTGAAAAGGGCAAAACTTATCGCAAAATCGGTTGGAGATATACATTCTACGGCCATCAGAAAAATACCGCAGCAATAGATTCCACATACCTCATCAATGACAATAAAGCCAGGATCTCTATCGATGATCCCTCCTTCTTTTTTCTGCTGCTTAAAGAACGCAGAACAACCGAGTAAACCAATCACTAGCAAAACGATGAAAAGGTATGGAATCGCCCAAGACGGAATAAACAACAGCGTAATACTGGCAAAAAACGAGCCAACCGTTCCGGGCATTTTTTTGGTAATCAATCCTGTGCCTAGAAAAGAAATGCAGCCCAACACAGAAGATTTATTCCAAATTTGCATCAAAAAACTGAGACCTCTACCCTCATATCGTCTGGCATTTTCTCGATCGTATCCTCGGTCGAGAAATGCAAACTATCTTTTGGTACTACATAACCGCATTGTAATGCCGCATTCCATGACTTTACTTCATTTTGCCCATCGAATACAGTAATCTTCACACCTTGCAATTTTGTAATAGAATTATTTTCATTTTTGATAATGCCAGTTACGGAAACCCTAAAACCATGCCCATCGGCAGATTGTAATACATTGTATTGTACATCATTCATCGTAATATCTTTGTAAGTATTCTTCGATAAACGTTTTGCTCTATCCATTAAATATCCAGTAAAAACGTCTCTGTGATAAAAAACTATGATCGCCGCCATTATTAGCGCGAGGAACAGAAAGTAATTAATGAATCTTACGGTTTTAATTTTCTTAGCCTGATTAGCTCTTTTGCCAGACAATTTAGATATTCTCGCGATCTTATCGCGCCTATCCACTTTAATCGATTTTTCCATTGCGATTTCAACATTCGATTTTTTAAGCCACCACTTTTTTTGGCATTTAAAACACCTAAGCCACCATCCGTAACCCAATTTATCGTTTCCGATCGGATCTTTTAAAACATCAGATCTTATCTCGTAATTGCAGCCACAATAGGGGCACTTAACATTCATCGCGACCTAAAGAGAGAAATTTCAAACTACCCAGAAAAGCATGTATAAAAGATATACCTTGAATCCCCAAAGAGGCAAGAAATACATTTGATGCAATTTTGCAAATAAATTAGCATCTAAAAAATAGTATTCGCCCGTAATTACAAATAGAAAAGAGGGGGTTGGGCTCTTAGAGTCTCTAGGCCTCAATTCTCAACATAGTAGAAAAATCTCTTTAAATTATTTAATCGGGCACTTCGGTGAGAGAACTCAGAGGCCACAAGCAGCAGATTCACTCTTATTAACCTTGATCAAAACGGGGAAGGGCTGGCTCCAGACGCCATCGAGAGGACATCGCCTGGGGGCCCGGAAAAGATAAGTGACCCGGGGAGTCATGATCTAATAAAAAAGAAGCTAACCAAGCGGTGAGTCTAGATGGGTAGGGGATGGATGGTTGTTCATAGGACACGAACAGGGGGGCACCTGACTCCCTTCAGGGCAGGGCTGGCTCCAGACGCCACCGAATAAGGGGCCCGGATAAGATGAGAGAGACGGGGAGACATGAGCTAATGAAAAAGAAGCTACTTACGCGCTGCGGCTAGCTGGGCTAACATCGCGAGAACAGATGCCATCAATCGTTTTCTCCGTTCAAAGTCCTTGGCGGTAGCGACATGCTTCCAAAAATTCTCCGCGGACTCGCGGCTACTAGCCACTGTCTCTTTCAGGTCCTGCTTGTTGAGCAAGCTAACTCGTCCATCAGAGCGTAGCACAAGCAATATACCCAGTTTTCGCAAAATTTCACTGAAATCATGTGCCATACCGAGTACCTGATGCACTGCAATCTCAGTAGTTTGGAGGGCTTTGGACAAAGCATCATTTCGTCCCGAAGCTCCCGGCCCGGCATGGACCACTAAAGGATTCGGAGACGGGGGACTCGTAGGAGTAGCCGAATCTACAGGAGTCTGGGTCGCAAATAGTGCTAGCAATCCCCATAGTATACATACCTTCCGTGCTAGATTCATTACAATCTCCATCCCTTAACTGTAGATACTCTCTATTTGATCTTCATTGTATCTTAGAAATATTAATTATTGGTTAATCTCACATAGTATAGACTTAGTCTATTTGCAAAAGCATCCCATAGTAATCAACGATTCAGACGAAGAGCAAGAGAACATTACGCTAATAATAAAGAAACGAATACGAGCTCCCGCTGACAACGCAACAAAGAGCTCGCTAAGTTGAATTCTGAAGGCGGGTTCGAACTAGGAATCAGACTCGTCACTAGGAGGCTGCTTCGCATCGGACGAACCTCCGGCTGACTCAGGCTCGGGTGCCGCAGGCGGGTCTTCTGGAGTGGGTCCTCCAGCGTTCAGTGCATCGGCACAACCATCCCCCCTCCCTTTGATCTTTGATGATTTATCTTTGCGGTGTAGCTTACCCTTCTTTTTCTTCTTCCTTGTATCCTTCTTAGGCTCCGCGGGATCAGACTTAGGACTCGAGGGATCAGAGGTCACCTCCCCTGTGTCCTGGTCTGTGCCCGGAGCAACGACTGGGGCCTCTCCTTCAGGCGGAGTACTCACCTCATCTGAGGCGGCTACAAACCCAGTAAGGAGTGATACGATCACCGAATACATACTAATTTTATTCATTTTTACCCTCTCCAAAAAACCTAATCACTACCACTCATAATATCTAAGTGCAGTTCCTCACCCCACTAAGTATATACCTATTTCACGCCTAAATCATCGAAATTTTAATAATCTACTCCTTCGAATTATCTTGGTGTGTTGCATTAACGTCACTCTCTTCTTTGGTGTTTTTGTATTAAAAAAAATGTTTTAATATGTGAAATTTATTCGATTATTAAATTTATTATTTTTTTGATTATATTACTAACCGGGCTTTTCTTTTCTATTTTCATTTTTTCTCTGAGTATTTTAAAATTATATCTCTGGTTGGCGATATCTATTGCTTTCTCTGCCTGATGAATCATCTCTACATTACAGGCGTGTTGGATCAATTCTGGAACTACTTCTTTATCCAAAATGATATTGACGAGAGAAATATATTTTATCTTTACAACCTTTTTAATGATATTGTATGTAAAATTATTCAATTTATAACAAACTATCATTGGACATCCAGAGAGAGCTAATTGGAGAGTCGCGGTCCCGCTAGCCGCTATCGCGAGGCTCGCCCTGTGATATAGCTCATTTTTCTGAGCATCTTCGGAAACTATTTCTATATTTCTAATTCCTATCATTTTCGAGATCAGCGGAATCAAATGCGGTAAAGTCGGTATGATGCACCTTCGCGGTTTGGATTCATCTGAATTGTAGTAATCTGAGAATTTCAGGAAAATTGGTAGCAAGGTTTTGATTTCCTGAGCTCGACTTCCCGGAATGAGGAGGAATACATCATCTTTAGAGTCCGTAATCTCTCCCACAATTTCTTCGGCTAGTGGGTGACCCACGCACTCTGTTTTTAGTCCGTATTTTTGAAAATATTGCGGTTCGAAATCGAATAGAGTTAATAATTCATCATATAGTTTCGATAATTTTTTTGCACGTTTCGGTCTCCATGCCCATACACTCGGAGCAACCAGATGAATGGTCTTCGTTTGGGGTCGTAATTTTTGAATTTTTTTGATCACACGGAAGCAAAATCCAGGTGAATCGATGGTTAGTATGACATCGGGAGAGTGCCTTACGATGTCGCAAGCCGTCAGTTTTATTAGTTTTATTATCCGTAAGATGTGAGGAATAATCTCAAAAATCCCTCCAACTGCAATTTTTTTAATATCAAAAAGACTTTTGAGCCCCTCCTTGGCCATCTGATAACCGCCAACGCCAGTAATAGTGACGCCATGCTCTTTATTCAATTCTCGCAGAACACTCGCCCCGATAGCATCTCCTGACGGTTCTCCGGCTATTATATAAATCTTCCATTGCTTATTGTTATATTTCGGCATTTTCTTCCGGTGTTTCATTAACAGTAGAAACCGAAGTTATAATTTCTCCGTCATTTAGGCGCAAGATGATAACTCCTTGAGCTACACGATGAGTGATCCTAATATCACGGACGCTGCATCGCATTATCCTGCCGAGATTAGTGATTAGCATGATATGAGTATCGAGAGACACAGAAAACGAAGCAACAACCTTTCCGTTTTTTTCATTGATTGCTATGTTCGTAAATCCCTGAGTCCCCCGACTTGTCGATCGATATTCATAGAAAGAGGACACCTTTCCGAATCCATTTTCAGTCACAGTTAATATAAATTTTTCATTCTTGGCTAAGGTTGTCATTCTATCTTCAAGCAGAGCGCCAGAAATTTTGTCAACAGATCGCCTGAAATCTCCCGAATTTTTCAGGTACATTTCTCTTTCGTCTATGTTTTCTACATCCCATTTATCGAGAATAGCCATAGAAATTACTGCATCTTTATCCTTGAGCCTTATACCACGCACTCCATTCGATGCCCTTCCAACGAAGATTCTGACATCGTTAACTGGAAAGCGATTGCATATTCCATTCCTCGTAGAGATGAAAATATCATCCTCAGGTCCAGTGAGGGCGACACTGATTAACTTTTCTCCCTCATCCAGATTGATGGCTCTTTTCCCATTTGCCTGAATGCTCGCAAAATCTTCAAACTTATTCCTTCGAATGTTTCCAAATGAAGTCGAGAAAGTTAACGTCTTAAATCCTAAAGATTCATCTTTTTTCACAACTAATATGGTCGAAATGGCTTCGTTTTCTTCGACGGGTAAGAGATTAACCAAAGAACGACCTTTAGCCGTCGGTAGGCCCATCGGTAGTCTATAGATCTTCATCTTGTAAACTTTTCCAATAGATGAAAAGAATAGAATTTCATCGTGAGTGTTGGCGATAATGACTTCCTTAACCGTATCCTCATCCTTAATGCTCATTCCGTTTCTTCCCCGGCCACCACGTTTTTGAGCTCTGTAGGTAGATAGTGGGACTCGCTTGACATATCCTTCCAGTGTGTACGTTACGACCATATCCTCTCTCTGAATAAGGTCCTCGTCTTCAAAAGTTTCGAAAGTTTGTTCGATTTGCGTAAGTCTAGGAGTATTGAATTTTCTTTTAATTTCTTGAAGTTCATTCTTGATAATCTCAATGATTCTTTCTTTCGATCCTAAAATTGCAAGCAAGTCACCAATTTGCGATACGACATCGGTCAAATCGCTTCGGATTTTATCGCGCTCCAATCCAGTCAATTTGTGTAATCTCAAATCCAGAATTGCGTTGGTCTGAGCTTCAGTTAATCTGTAAGATGCGGCATCTTCCTGTTTCCCATCAACAAGCTCTAGCATCGGTAGGATTTCCCGCGCATCAAAAATCTCGGCCATCAATTTCTCTCTAGCCTCTTGCCTATCGATCGCCGAACGAATTATTTCGATAATTTTATCGATATTAGAGATCGCTATAGCAAACCCTAATAAAACGTGAGCCTTTTCTCTCGCTTTTTTGAGATTAAATTTGCTTCGTCTTACAATTACTTCTTGTCTAAATTCGATAAAGTTATCTATTATGCCTTTAAGAGAAAGTCTTACTGGTTTATTCTTAACGAGGGCCAGCATATTGTAACCAAAACTAGTTTGCATCGGCGTGAATTTAAAAAGTTGATTTAAAATAACTTCCCCAATTGCATCTTTTTTAAGCTCTATAACGATCCTTACCCCATCTTTATTTGATTCATCGCGGATATCACTGATTCCTTCAACTGTTTTGTCTTTCACGAGTTCCGCGATCTTTTCAACTAACTTTGCTTTATTGATTTGATATGGTATTTCGTGAACGATAATTGCTTCTCTGCCGCCAGAATTGGTAATACTCGTTTTCGAGCGCACAACGACTGACCCTCTGCCGGTGTTGAAGGCCGATCTGATTCCGGAATTACCCATAACAATCCCTCCGGTTGGGAAATCTGGTCCAGGAATGTAATTTTGCATTAATTCATCGGGTGTAATATCAGGGTTATCGATAATTGCGCAACATGCATCAATAACTTCACCAAGGTTATGAGTCGGAATATAGGTTGCCATCCCTACGGCAATTCCTCCAGCGCCATTAATTAGAAGATTTGGGAATTTGGCTGGCAAAACCGTGGGTTCTTCTACGGTATTATCATAATTCGGTCTAAAATTGACGGTATCATCATCAATATCGGCTACTAGCTCATGAGCCATTTCCGACATTCGAGCTTCGGTATAACGAGCCGCCGCAGCCGAATCTCCGTCCATGGATCCGAAGTTACCCTGCCCATCCACTAATGGGACTCTTAAACTGAAATCTTGGGCCAAACGGACCATCGTCGCATATACGGCTGCATCTCCATGAGGATGATACTTTCCGAGCACCTCTCCAACCACGCGCATCGATTTTCTGTATGGTTTGTTGTAGTGATTCCCAGTTTCATTCATTGCGTACAGAATACGCCTATGAACGGGTTTTAAGCCATCTCGCACATCCGGAAGAGCACGAGATACGATAACGCTCATTGCATAATCGAGGTACGACCTCCGCATTTCATCTTCGATTTGGATTGCAGTGATGTTATCCCTTTTTTCCATGAAATCCACTCTCGAGCTATAAAAGCACTAAACCTTATGCGATGTGGATTATAACAAAAAAATCGAAGTCGATGTGGAGGTTCCGTCAAAGTTTCAGATTTTTTATGGTTTTAGTAGTATATTTTGGATCCCTTGGAAATTGGCAATAATTTTACTCACATCGCTCGGGATATCGCTGAGACTCAAGGCCCCGATGAATAATTTCTTTACTCTGGATTTTTGTCCGCCCTTGATGGCAATTTTCGATTTCGCAACCTTGAAGACCGAGGAAATAAATTCGATGAGGGCCTTGTTGGCTTGATTATTAGTTGGTTTTGCATGAATGGAGATCTTGAGCCCTCCCTGAACGATTCCGGTGATTTCTTCTTTGCTTGAACCTGGGGTGAGATATACAGTAAACTCTATCCCGTCATCTCGATTCTCAAAAATCCTACCGAGCACCTTTTATGACCTCTTTTACTTTACTTGCCAAATCCTTCAAAGTGAATGGTTTCTGCAGGAAATGAATGTTCGAATTCTTGTCGAGGTCTTGACGGAATGTATCTTCGGCATACCCAGATATGAAAATGGTCTGTAGATTTTCGGTTTTACTTCTCAATTCTTTACTGAGGGTTGGCCCATCGATTTTTGGCATGACGACATCAGTGATGAGTAAGTCAAATGTTTCGGTTTGGGCTATTTTAATCGCCTCTTCGCCACAATCTGCCTCGATGACTTTGTATCCCTTTTCTCGAAGTGCACGAGCCGAAAACGTTCTGACGGCATCTTCATCCTCGACCAAAAGAATTGTTTCGGATCCACTCAAATCTCTGACGGTTTGTTTCTGATTTGCATCGTGTATTGGTTCATTTCCAACATATCTCGGAATAAATACCTGAAAATTTGAGCCTTTCCCAAGTTCAGTTATGACCCTTATAAATCCACCCGTTTGATTGACAATCCCATATACCGTCGATAATCCGAGACCGGTTCCAGATCCTGCACGACCTTCTGGGTTTTTTTTCGTAAAAAACGGTTCAAATATATTTTCGATAATATCTGGGTCAATTCCGGTACCGGTATCGATGACCTCGACCAAGACGTAGTCTCCCGGATGCCCCGTATCATATATACACTTAAACGGGTGTTCAGCGTAATAATTTCTAGTTCTTACGGTGAGCTTACCATTTCTGCTTAATGCATCTCTCGCATTAACACAGAGATTTATAACGACTTGTTCAAATTGGCCATAATCTACCTTAATTGGCCATATATCCCTTCCATGGGTGATCTGGAATTCGATATCGGCTCCTATCAGCCTTTTCAGCAATGACGATAATTCAGCTAGTATTTCGGTAACCGAAACAACTTTGGGACTTAAGGTCTGCTGCCTGGAAAAGGCTAGCAATTGACGCACCAATTTTGCGGCTCTCTTTGCATTTTGGCGAATCTGAATAACATCTCCGTATGATGGATCACTCTGGGTATAACGCTGTAGAAGGAGGTCGCAAAACCCAATCATAGCCGTTAGAAGATTATTGAAATCATGAGCGATACCACCCGCTAGTTGCCCGACAGATTGCATTTTTTGAGATTGAATGAATTGTTGCTCCAGGAGCTTCTGACTCGAAATATCAAGAAATTGAATCAGCAAAAGATTATTGGTATCCGATTTATCACGGCTCTTACCTATCCTGCTCATATACGCCATCGTGACAGTATTGCTGGTAAATTTTATTTCCAGAGGTTCTGGGTTATCGACGGAAGCGAATACACGTTGAAGGTGACCGATTACATCTTCTTCTCGAGTCGAATCATGAACGAAATCTAAGATATTTTTTCCAAGCTTCAATATTTCTTTTTTTTCAAGAATTACTTTATCTTGAATCATGGTCGCAAATGCTGGATTAATTGCCTTAATTTCTCCTGAAGTCATGGCTACGATCGACGGAACCGGAGCAAATATAAATGCCTCCTGATCTAAGAAGCCATTTTCCTTTACGGTTGCCGTCTGTTTTTCTACTTTAAAGACTACCCATGGCTGTACAAAAGCCGATGTCAGAAGCTCCGATTTAATCAAAATAGCATCAAATTTCTGAGTATATCTGGGTTTAAACTGGACGATACTATTACTCTTTTGTAAAATTGCTCCAATCTTAAATCCATCGGTAAAATCCTGAATCGCGCAACCGATTAAGCGATCGCGACTGATGTTTACTAAATTTGCAAAAGTCGTATTAGCGCCTACGATTATACCATTGTTGTTAATATAAAAAAGTCCGAGCGGAAAGTTATCCAAGAATTTTTCCAATTTTTCATAATTGCGAATGCTTTTGTCCGCCTGATCCATATATTTCGATACATCGGAAATTGTAATAACGGAAACGTCTTCCCTTATCATCGATTCCTTTTTTTCGACGCATGAACATGAAATAATCCATTTTTTGAATTGATTCTGTAGTCCTGTTCCAGATCCACTGAGTAGGGTTCCATACGATTTTTTAGAATCGAGCATACTAAAAAAGGTTTGTAATTCCTGGACCGAGACAACCTTTTCGGCCATAACTCTTGAAAACTCTTGTTTAGTTGCGAATAAATCAGGCCGTGTTGTATAGATAATATCGTTATTATCATTCATGGCAATTATATCTAAATGATCAGAAATCGACCTCGATACTGTGCGAATTACGTTAACATAATAATTGAGGAGTTTATTTTTTTTAAGGACCACGAAGAGACAGTATCCGAGAGTCGCTAAGAGACAAAGAAGTGCTAAGGACAGATAAAGATAGACGCCGAGGGTAGCAGAAAATGCAATGATCTGAGCATACAAGTCTCCGAACAATTTCAACAAACGATGAATACCATCTCCCGCACTCTAAGACAATATTATAGCTCAACCCATTAAAAAAATATCCCTTTTCATATTAACCAGCATTGCTTAACAGGAAAAATCGAAAATGGAAGGAAAATTGAATTTGAGGCAAAAAAAAATAAAATTTCAGAAATTCAGCACCCGTACTGACACATTGAATTTTTTAACAAATCCGGAAACATGACGATTAGTCATGCTTCTCGGTCTGCATTATCCGCCCCAGACATAGGATTGCAATGAAACTCGCCAAAGCTCCAACCATGAATGGCCCGGCCGTAGGTTTTAGCGAGAATATAGTCGCAAGATTGGAGGAAATACCAGCTAAAAAATTCGATCCAAACAGAGCTATCCCTTCGATTCCATAAAACAATGCAAAAGCGGTACCGATGAGATGTTTTGGAGCACATTTAGCAATAATCGATGCCAATAAGCCCTGAGATGCCCCCATATGGATTCCGGATAAAAGATAGACCGCCACAACCGTATAAAAATTATTGGAAAATATGCCAAACAGGTCTGCGCTAAAGATAATGCATATACCGTAGATTAATAATTTTGTTTTATCAATTTTATCGGCGATTCTTCCGATCAGGAGGGCCGTAATCATTGCGCACACCTCATAGCCCCCCATAAATAGGGGGAACTTTGCCACAGAATCTGGAAGAACTTCCTTCGCCATAAGAGTGATAAATCCTTCGCTGAATCTATTGAACATCAGGAATGTAATAGCAATTATAAAGCGCCAATAAATTGCTGGCATTTCCTTGATATCTTTAATATTCCAATTGTATTTCTCTCGAAGCTTAGTGGCTTCACTATCTTTATATTTAACTTTCGTTTTTAAAATGAAAAGAGCGATGACGGTAGGAATAACTGCAACCGCAAAGATCAATCTAAAATTTTGGCCAAAACTGAAAACTATAAGCGAGGTCAAAATGGATCCGCCGAACGCTCCGAGCACAATCATCGTATATCTAAAAGAATAAGCAAATCCTTGTTTTGAGGCGATTTCTGCAAAAATTGCATCGCTCGGGGCGTGTCGCAGTCCTTTCGCAAATCGATCAATAGATTTAGCGATAAATACGCAAGCAACATTGAATGAAAGAGCTAAAAACAATTTGCTTAAAACGGTGAGGGCGGCTCCAGTAAGAAGCATTGGTTTTTTTCTTTTGAAAACATCCATCAAAAAACCGGCGCAAAGCTTGGCCATGAATGACAGAAAAGTGACCGTTCCTTCGAGTAATCCAAAAGACTTCGGAGTTCCTTTTAATTCGCAAACAATAAAAATTGGAAGAAGAGAGAAAACCATCGAGGTCGCGATACCCCAGAAGAGATGCATGTAGCATATCCACATAATGGTCGCATGATCATCCTTATTTTTTGCACACAGGAAAAACTGCGAACACCGATCGATTAGCCTCAAGGGTTAGCTCACTGTTAAACGTAATCCAATCTAATGACAGTATATCCTTTCGTTCCGCTCGGAGTCGATACTTCAATATCGTCTCCCTCTCGTTTTCCAATGAGAGCCCTCGCGATTGGGGATGTTATAGGCAAAAAACCGGTCTTGATGTTAGCTTCATCGCTGCCAACGATTTGAAATTTCGTAATGGCTCCGCTATCGTGATCCTCGATATCGATGGTCGCACCGAATTTTATTGTATCGGCAACAATTTTCGAAACATCGACGACGGAGGCTTTACTCAATTTGTCCTCGAGTAAAGCGATTCTGGCCTCGACCAAACCTTGCTTATCCTTTGCGGCGTGGTATTCGGCGTTCTCGGATAAATCTCCCAAGGCCCGAGCAGAGGCTATGGCCTCGACGATTTGTGGCCGCTCTACATTTTTCAATCGACGCAATTCATCCTGTAACTTCTCAAACCCCTTTAGGGTCATTGGTATCGTTTCCATGGTAGTATTAGGTCCGTTAAGTAATCTCAAAACCAAGGGCCACAAACCTGGCCCAGTCATGCTCTAACTAAGTCCGAGAAGGGAGGATATCACAATTAAGGATTGTGGTCAATGATTATATATGAATTAAATATGGCCCAATTACGGTTCCACTTTTATAGTACGGTTCCAATTTTTATGGTTCAATTTTGATGCGGACGACTACACGCAGGATAACAACAAACTAGCCATATTCTCATTTGCCAATCAAATTACCAAAGCGGAGCCGTGGGTAATTAACGCTCTATCCGTTTCCATTAAAATCAGCACCATATTTTTTACTAAATTTACTGAGCTGCCCAGCCGTATCGATCAACTTCTGGCCTCCGCCCGTCCAGGCCGGATGAGTCAGCGGATCGATGTCAAGATTGATGGAGTCTCCGACCTTACCATAGACCGATTTGGTCTGAATTTTCTCCCCATTCGTCAGGACTACTGTTATCTCATGATAATCTGGATGGATGTTTTTCTTCATGGTGCACCAAAAAATGATTTCCTTTTTCACGAAAAACTCTGTACATTAGTTGTACTGCGGACTACTCTCTGGAGTCAACATGTTTCTCCGAGAATGTTGGTTTACGGGCTCGTGGCTTTTACTCGCCATTATCTTATGGTCATTTAAAAAAATGAAAAGGTGTTATGAATCTTCAAGAATTAAAAAGTAAATCTTTGGTAGATCTGTTGGAGTGCGCAACAGAGCACAGCATCGAGAATTCTCATATTCTAAGGAAGCAGGATCTCGTGTTTTCCATACTGAAGAAGCTCTCAGAGGCAGATGTGCCGATTTGGAGCGTGGGAGTCTTAGAGGTTTTACAGGATGGGTTCGGATTTCTTCGATCTCCGGAATCCAATTACCTTCCGGGACCCGACGATGTTTACGTGGCCCCAACTTTCATCAAAAAACTTGGTCTCAAAACTGGAGATACGATAGAATGTCAGATCAAGGCTCCTAAAGAATCGGAGCGCTATTTCTCGGTCGCGAAAATTACTAAGGTTAATTTCGACGATATAGAAAATATTAGAAGAAGAACAAATTTTGATAATTTAACTCCGCTGTATCCGGATCAGATGCTCTGTCTCGAACTCGAAAATCCTGTTAAGAGTACCGATGGATTAACGCAGAGAGTAATCGATTTGGTTGCGCCGATCGGGAAGGGGCAGAGAGCTTTAATCGTAGCTCCTCCTAGAACGGGGAAAACGGTCATGCTGCAGACGATCGCTCAATCTATCACCGCGAAGTATGAAGATGTTTATCTCATTGTCCTGCTAATCGATGAAAGACCGGAAGAGGTTACGGATATGCAACGATCTGTAAAGGGAGAGGTCGTTAGTTCCACCTTCGATGAGCCGGCTACTCGTCATGTTCAGGTTACTGAGATGGCCATCGAGAAAGCAAAAAGGCTTGTTGAGCACAAACGGGATGTCGTCATTTTGCTGGATTCGATAACGCGCCTTGCGAGAGCTTATAATGCCATCGTCCCATCTTCCGGGAAAGTTTTGACCGGTGGGGTCGATTCAAATGCTTTGCAGCGACCGAAACGTTTCTTTGGAGCGGCAAGAAATATCGAGGAAGGAGGGTCACTCACGATTATCGCAACGGCTCTGGTCGAGACGGGCTCGCGAATGGATGATGTGATCTTCGAGGAATTCAAAGGTACTGGAAATTCAGAAATTATTCTCGATAGAAAGTTATCTGATAAAAGAGTATTTCCAGCGATTGACATCAATAGATCGGGAACTCGAAAGGAAGAACTGCTTGTCAACGACAAGGCGATTTTATCAAAGATGTGGATTTTGAGGAGAATCCTGAACCCGATGGGGACGATCGAAGCCATGGAATTTTTAATGGAAAAACTAAAGCACACAAAAATGAATGAAGATTTCTTTAATGCAATGAATACTTAGAGAATTGTATTATATTTTGAGCGATTCAAGACAATGAATTATCTGGAGACTTTTCCCTGTGAGACATCATATATGTCGTCGCGATTATTATCATCGCCCCGATGATTCCATTAGAATCTGGAATCTGAGCAAAAAATGCGTATCCGAGAATGATTTCTATCGGCAATTCAGAATACCGGATAGTAGATATGACTGAAGCGCGAGTAGCACGGTAAGCCATAAACAGGAAAAATTGTATCAAGTTTGATCCAATGCCGAGCGCAAGTAGTAGGTACAAGTCTTTCTGGTTTGGGATCGACCAATAAAATGGCACAAAAAGACTACTGAGGATTGTGGTATATAATCCGAAATAGAAAAGCATTTTCAAATGATCTTCCTGTTTCTCAATCATCTTTTTAATCATAATATTCATGATAGCAAAAAGAAGGGCGGCTACCGTAGGCACAATTGCGTACAAATTCAGATGGTCGGCGGTCGGTCGGTACATAATGGTGATGCCGACCATTCCGGCTATCGTCGCTAGCCAACACCTTATTCCTATTTGTTCTTTCAAGAAAATCGCAGATAAAGGCAACATAAATAAAGTATCTGCAAATAAAATTGTAGAATTATCGGCGAGAGGTAATTTATTCACGCTAAAACAACAGAGCCCAATTGCGATCGCCCCCATGGCTCCTCGAATTGCATGCTCTCCGTGATATTTCGTCTGAAAAATCTTACATATATTGCTGGGTGCTTTTTGATGTAGCCTCGACCTTTGATAGCGCCAAATCAAGGCAACGAAGACTGTTAGGGTCGAAAAAAAGAATCGAAAGAAAGCAACTTCAACGAAATGTAAATCCTGACCTAAAAATTTTGCGAGCACATCATTTAAGGCACTCACGGAATTCATGAGCAGTGCCCAAAAAATCCCATATCCGACTCCCTTATTCAGCAACCAATTCGGCATTATTTTTATTGCATTTGTGCTCGATAGCATTTTGTACGAGAGTCTACTCGATATCAGTACAATCTCAAAAACAAAAGCAAATTCCGATCTGAATAATAAAATGAATCAATCATTAGGTGGGGGCAAATTTTATAAGGAATCTCATCAAAATTAAAATCATATCTAATAATTTCTAGTAAGTTCACGGGCCAGGGCAAACCACAGTCCGAGGTTAGAACTATGGTAAAAATCTAGCATTAGCTACATCGAGTCTAATTGCTTAGAATTTTTCTAGCGGAGGGTAACGTAATTACATCAAATAGTTGATGGGGCGGCTAGTAGGAAGTTACGATCGGCCCTCTTCAACGAGTTTGACCATTCCTGCAAGGTTGGCGGCGGTTTGGAGGGGAGATAGAGAGGCGGTAAGGAAAGCTAGGATGGCTCCCAGAGCACTCCCTAAACTTATCCCAACTATTACCCTTGATCCTATCGGTTGATCGGTTTGCCATTCGGGGTGCCTAATGACTCTCACGACTTGGTTGTAGCCCAATCCTAATGCGCCTCCTGCGCTAGCTCCAATTACGGTACCATACACCATCCTGGTTATGGTGCTGTGGGTTCCCTTTACATTTCCTCGAAGTCCCGGGGATCCGCCTTGTTCATGCGGAAGCTCCATCTGTCCTGCTTTCGATAATATCCTCCCGAAAGTTTGCTCGATTACGTTCGCTGCGTTCGATCGAGGAGCGTCGTTGTCATCCGTTGCCTTGGCTGGCAGACCGGAGTTGATCCATATAATCGCCATTATGATTGATCTGAGTGAATTTCTCATATCTTTCTAAGTCCCCAACTGTCTTCTTGCTGTGCGTCGCTTGAATACAAGTACCCTTCTATGGACATAATGGTAGCTTTAATTTATTAATATTTAACTAATAATTAAAAACTATTGGCCGCATCTCTTTTTATGTGAGAGAATAGATGGAGGCTTATTGCATCTCGATGATTTGTTATATTTTTTTGTAGAATTCAGAGATACAAATCAGGCTTCAATATTTTCTAAGACCGAAATTATAAACTGGCCTAATCGACCTTATTTTTCCAAAAAGAACACCCCGACGGAATTCTTCCACCGAGATGTTCTTTTTTTTCTTGGATTTGAATCTCTTCGTTATCTTCAGTCTTGCAACTGCAAATTTACAGCCGAAATCTTTCCATTTCTTGACATTGTCTCGTAACCGACGCTCTGTCCTTCATTAAGGACATTTATCCCCGATTTTTCGAGTGCGCTAATGTGAACAAAAATGTCATCCCCTCCGTCATCTGGCTGAATAAATCCATATCCCTTACTGAAATTGAACCACTTTACTTTTCCAGTCGTCATCTTGCGAACGTCTCCTTGAAATACAACTGACCACTAAGGCCTACTACCACTTATCGTGTTCTTTTTACGCAAATATTAAACGGGATTTTCAATTCCAAACGACTGGAAGTCGAGCATTAATATTCTCTGATCAAAAGAGCACAACCACTTGAATCATAGTATACCTCCAACGATCAGCGTTTGCAATCTCACTCCGACAATTTTTACAAAAGATTTAGGCCCATAAAATCAAACCCCGTGCAGCAAGGTGCGAATTCAAGCAATCGCTCAGAAAAAAAATATCTAAAAGAGAAAATACAGGCCGATGCCAATCTACATAATCTGCCGAAAATTAACAATATTTACGAGCGGCCAATAACACTTCTCGCGCGATCGGAGCGGCCGTCTTAGCTCCTCCACCTCCGTGCTCTATCAATACCGTTATCCCGAATTTTGGTTCATCTTCGGGTGCATATCCAACGAATATAGCGTGCTCCTTCAGCCAATAATCATCCGATACCGTCTTACCAATGCTACGCTGGCTTTCCGTGATGTGGTATACTTGAGAGCTTCCCGTTTTCCCTGCCATCTCAAAATTTTCATCATCTATCGCCGAATTGCGAGCAGTCCCAGTTCCAGAGTTGACGGTGTCGTACATTCCGTCCAGTATGAGCTCGATATGCTCCCTTTTATATTTTAAACGGTCTGTAGACGTTATCTCTTGGTACTTTCTTAAGTAAGGCGTAACTGGATTCAAACCATTTACCATAATAGAGATCATCCTGACCAATTGTAGGGGAGTCGTTAGAGTAAATCCCTGTCCTATCGCCAAATTCAAGGTATCTCCTTTCGTCCAAACCTGTTTCTTTACTCTTTTTTTCCAATCTTTAGTTGGAATAAGGCCAGATTTTTCTCCGTGCAAATCTATTCCCGTTAGATCGCCAAGGCCAAAATCATTCGCGGTTCGAGCAATTTTATCTGCCCCAACCCTTTCGGCGACATTATAGAAGTATATATCACATGATTCGGATATTGCCCGTCTTAGGTTAATCGAGCCGTGTCCTCCATATTTCCAGCGCCAGCAGTGAAATTTATGAGAACCAAGTTCATGCACTCCAGAGCATCCAAATCTCGTATGTTCTGTTATAACTCCTGCGTCTAGCCCCGCAAGGCCCGTGATCATCTTGAATGCCGATCCTGGAGAATAAAGTCCGCTAATGACCTTGTTAATAGCCGGCTTGTAAGGATTTTCATAAAGTTCCCTGAGAACGCTCGGATCAACTCTCTTCGTGAAAATATTCGTATCATAGCCAGGATACGACACAAACGCCAAAATCGCCCCGGAGTTGACATTCATTACGACACATGAACCTCCGCCGTGTTGAGATAAGATTTTATATATTTCCATTTGCAAATCTATATTAATGGTGAGATGAATATCGGCTCCTGGAATGCTTTCGGAATTACTTACGCATCTCACGAATTGCCTTCTAGAATTGACCTCAACGTGTTGGACGCCCATTTTTCCGAATAATTCTTCGTCATATTGTTTTTCGACGCCCATTTTCCCGATTTTAGCCATCGGCAAAGATAGGGCGATATTTTCGGTCCTTTCGACATCTTCTTTCGTAGGTGCTCCGATGTATCCGATTACATGCGATAATTCCTCGGCATACAGATATTCTCTAGACTGAAACTTTTCGATAATAATCCCAGGAATCGATGACGATTTTACGTAATATCCAGCCAAATCATCCCAATTCAGATCCTCTTGCAACAAAACTAATCTGTTATCTCTGTTGATTGTCTTAGGTATGTTCTGTAATTCTGCGATCGTTTTGCTGCATAATTGCTTTTCTTTTATAATAAGATCGGTTACTTTTGCTCTGTCTTTTTCCGAAATCTCTAGCAAATCAAGTATAGCGGAGTAAGTAAACTTATTACTAGCGAGCAATCTGGCGTTTACATCCAAGATTCTGCCTCGTGGAGGCAATATTCTTTTCGCTACCAATCTGTTCTTATCAGATAATAGCTTATAGTGAGCAAATTGCAAGACCTGTAGATAAAACAATCTCGCCCCTACGACGACTCCGAGAGCCGCCTTTACACCTGCAAAAATAAAAGCTCGTCTTGTAATTAATCTCCGATCATCTCGTCTGCTACGCATTTACAAAAGAATTAGCGGAATTCATTATCAGAGGAAAACATTAGTCGCAACCGGCGATAGATCCCGTGGCATATCCCGTCAATCTCCCGCTTCGATATATGCGTAAGCCGATGCCAACTACTACAATCGACATGAACATCCCGTCCGCTGAGAATCACTCCGATGAGACTCACTTGGAGTCCCGCGTGTATAAAACGACCTTCCTTCGTTCAAAAGTTTGGTAGCATGACTCGCTGCTTCTCGGTTCACGCTCGTGCTCCCGAATGCACTAGCTCTCCCCTTTTTATAATCATTTCTCCTTCGGCCTTTATCACCCTTCTTTCTCTTACCCTTGCTTCCCTTTTCATCGGAAGATTCGGAGCCCTTGTCGGCTTCATCAGGTGTTTGTGCAGCGTCATCATTCAAGATTGATGCGAAATCCACCAGGGTAGGCAAAGCCCTCATATCGAGAGTTTGGACCAGCGAACTACCCTCTCCTCGGAACACTTCCTTTCCATCTTTGACGGCGATGGCGACCGGGAGAGAATTCACCTCCGCTCTCCTGAGATCGGGACTACTGCCAAGCATGGTCAAGGATACCTTGGGTTGATTGACATCAATTCCCCAACCGGCCAACTTCTCCTCGGCGGACTTATACTCTGTTAGGGTAGGATCTCGCCAATTTTGCAAGACTGGGGGCTGAGGGACATACACAAACACAATATGCACTCCATAAAGCGCCAGAATCCTAACACTTTCCTTAAACGACTGCAAAAAAGCCTCACAATGAGGACACCACTCCCCAACGAATATAAGCAGCGCCTTTTTTAAAGTTCCTTTATCGATTTCTTTTTTGATAAGTTTCTCACCCTTCTTAACGAAAATGGACATATTAAAGGGTTGTCCAGATCGAGGATATGGAGTGGCAAATCGGTTCGGTTTGGCCGGTGTTTGGGGTCCACCCGGACCTGATCCCCACATCGAAGAAGGGCCCGCATTATTCAGGGACTGTGTCTCATTTGGTGGCCCTTGTTGCTGATACCCAGGCGGCGGTGACCCATAACCAGGTTGCCATTGGGGCTGCGATCCAGGCTGTGGTCCGGTCTGAGGCGGATATTGAGGCGGCGGTGACCCATAACCATCAGGTTGCCATTGGGGCTTAGAGCCAGGCTGAGCATCAAAGGCCTGTTGTCCTTGCACCAATCCTGAATTTCCTATTAGCTGTGCAATCAAGAGAAAGTAGATGACGCTTCGTTCGACAATGCTCATACCCGAATCCGACCAAGTTAAAAAACTCTGGTGCGCCCAGAAAGACTCGAACTCTCAGCCTCCAGATCCGTAGTCTGACGCTCTATCCAATTGAGCTATGGGCGCTTGCTAAAGCCATTGTGCCATACGAAAATTTTAGTTTCAACAAAAACCAGTAACATAGTGACTGACCGTCATTCTTGGCCCGAGAACTCATACGCGAGCGAAACATACTATATTTAGATAGTCAATATTATGTACTATTCTTGTTGTGAGTTTTGTTCTTTTTTTTTGATTAATTAATCGTTCAATTTTGGCTCTGAAATGATTTTCATATTGTTTTTCTTCTATCTCGAAAATTTCGATATCTAAATTTTGATTGATGCCACAATATCCGATTATTTGTGGCCCTTTGTAAAAAACGAGCTCCATACATTCATAAACTGATTTGTATTTATCCGCATATTTTCTTTCATTGTAATGAGTTACATATCTCATACATAATCCTTCGAACCCAGCCTTTTTCAAAATCTTCCTTATAAAATCATCTTTAGCCAAGGTATAATCACCTAGTAACTGCCCTTTTTTTGGAGCATTATTTTTTGCTATAGATTTTTTTAACTCGATATATTTATCCATTGCTTCTTTATGGTCTTCAATATAATTTCTAAAAAGCAAAAAACCAATAACTTCTGGATTGCCCTCTTCAGTGACGTGCAGATTGATGTGTCGATCATCGGTATTTTTGCTAAAGAAGTGACGAAACGGAATGTTTAATTCACCCTTATAAGTGTAGCCAGCATTTTCTATCTTCACGACGATGTCGTCTAGATTTCTAACTTCTAGAGCAATGTCTGTATTAGGCTTGGACAGTAAATTTTTAACTGATGTAGAGCCAATATGATTGGACGTTACGAATTCGCTTCCAAGTAAATCCTTAAGGATTTTTGTTTCTTCCAAAAATACTTGTCTGCAATGGTCGTAGCAACTATCTGACAATATGAGAACAGAATCCACGAGGGGCTGCGGGTGAGTTATTGGCGCTTGCTAAATCCATTGTGACATCCGAAAATGCTAGTTTCAACAAAAACCAGTAAAATAGTGGCAGTTCACCTATTTTCAGGTTCACATAAAGCAGGCCCCGATCTGAGGGCTTCCTTCGGTGATGCCGTAATAGACATAGATATGGAAAACGATTACTCTATTCGAGTCATCAACCCCCATAATCCTGCGGTTTCATTCCAGGTGCGTAACCCACATACTACAGAAAACAGTTTTGTTCCGATAACCGGAACCAGTTTAACTCACGCACTACATGGAGCCAATTTATCTTCGGTAATTCACTTGATAGAAACGATCCCAATACCCAATATCTGAGTATCTACTTTGTCCCTAGTCGTCGTTTTGCAGATGTGGTACGCTTCCTAATATTTTTGTTGAATTTCTCGCCATCTGAATTTTTTTTGAATTATGGTTAGTCGTGGATTGATGAGTGGTAGACAGAATGGTTCTAGATCTTTGAGCAATATCTTTTTTGGGTTATTCCTTTTGATTTTGTCGGTGATTTGCTCCTTCTCATTATGTATTTTTAATCCAAACGTAGATTGTGTGTTTACTTTTACTTCCTCATGTGATTATGAGGGTGGGCGTCTCCTGATCCAAGTCGGGGCTTGTATCGGCGATGTTCTTACTCAGGTTTTCGGATTATTTTCTTACCCTTTAACCATTACAGTTTTTATTTGGAGCTGTTTATTCATTGCGGGAAAGATTTCCGAATTAAGACATAAAGCATTAATCTTTGGAGTTTTTGTCATCCTTGGATGTACCGTATTTAATATCGCCTCGACCCATGCGACCTGCGAAATACTGCTACGGAAGTTAGGAATAGATTACTATGCAGGCGGGTTTTTAGGTTATTCACTTTGTAAATTAATCTTCATCGATCTTCTCAAGCAAGCCGTGTTCTATAAATGGACTTTTTTCGGCATGTTAATCGTTTGGCTTCTTATCGCCAAAAAGGTAATGTTCCTTAAGTTTAGCTCTATATCAGAGAGAATTTGCGCTATTTTCTATAAATTGACCAGCAAGGTCAATCGGTTCATGAAAAATGAATCAGATGCGGATGATGGGATATGGGAAAATCACGAGAGAGGTAGCGTTAATTTAACGGCTCGAGACGAATCCACTTCGGCGATGGATCAGGAGATGAGTCCGCAGGTATCCGAAGAAATGGAAGATGAGCAGCGATTTGATGATTTGGCCGAACTCATTGCCGGAGGCGGCAATTACATTCTCCCGACCTCTGATCTTCTCGACAAACATTCGCAAAGCGAAACTCAGCAAAATGATTTTAAAACCGAGAATCTTTCCACGGATTTGCGTAATGTGCTCGAAGAATTCGGAGTTAAGGGAGAAATCTTAAATGTTCGTCAGGGGCCGGTTGTGACCATGTTCGAATTCAGACCGAGCCCAGGCATTAAGACCTCGCGGGTTATTAGTTTGAGTGATGACATCGCACGATCCATGAGTGCCTTATCGGCCAGAATTTCGACCATTCCTGGGCAAAATGCGATCGGGATAGAGCTACCAAATAGCCGGAGACAAACCGTCTATCTCAAGGAATTACTATCATCCGAAGCCTTTCAGAAGTTCACGACGGGCATCCCCCTCATTCTCGGAAAGGATATTAGCGGGAATCCGATTATGTCCGATTTGGCCAAGATGCCGCATCTTCTCGTTGCTGGGACTACCGGTTCTGGGAAGTCTGTTTCGATTAACGCCATGATCTTATCAATTCTTTGTAAATTTGCTCCATCTGATTGTAAATTGATCATGATAGATCCGAAGATGCTCGAATTATCGGTCTACGATGAGATTCCGCACCTTCTCACTCCTGTCGTGACTGACTCCAAAAAAGCCATTTTTGCTTTAAAATGGGCGGTAGCCGAAATGGAAGGTCGTTATCGGAGAATGTCAAAACTCGGGGTTAGAAATATAGATGGATTTAATAAAAAACTCCGAGAGTCCAGAGAAAAGGGAGATATGCTCGTCAGAAAGGTTCAGATCGGATTCGATCAGGAGACGGGGCGGCCAATTTTTGAAACTCAACAGCTGGATTTTGAGTCGATGCCGTATATTGTCGTGATCGTCGATGAAATGGCAGACCTGATGTTGGTGGCGGGAAAAGAAGTTGAGGCCGCCATTCAAAGATTGGCTCAGATGGCTCGTGCGGCTGGAATTCATCTTATAATGGCAACACAAAGGCCATCGGTCGATGTCATTACGGGTACCATTAAAGCCAATTTCCCGACCAGAATTAGTTTCCAGGTAACATCAAAAATTGACAGCAGAACGATCTTGGGTGAGCAGGGGGCGGAACAATTACTTGGGCAAGGAGATATGCTTTATATGTCTGGAGCTGGCCGCATACGCCGTATTCATGGGCCATTCGTCAAGGATATCGAAGTAGAGAGGATAGTATCTTACATCAAGGGGCAGTGCGAACCCAATTACGTCGATATAATAAGTAGCCAAATTCAGGAAGACTCAAAGACTGGAGATAATAAGTCCAATCAGGAAGATGAGTTGTATCAAAAGGCGATGGAAATCGTGCTTAATGAGAAGAAGGTATCGATTAGCTATATTCAGAGAAAATTACAAATCGGATATAATAGAGCCGCCCGAATCGTTGAAGAACTTGAATCGAGCGGCATTATATCGGCTCCAGATCACTCCGGAAAACGCAAGGTCATTACCTGATCAGAACAATTCTTGTAAGGAATTGTGATGGGCTTGGGTATCCATTGGCTATTTTGCTGGGGCCCATGACCTCTTGGCTATCTATGGTGCTCCTGACTCGGCAGGGGGGCGGTTGTTTCGGGAGGGCTCTGACTGAACTGAGCTTACCCCCCTACTCTGGACTGCTTTGGAGGGCGAGGGTCTCTTGGGTTTTACAGTATTGTACTTGTTCTATCTGAGCTAAGATGTCGAATTTCTCCTGCAGTGTCATGTGACGATTAGGTAGTATTTCTGAGTATTTTTCCCAGTCTGGTTTGAATCCTGGTTTGACTTGGTTTTGCTTCATGATTTCCTGGATGACTAATATAAGGCATGTACTCGGGAGTTTTGCTGCTTGTAGCACTTGCATAGCTACCTTCCGCGTTGCTGGATTTTTAATACAAAGTTCTTCCTCTGATGAATCCTGGTAGACACCGAAAACTTTGGCTACTAGGTCAATATCTAGCGTAGGAGGACGGGTTGACGAGTATATGTGCTCCAGTACCCGTTGGGTTTTGACCGGAAGGCCTGCTCCATATGTTTCGAAGGTGAGTCTGGACCGAGCTTGTTGATCCCTAAGATCTGTGAGTTTGCGTTCAGTCATGCCCAATAAGTCGAGTTCCGTCATGCCCAATAAGTCGAGTGCTACTGGATCTCCAGGTGGGAGACTTCTCGGATGTGGGGCTTGCATCATACTATTGGCTGGAGCAGTGACTAGTAGGCCTAGGACTACTAATAATTTTTTGAGAGATGATATGTGTATGGGCATGGTTTGAATCTCCTGTAAATATTAAAAGAAAGCTGAGTTCCTGAGTAACGACCAAGAACTTGAGAACGGATTATAATATAACTTACTAATAAGTGCAAGATCTATTTTCAAGAAACTGTAATGCTGGGGAGAAAAAAATTACGGGCTTAGTTAAACGTTCTGCTCTTAGCCGATTTATCTTCTCATTCCACTTCCAAATGAAATTGGCTACTTCACTACAATCGGGGGTGGAAGGAGTAGTCTAGCTGGCAACGCATCGTGATTTGTCCATCACCTAGGGGCAGGGTACGAAAAGTGTTAAGATAGTGTAAATTGCAACAATTTAATTGCCGGGGTGATTGAATAGACTTAACAATTCATTTGCATTGACTTTATTTAAAAA
>JAIRWL010000029.1 GCA_031268935.1 Holosporales bacterium | reverse complement strand
AGTAGCCATCACCTTGGAAGCTCGAGCCGGAACCTTTCCCCCTGATCTATGGTTTACCGAAGAAGGGGTGAGCAGAGGGTACATCCAGTCTTGGCAGGGAGATGTAGAGCCTCAAGGGGCTGAGCTCGAGGTAGACCCAGACATCCCGAGAGAAGCAATGGTTGCCCCCTCTGAGCAAGGAGACGAGTTCGATATGCAAGGCTCTCAGTACCTAGCCTCCACAGCAGACCCCGCCCCTGAACCACCGGAGGTAACCCAAGTAGACTTAGCACAGGGCCCGGAGAATGAAGGGTTTGGCGAGCATTCAACATCCCCACCACCACGACAAGCATCAGCAAACCCTGGGGAATTATTACAGGTAGCCGATAGCGAGTATTCAGAAGAAGCACAACACCTCGCATCCCAGAGGCCCTTAACAGCACCCCCTGCAGCATCAGGGTTCGCTGCCCCTAACCAGTTGCGGGCAGGAGATGCCGGAGCCTTGCCAGCTTCCCCTCCGTCAACTCCGACAGGGGATACCTTCGATCTCACGGATCAGGATGGCGATATTGACTTCGCAATTCCCCCACCAGTCCAAACAGACAATGGCGATAACTCTCAAGACGCCCAAAACGACCGGAGTGTGCTCGGGTTCGAGACATGGCAACCCCTTCCCAGCCAGGATCGGAGTGCATCCGATTCAGGAGACGACCAACCAATTCCCAGGCAAAGCCAGTACTACTCTCAGGGAGATTCCGATGCAGACGAGGCAGCGGGCGAACAGGATAACTCACAGGATGAGGGGAGCCAAGCAGGGGAGGCACCAGCCGGGGAAGATGATCAGGCTCCACCTCAAGAACTAGAGTCAGACCCGGGTCAGCCACTCCCCGAAGAGACAGCCCGGCCCGTGAGTACGGTGCCCCGGGCGAAATTATCGGTCCACTACGTGCCGCGGCCAAGCAGGTTCCCCCTGTCATCAGACCAGTCGCATCGTACCTGGGGACAGGAGAGAGTTGCACAACCACTCCAGGGACCTAAAGAAATCAGCCTCACCCTCTCGGAAGCCCGAGCTAGGCAGGGCAGGGCTCAGGCAGCTCCGGTCAGCGACGTCACATGGGAGGAGCACGTAGATCACCTGAGACAGCGAGGAGAGCCGGTGCCTCCCCGGCCGAGAGTGGGGCCTCGCGGAGGGAGCAGCTGGGCCCAGCCCGGAACCACCGGAGGATTCCAGGGTCTGAGGGCAGGCCCACCCCGATTACCACGAAAGTGACAGAGTGGACCCGGGCTGGGATGTCCGAAGTGCAGCAACCCAGCCCCCCGGCCTGGGGATGATGGATGACAGGGGGCCCAAGCCTCCCCCGGGCCATCGCCCCACAGGGAGCTTAGCTCCCTTACATAATTGTCCTCTCCTCTATATCGGAGAGGACCCGGCCTGAGGGATCTGATTATTCAATGGGGATTCACTATTGCCGTGCGGAGTTCATTATACATCCCAGCAACCCAGATTTAGAGGTTCAGGAGGAAACTTTTGCAGGGACCTCGGCAACTGCTAAGACGAGGTGTACGGCCAACTGATTTGGGTGTGATTTCTGTTCATCGGAGATGGTGAGTCAGTATCCCTGTTGTACAATCAGCTCAATTAGAATTAAAAAAAACAACGTTATAGCGATGTGGAGCAAACTTCTCTATTTCAATACAGTCGCTAATCTTGTGTCTTCCGTAACGTGTCGAACTCTTATTTATACTATGTGTTTATATGAACTCTTGCACTTATCCTTTATCCATGATCCATATAATTCCTCTGGCATTCCTTGTGGGATCATTAAGTTGTCTTTTACAAAGTCTTTACTCGCTAAGCATTTCTCGTTGCCCCACGTTTCGTGCGATAGAGGGCGCTTGTGATCGTAATACGACTGCTAGCTCAGCCTTGTGCTGGAGGTCTCTTCTTTGCAACCCTCTCTGCAATGTGGTTGTTAATAAATCTGGTAAGAAGATACTATGAACATCTTTTTGCTAAGGTAGGAAACATGCTTATAGATTGTTTAAAGTATCAAAGATACATACACATACACATAGAAAGGACCTAACAGATACAGGAAATGAAGGAATAAAGCAAATGCATTGTAACTCAGAACATCATATTTAAAGAGGAGTAAGAAGAATCCGTTAACTAAGGAAGAGAAGTTATATATGGGCTGTTAACAAGTATTATTAGTATCATAAGCCTTGTCTGCTAAAAACATCTTGACTCCGTTGAGATTTAGTGAGTACAGCGCTTCTTGGGCTGGTTTTGAATTACGAACTCCTACTCCCGTTATACAAAAACTTGGATTACTCCTTGTTTCCCAACAATTGCGTGTATCTTCGTACCTTTCCCGGCTACTTTTTTTTTTGCTAATGTTTTGCGGGGCTTTATTTTTTTTTAAAGTTCCGCAGCCGTGTTTGTGGAGCTTAATAGTAGTCGAATCCACAAAAACTATATTAAGTTCCTCAAGTTTTTCTTGTTTTAACTCATTTAGAATAGTCCAAAACAAACCATTCCCACTCCATCTTTTAAATCGATTATATATGGTGTGGAAGGCAACATAATCCTTAGGACAATCTCTCCAAAAAAGGCATTGAAACATCTTAAAATTGTTAGAACTGCACAAAAACATGTGTAATGATCAATTTTAGGAGGCCTTCCTCATTGCATTGCTGTTTCTCTCTTTTTTTTGATTATTGGTAGTATTTTTTTTGGTCAAAAAATCCTTTAGATATAAAGATATAATCTGTCTTGCATTTTGCTTGAGTTTGAAGAAACTTTCTCTCATTTTACCATACTTAACATCTCTTGCGCAATTAGTTTGTTAACGGACCTTAAGCAGATCGGGGGGTAGAGGGGGGGGGGGCTATGTGAACCTCCCTCCTTATTGATGTATGTTAGAGGGACAACTCATAGACTAGACAGCCAGCCATCCATCCACCGACCCGGGGATCGTCTTTTCCATTCATCTATGGCCGCCCTAAGATGCGGAAAAACTAAAGTGTCAACCTGCTCGATTGCGTCCATGGTTAGCCCTGCTGCTTCTGGATTCCGACGAATCAACGCTCGCAGGGCCCCAAGTATTCTCGTCCAAATTTGATACCTATCCTCTGCATTCACCCTATGGAGGTCGCCTTCAAACTCTCTCAAGAGTCGTATCCCCTGTCTTTGCTCTGCCAGAGGAATCCCGTCTGGAATGTCCCCACGTCTGAACTGTCCCTCAGGGGAGCGCACAAAGTCCGGAAGGGGGGGGGGGCAGGGGCCACCAAGGGGGATTAACTAATGTTGGAACTGCCTTCCGTACGAACCATTGTGACAAGGCGGATAGCTCCCAGGTTAGCAGGGCCACTCCTCTGTCGTCTACTTGTCCGTCTATGATCCTTTCTGCCACTTCACAAAAGTTCGCGATTAACTGCCTTTCATTTAATTCTGGGCGTCTCCCAGCCTCCTCGGCCCCACTTGAGAATGTCACCCGATGAACGTGTCGGAGGGGTTTCGGTTCCTTTGAGGGAAGTTTATGGGGTGGAGGGAGACCGTGTGCGGGCGGATGACTCAATATCTCAGAAATGGAATCCCCCTCATCATCGGGATCATCTGCTGGAGCCGGGACAGCGACGAGTGGAGCCTTGAGCCTTGCGATAACCGCATCACTAGCGATCTGCTCACCCAGATCATCCTCTTCACTGTAGTCCGCGGGTGGTTGAGGGAGAATTGCAGGAGATGCGGCCCTCATCCCGTCAGCCCCGGGAATAGATGCAGCTGGGCGTCATCGTGGGAGTTTAAGGGACCTCCTGGCATGTCGGGTCCATGGGTAAAAATCATCATCCGAATCTCTCTCTCCATCGGGATCACTTCTCCCAGCTTTGTCAGCAAGCGCCAACTCCAGCTCACCATCCGAATCATCCGGGACAGCGACGAGTGGAGCCTTGAGCCTTGCGATCTCCGCATCACTAGCGATCTCCGCATCACTAGCGATCTCCTCATCCAGATCCTCCTCTTCACTGTAGTCCGCGGGTGGTTGAGGGAGAATTGCAGGAGATGCGGCCCTCATCCCGTCAGCCCCGGGAATAGGTGCTTCTGGGCGTCCTCGTGGGAGTTTAGGGGACCTCCTGGCATGTCGGTTCCATGGGTAAAAATCATCATCCGAATCTCCCTCACCATCGGGCTCCCTGCTAACAGCTTTATCAGAAAGCGCCCACTCCAGCTCACCATCCGAATCATCCGGGACAGCGACGAGTGGAGCCTTGAGCCTTGCGATCTCCGCATCACTAGCGATCTCCTCATCCAGATCCTTCTCTTCACTGTAGTCCGCGGGTGGTTGAGGGAGAATTGCAGGAGATGCTGACATCCTCTCGGCATCTCCGGACTTAGGTGCCTCTTTGAGTCTTGGGTCGGATCTAGTACCCGGTGGCACATTGACAGACTGATCGTCCAGATGCTCAAACTGGAGGGAAGGCCTCCGGCCTGGATGGATCGAGGCTGACTGAGGGGGTGGTCCGGGAAAATCTACTGACCCGTCGGGATCTACCGGGATATCTGGGCTAGGGCGCCCTGCATGATCGTCTCGGCCCATGTCCCTTTGAGGGATATCTGGGAAGTGAGGATCCAGGGCGGTATTCCCTCCGGCAGGCACATCCTCTCGATCTGAATACATATTCATCTTATCCGACCCGTCTCTTGACTCTCTTCCCCGATTGGTGAGAGCCACACGAGATGGGTCACTAAGCCCCCGACCCTTCCGGAGATGTGAGCGAATCTGGGGATCGCCCATAACAGTCTTCCCATTAGCCCTTACTCGGCTGCTACGGAGTGCAGAGTCATGCGGCTTGCCTTGTCCTGCCCCTCTACCCTTCTTTGCGGTTGGAACTTCTTCCTGCCAACGCCTTACGAAACTCGGTCCAGTGTTAAGGAGTTCGGCCCGAGCTATGTCGGCCTGAGTGGCTACCGGCCGATTACCTCCGGCATGTGGAGGTCTACGGCTTGCGGCGAAGCCCTCGTTGGGACAGGACGTCGATATGATGATGAGTGATAAACCAAACCTGGTGTAGCGGGAAGCTCCATGCTTACCCTTAAAAGCCTTGCCTGGATGTTTTACTATGAATTTTTTCACTATCTGTCTCCATTTAAAGAACCCTGGGAAATGGTTTGAGACCCAAAGTATTCTATATCAATGCTTCCAGTTTACCTTATCCAACCCTAATCGTCAAGTGGATGACATACATTGAACGGATAATAACTTGTGTTGTAGCCTGCCATGCTCCCGTTATATCTGTTAATCGCCCCTCACGAGGGAGGAGGGGTAGGTAGGACAACTATGTATTGTCCAATAAGAACTGAGTCTCGTGGAAGGTATGGAGCCGAGAGGGAGGTATTGGGTAGTCCGGACGACCCCCAACAATCAGGAGGGACTCAGTGAGGCACTCACGTTAGATCCTATCCGCTGGCGGACTGCGGCTTATTCTTCTACCTGCAGTTGGGGGCGGACCCGTACGAGCGTATTGCTGAAGTTCCTCGAGGGTTATGCCGGCGGCCTCGGGGTTCAGCCGGATTAGAAACTCCAGGGCCCCGACCGCTGCGTCGAATACCTGCTGTAGCTCCTCGAGGGTTGTAGGCTCGCCGCGGACGATAACCCTCCTGGATGCTGCTAAGGCGTCCCACCACCGTCTAAGGCGCTGATGATCAGGGCTTTGCTGAATAATTATAGCCTCCCGAGGCGATATGAGCTAGTTTGGGACTGGGGGGAATGGCACTCGTCCCCGAGAAACAATACCCTGCGGACAGCGATTGCAGATGCTGGCTAGGAGAAAACATAGTGCACTAGAGAGCGAGTTGACCGATCTCGGATCGACCTGACCTCTCCTGATATCCTGACAAGCCCTAATTGCCTGTTCACACCCCCCTACCTTCTGCGGGTGAAGCCTGGTTGTGCTGGGCGGGCCTGAATTCAGCAAATGGAGAACCGGCATCCGAATAATCATCAGGAAACGGGTCAGGATCAAAATAACCCGGGCCTGCGTCTGGATCGTCCTCACGATTCCCAGCAGGAACCGGGGCGGGAGCCCAAATTATCCGGGAAAGGAAGAAAATAAGCCCAGGCTGGTGCTGTTCTGGGGGGGGGGGGGATGACCATTATTTGGATCGTTACTCCCTGCTGGGGAGTATTGCCCTCTGACGGATCTGAATCTGTTGCATTCCTATCGCCTACTGTCACCAGGGGAGCCTATCCCCCTCTTCTTCAACGGGAGGTAAAGCCCGTGCCGGGAAAGGAACCCCAACCTCAAAGCCATATCCTTCTCCCTACTGTGCCGGTTCGTCTTCCTCCTCTGATCCTGAACTGTCAATCCCTCCGAAAGGAACTAAAACATCATAGTGATAGGTGTCGGGCTCCGGGGGAGTACTATCCTCCTCTTTCTCCTGTTCCGGGCCTGACTCATCTTCTGGCTCATCTGCTGAATCCGATCCGTGGAGGGTTATCCCGTAAATACGGGCCATCTCGTCTACATCCAGTACCCCGTCAGAATCCGAGTTGTCTAGCATTATCTCTTCAAGATGGTCGAGAGCCTTGCGGCCCCTCGCCTCGAAGTTCTCCTCATCATCTGATCTCGAGTTGTCTAGATTTACCCCGTCAAGAGGGGAGGGCTCTTCGCCAGTCAGTGCCTCGGCCGCAGGCGGATTCAAATCCGCATGGTCCGGATTATCGACTGTAGGCGAAACTGACCATTCCTCAGTCAGTGCATCGGCCGCAGGCGAATTCAAATCCTGATGGTTCGGGTTATCGACGGTAGGCGAAACTGACCATTCCTCAGGCAGTGCATCGGCCGCAGGCGAATACAAATCCTGATGGTCCGGGTCATCGACTGTAGGCGAAACTGACCATTCCTCATGATCCAATGCGTCGTCGAGGAAGGCGCCCTCTCCTAAGATGAAGGTGGCCTCTCCTAAGTTGCTATGATTCTGATCTGTGGCTCCGGGACCTGCGGCCTGTGGCCGTTGGGCAGCGTTCCTGTCGGTTGCGAAGCCCTCGCTGAGCAAGGAAGTGGAAAGTATTACGAGTGCTAAACCAACCATGGTGCAGCGAGTAGCTCCCTTCTTGCTCTGACAATCCGTACATTGATGTTTTACTATGAATTTGTTCACAATCTGACTCCATTTAAAGAACCCTGGGATATGGTTTTAGACTCAACGGATTCTACTTCTATACGCCGAGTTTACCTCCTATCCTCTTGCGCGTCAAGTATATAATCCGGAATAGAGATAGCTATAACTTTGGAACTCCTGGTAATTAATTAAAGTCATATGGATCAATGTCAATTGTAAGTTTGATATTTCGAGGGATTGGGTTTGATAGGATCCAACTCCGAATATATCCTTGTAATTGCCCTTTCTGGATGGCGATTATTCTAAGGCGATAACGTGAACGTATTTTAAAAATGACCGGATAAAGGGGGCCGAGTATTTTGACTCCCCTTAGTTTCGGGGCTTTACTTACCAATTCTTTCGCGAAATTGACAACTTCTTTTTCAGAAAGAGCAGACATCGTAATGCTCGCCATATTTCCAAAAGGAGGCATTTTGAGGAGTTGTCTATTCCTAATTTCTAGAGTATACATCCTCTCTATGTCATTATTTTTGATTATTTTCATTAATTCGTCATTTGGACAATAGGTTTGGATAACAACTTCGGCTCTCGAGTCACCGGTTCGACCAGCCCTACCGGAAACCTGATACAGCGTCTGAAAAGCTCTCTCGAGGGATCTAAAATCTTCTCCATACATCATTGCATCGATACACGTGATAACTACTAGATTTAGCGCATCAAAATTATGCCCCTTTGCTACAATCTGAGTACCCAGTATTATATCTATACGTTTCCTTTTTATATCTTCGATAGCCTTGGAGATTTTGTTTGGAGTATTCATCGTGTCACTCGAAAGAATTGATATTCTAGCTTCGGGGAATAATTGTTTACATTCTTCGTAAGCTTTTTCTATCCCTATACCAATTCCAACTAATTTTTGAGATCCGCATTCTTCGCATGCTTGTCGAATATACGTTTTGTATCCGCAGTAATGACAGATAAATTCCGAAGAGTGATGGTGATAGCAGAGCCACGCCGAGCAACCCGGACAAGTTACTTTCCACCCACATGCCTTACACAATACTTTTGGGGTGTGTCCCCGCCTATTAACAAATATTAAGATTTGTTTTTCAGCATGTAGGTATTCATGTATTTTTTCGATTGCATACTTACTCAAACAGCCATCTAGTTTTTCCTTTCTCAGGTCATTGATAGTTACTTCCGGTAGTTTGGCATTCTCGAAATACCTTGAGCTTAACTTGATGTACTCATATTTTCCTGATTGTGCATTATTATACGATTCGATAGATGGAGTTGCCGAAGACAACAGGACAGGAATTCCGAGATGTCGCCCGAGGTAGACCGCCATATCTCTCGCATTGTATATCGGAGATTCATTCTGTTTGAGAGACGAGTCATGCTCTTCATCGACGATAATGGTTCCAAGATTCTGAAAAGGGATGAATAAAGCAGATCTTGCGCCGACGACAGCTATCGATTTCCCGCTGACGGCCATTCTCCAAATCTTCAGTTTTTTGGATTTCGAAATGGAATTGTGCCAAATAAACACCTCGATTCCAATTCGATCTGCAACTTTTTTTGACAATTCGCTCGATAAAGATACCTCTGGTACGAGGATCAAGATTTGATGCCCTATTCCGTCGGCTGGCATCCTATTCTTGGCGATCTCAAGAAACACTTCTGTCTTACCAGATCCGGTAATTCCATGCAGTAGAGTCGTTCTAAATCCATTCGTCGCCCGTTGAATAATTTTATCTACCGCGTTGAGCTGATCTGCATTTAATTCTATTTTGCTTACTTCTCTAGTCTGAATTTTGGGCGGGTTTTCTTGTGAAAGTAAGGCATCGATTGAAAATGGAACGACAAGCTTTAAAATTCCACCAATGGAATTTAAATAATAATCTGAGACGAATTCGGCGAAAGATATGTAAGATTCCGGAATTGAGTATGGAAGGAGCGAAGAAATGGGTTTTATTGGTTTCCCAGGCGGACAATCGGAGCTGGCATCCTCAGGATAAATGTCGACGACAATTCCAAGTATTTCCCTATTACGAAGTGGAACGGCAACTAACTGGCCTTTTTCGATGGATTCACTGTGAGAGTACGTATAAACTTTGTTCAGATTCAGCAGAATTGCAACCCCATATTTCACGAGTTATAAAATTTCTTCCAGAGCGGATTTGTGATCATGGATAGAAATGCCCTGTGAGTAGCAATTTCATCTGAGGTCGGATTGTAAACACGCTCTGGGATAATCGGTCGCTTTGAGATAGTGTCGGATTGTTTAATGGTGCGGGGTTCCAATACAGAAAAAATGCTTTTTTGCACAGTTTCGACAGACATTTCCAAATACACTTCGGCGAGTAAGTTGGCATCAATCAACGCTCCGTGTTTAGTTCTTGTCGAGCAATCTACATTAAATCTACGACAGAGAGCGTCTAAGGTCGCCGGCGATCCAGGATATTTTTTTCTTGCTAATTTTAAGGTGTCGATTGCTCTCTCATAATGTAGGGGAGCAGAGCCGACCAGCTCGAGTTCACGATTCAGAAACCCCATATCGAACGAGGCATTATGAATGACTAACTTGTCATCAAGAATAAAATCTAAAAATTCTTGAAAAATATCTCTAAAAAATCTGTGATTCTTCAGAAATTCGTAAGTCAAACCGCTAACTTCGGTAGCTTTGTCGCTAAGTTCTCTCTCTGGGTTGATATATGTATGGTATGTAAGGCCAGTCAATTTTTTATCGATGACCTCGACACACCCTATCTCGATAATTCGATCACCATTGGAAACCGAAAGTCCGGTTGTTTCTGTATCTAAAATTATCTCTCTATTCATCCGTTCCCGCAAATCCCTTCAAGGCGAATTTGACGTACGATATCACAAAATACCGGAAGTTGAGGGCCTATATCTTGATTAGCCGCTGTCAGCGCGGCCCGGATATAGCGCCAAATCAGGGTGTATTGAAACGTCCTTAAATTTGGCGGCATAATGTCTGCGATAAGAGCTTGTTGCTGAATGGTTAATCTTGGCATCTCAGCCGCATCCCTCCAGGTCAGTTGCTGGTCGATTCTGCTCAGAGAAGTTCCACCAAAATCTCGGAACAGTAATTCGAAAGCCCAGAAAGTATGCTGGGAAGCGATTTTAAATTCCAATAATTTTTCCGTAATGTGAAAACATGTCGAACATCCTATCTTCTCATTAGTGAATGTTCGCATAAGGTTCCACTTGGCCGCAAAATTCCAAAAACTCTCTGTGAGAGCAGTTTCCCGTGCTGGATACCCCGTAGCGATCATGAGTTCTACTGGAGTACTGAAATCGCCTGACTCCAGGACACTTTTCATCTGGTCATAAGTCGAATTTGTTGATTGTGCGGCAGGAAGAAGTATTCCAAACGTTAACGCCAAAATTAATATTTTTTTCATGAAATGTTACCACCTAAGTTAAAGTAAAAAATTTGGATCAATCATAGCATTGTGGTTGGAAATTGTTAACGAATCATTAAGTCTGCATTTTCATCATTTGTGAATCATTCTGATTTTTTAGCAATTGAATGGTTGCGTTCTTGGCTCGGCCTACACAAACAGGGATCTCTTTCTCAAATTTCTTGTACTAGCCTTAGAAAGGAACTAGAATCTATTGCAATTGGATGCTTTTTTTGGTTTTTTTCAGGGATTCGAGCTTGGCAAAATTAGTTCCACACGGTAGGAGAACGGGGCATCCCCCACAGGATTCACCGATGATCAATGAGAATATTAATTTCGAGGAAGTGAGATTGGTGGATGCGAATGGAGAGACGGTTGGAGTTGTACCCATCGGAGAGGCTCGCAGACTCGCCTCGGAAGCTGCCCTCGATTTGGTTTTAATTTCGGCCGATGCTCTGCCGCCGGTTTGCAAATTACTCGACTATGGTAAGTACAGATATGAGTTGCAAAAAAAGAAATTAGAATCCAGAAAGAATCAGAAAATTATTAATATAAAAGAGGTTCAAGTTCGGCCTTTCATTGGAGATAACGATTTACTTATCAAATGCCGCGCCATAAGAAAATTTATCGAGGAAGATGGCGATAAGGTAAAGGTTGTACTTCGTTTTAGAGGACGTGAACTGAGTCGGCAGGGAACTGGCTATGAAGTCATTCGTAGAATTTTGGCATTTTGCGAAGAATTTGCGAGAGCTGATTCTGAACCAAGGCTAGAGGGCTCCTTGATTACTACCGTATTATCTAGAAAATAGAGCGAGGGAATTTTATGGGAATATTACTAGCTATTCATGTTTTGGTTACGTTGTTTCTAATTTTGGTTATTCTTATTCAGAAAACGGAGGGAGGGAGCTCTTTGTTTGCTAGTGGAGGAGGTGGAAACATGTTCAGTGCTCGAGGCGCTTCGAATATGTTAACGAAGGCTACATGGATTCTATCTTCGTTATTTCTTATCAATTGCGTCGTAATGGCGGTCATTTCTTCCAAAGATATAGATGATGCACAGACGATTCTTAATAGGAATAGATCAGAGAGAGATAGGGATAGCACGGAGCGAGCACCTCAAAAACAGGCTTCGGATAATAAAAAGCCAACGACTGAACAAGCATTAATGTCGGTCACTTCTCCCGTAGATAAATCAGACCGAGAACCTCAAAACAAAGCTTCGGGTAATGGAAAGCCAAAGACTGTAGATGCCGAGAAGAATCAACAGAAAACAGAGTCTACACAGAAGAAAACAGAGAATTCACCACGATGAAAGGTCTGGTCCTTTCAATTAACGATATCAAAAACATAATCCCCCACAGATATCCATTTTTGATGATCGATAGGGTTGAGGATATGGCTTTGGGTGAATCCTGTGTCGTATACAAAAATGTTACTAACAACGAGTGGTATTTTGAAGGGCATTTTCCAGAGCACCCGATAATGCCCGGGGTTCTGATAATCGAAGCCATGGCGCAGGGGGCGGGAGTTTTAGCGTTTTCAACATTATTTTCGGAAAATGTTTGTAAACCTGGAGAGTCCGATATCGTTTATTTTACATCTATCGAGAATGCTAAATTTAAAAAACCAGTGATTCCGGGAGATGTTTTAAGAATTCAAATCTCAGTTACGCAGCGACGTGGAAATAAATTCTGGAGATTTAATGCGAAAGCGTTTGTCGGAGATATTCTCTCGGATGAAGCAGATTTTCGTGCCATGATTCCGGAAGTTTGAGGATTGTTTGATGCGTGAGAACGTATTTATTCATCAAACCGCTATAGTTGAAGAGGGGGCTACTATCGGCACTGGCTCCTACATTGGGCCATATTGTTGTATCGGAAAAGACGTGATAATGGGAAATGACGTCAGATTAGAGTCGCATGTAGTTATAAGCGGCGATACTAAAATTGGAGATCGATCCACTGTATCTCCATTTGCTTCTCTAGGGCAGCAACCACAAGATCTGAAATACAAGGGAGAGAGATCTTGCTTGGAAATAGGTTGTGATACGACGATTCGAGAATATGTTACGGCTAATATCGGAACCGAGGGGGGAGGCATGATAACCAAGATCGGTGATCACTGCCTGATAATGGCTTATTGTCATGTGGCTCATGATTGCGTTATAGGAGATCATGTGATCTTAGCTAATGGAGTAAACCTTTCGGGACACGTAACGATCGGAAATTACGCGGTTGTCGGAGGGATGTCTGTAGTTAAGCAGTTTATTAGGATAGGGCAACATGCCATGATAGGCGGATTTACTGGGGTCGACCGAGACGTTATTCCTTATGGGATGGTTCGAAGTGATCGGGTTACGACCATAAAGGGGCTTAATATCGTGGGATTAAAGCGCCATGGCTTTAATATGGACGAAATAAAAACCATGCTTGCGGTCTATTGCGAAATTTTCACGAGCGAAGCGGGTAGGGGGCATTTTACAAAAAATGCGGAAGAAGTTCGACTAAAATATCTGGGGAATCGACAGGTCGAGCAGATAGTGAAATTCATAATAAACGCAAAGAAAAACCCAATTTGTACGACAGAACCCATTGACAGCTCCCCTAGCTAATTTTTCTGATCAAGGTAATTTTAGGATTTTTTTTTGTAAAATATTTTTGTGGTGCAATTAGTTAATGGGAGCAAAAGAAATCTGAAGATGGTACTATTTTTTTTTAATCCCGAGTAGTTCTGAATAACGGATTAAACAGAGATAATCCATAATGAGCTGCATTCATGCCAGGTACTATAATGATCGCGCCTGGAGGGCTGAGTAAGATCAATCGGAGTAGTACTGAGTTCATCTGGCTCCGATAATCCGGAATCCAATACATGTTCCCGTTTGCCTTTGACTGTAACCAGGATAAATTTTATAAATGGAACTAGCTTATCTCTATCGCTAGGTGCGAATTCAGATTCTGTGATGGTTGGACTCGGGGTTGACACTGATCCCGACCTTGTGATCTAATGTCCAGAGGGTTTCAGTTTCTATTGCGAAAGACCGAGGGGGTAATTTTTTTTCAATGTCAAAGAGAGTCAATGCAAAATATAAAATCGATAGAAGGTTGGGAGTGAATCTGTGGGGACGCCCCAAGAGTCCATTCAATGTCAGAAATTATGCTCCCGGAGAACATGGGAAAACCAAGTCTAAACCTTCCGATTATTGCATTCAATTGCACGCTAAGCAGAAATTGAAAGGTTACTACGGAAATATTGGAGAGAAACAATTTAGAAAAATTTATCAGGAGGCGGTCAGGCGCAAGGGAGATACTTCCGAAAATCTGATTGAACTCCTCGAAAGACGATTGGATACCGTCGTTTATAGAATGAAATTAGCGATTACCGTCTTCGCGGCCAGGCAACTCATAAATCACGGGCATATCGCGGTCAATGGAAAGAGGATAGATGTTCCGTCATTTAGACTCAAAGACGGGGATGAGATATCAATCCTCGGAAAGATGAAAGATAATGTTAATACCCTATTCTCCATTTCGACGAATGAGCGTGGTGTGCCGGATTACTACGAGATCGATGGGAACGGCCTGAAGGGTAGACTCATAAGGGGCCCAAAGCTGGCCGACGTCCCTTATCCGGTTTCGATGGAACCCAACCTCGTGATCGAGTTCTATTCACGATAATCAGCGTGAAGTTTTTCCGCCGATTTTGCCTCTCGCTCTGGCTGGCGGTTTCGTTGGCCGGAGCCAAGCAAGAATTACAGCTATTAGAGCAAGTACAGGCATTTTTCAATGGACTCACTTCCATGGAGGCTCCCTTCGCTCAACTTTCCAATGGGAAAGTCACTTCAGGTACATTCCTGCTCAAGAGAGAAAAGGGCCGGGTACTAATCAAATTTGATTACGAAGATGGGCAATTTATTTTAGTCGATAACGAAAAGCTCATAGTTTATCACAAAAAAACGAAGAAGAAATATCAATATTGCATTTCGCACACGGTGATTTTCGAAGTTTTGAGTGGGCGGTTAGATTTTACCAAAACTCAAGCGCAGATCACCGAAGTCACTCCGAAATTGGTTAAGGTAGCCCTGAAGAGTCCAAACACTACCGGAGGACAATGCGTAAATTTGGTATTCTCAAGATACCAAACAACTGGCAACATCCAGACATTACTAGCATTTACGACAGAGGACGCCAAAACACAAACATTGGTAAGCTTCGAACCAGACAAAACAACCTTAAATAAACCGATCAATACGAACGAGTTTGCCCTTCCTCACCAATAAGGCGGACATCTATCGCGGAAAAGTTAAAAGGGAAGAAATTCTTTTTTTTGGCCAGAAAACATGCAGGAAATTGACAGGAAACAAGTCCAACCTTAAATTGGTAGACCACAACGAAACTCAGAGATAGCATATAACCCAACAATTAGATTCCAAAATCACAATAAATAATGTACAATGGATAATAGTAAACTCACAGAGTTCAAGGGGAGAAGCAATGCGACGCAAAAACAAAATAGATTTAAGGCCACTAGCGATCTCGCTAGTATTACTGACTACAGGGCAAGTGGAGGCCTCCACGACGTTTGGACCGAACAGGACCCCAACAGAAGCCCTCCGAGGCCACAGAAGTTGGAGTGCCTCCCCAAGAACCCCCGACGCTCAGCCGCATGTAGACCAGACAGGGCAGAATCCCCAAGTCCAGCAACCGTTGCTGAAACCTTCCAGACCTGAGGAGGTCAGACCCACAAGACAGCCACCTGCAGATCCAACACACAAACACACCGCGAAGAAGCCGGAAATTCAACCTCCCGCCAGTTCATATGCCTCAACAGGTCGGTCAGAACCGGACCTAGAAATGAGGCAACGAAACTTCTCCGCCACCCTCCGAAGGAAAAATCAGGAAAGACAGGAAGCCAAAGCTCCATTATTCAGAGACCTCCTCCATCTCACACAGGATAGCAAAACAAGTTCCGACCCAGAACCCACATTACCCATAATGACAAAGATATTCGCACTGATCTCTACCCATCAGCTCACTCATCACGACATCGAAACTTGGTTAGAATCCAACAAGGCAACTGTCGATCCAGAAGACCTAGACCTCCTAACAGACGCATACGTCGACACGGTACAATTACTTCTCACAAAAGCAGGCCTGAACTGCTATAAGCAAGACATCGAGCTACGAAACGCTGTTACAGAATATTTGGTCTTAGGAATCCCAATCAGGATAGGCCTCGTTGAAAGGTTAAAGGACTACTTTCGCTACCACCCATACATTCTGGAGTACATACTAACCCAAGAGAGTGTAAGACTTGCCAACATTGTAGGTTCCCCGCTAGGTCAGGTACCCCAACGAGCTCTCAACATATATCAACAAACGCTTTTAGAGGAGCACCCACAGGCGCAAGAACTAGTAAATTCCATTATCATTACAGGCACCCCTCAAGGAATCTGGGCATCTCAGCAGCTACGACACATTCCATCTCCTGCGGCACACCCGGGCGCTCTGTCACCCATCGAGGAAATAGCCTACATCCAAACAAACCAACCCGATTTATACAAACAAGTTATCAAAGAACAACTAGACAGCACAGCCCTCGCACAGGGGATCCCAAGAAGAGAACTCTACCTGAACAGATTTGTAGACATCCCGGTAATGACAGAAGAAGAAGAGGATATGCAACGACAAAAACAGCCCAAAACACCCATTGGATGGGCAACCTTCCTGAACTTAGACGAAAAAGAATCCCCAGATTCAGCCCAAGAAGAGGGTGATTCGGACCCAGAGCAGGGTGATTCGGCCCCAGTTCAAGTAGCAGACACAGCTTCCCCAAGAGATACAGAACCCTGGCACCAGGCCAACAAACATCTAAAAAACATTCCACTGGCTCCTCCGCACGATCCAACCAAGATTCAAGAGATTAAGAGCCAGATATCCCCACAAACCCCCCTTGGTCAAGCCATCATGCAGAACATGACAAGCGGTAAGCCCCTGAAAGACGACCAAATACTACCCATTAACCAATTACACGAGAAAGCTCCCTTAGAGTTTCGAACGGTTGTTTCACAACTCGCAGACCAGCTTGTCTACACTCAAGCTTTGGACGAAGAAGACGAATATTCAGCGTGTTACAAAATATTCCTTATTCTCAGGCTCCACAGAGACCCGTGGATAGCAGCTTGCCTCAAAGTCCAACCAACAGACGACGATGACAAGTTAGGGGTTACAGATCCGTACGGAACAACTCCAGACAACGCAATGGCACAGCAAATCACCACAGTCAGGCAAAGAATCGAAGCAATCCGCTCCGAACTTCCGGAGCAGGTAGCAAGGCAAGAGAGGAAACAGGCAAATGAGGATAGAAAAGCCAGGAAGAGCCGACCAGAAAAGCCATGGTAGGACCAGCAAGGTTCACCCCATCCCCTGGCAAACTCCCAAGCCCAGCAATAGAATGAGCCGGGCTCAGGCTAGAACCCCGGCCCAACCCCTCCCGGACCCTGGGTAACAATTACAAGCCCTCTCTACTAGAGACATTAGGAATGAGCTGGGATGACGATAGATCAGGTGAAACAGAGAGAATTGAGGGGCTCCTCAGGCGGCGGTTTTTAGGTCTGGGGGACTCCCCTCCCTGGGTTCTAAGCAGCCTTCTCAGCCTCCCTCCCACACCTCTAGCTGGCTCACCATCCACATACCTGGCTAGAGTCACAGACCAGGGCATCCCCCCATATAGACAGGGACAGAGCCAAACCAAGCTCTTTTTTTTTCCATATCCCAATTAATCCCTTATTCCCCCGGTCCAAAGAAAACATAAAGTAATACAATCTTGCGTCTCGATGGCTGCCCCTCCAGCTCCACATTCGGGTCTAGCCTCACAGATCAGGGCATCCCTCAATTTAGACAGCGACAGAGCCCAACCAACCTCTATTTTTTCCATAGACCACTTCATCCCTTATTCCACCGGTTCCAAGTAAATATAAAGTAAATCAGCACAATCAGAAAAACACGCACCGAAATAAGCATATCACTTCTTTCCACAGTGTCCAGTTAACCATATATTAACCACTAGTAAGGTAGAATGGAAAACAAGAGAATCTACACATCGTCGAACAAGGAGCAGCACAATGATCCACAATAAAGCTCTCAAACACCTCATACTCTCGACCCTTGCCATTTTACAGGGCTTCACCGCTCATTCCGGGGCCTCGGACCATGGGAGGTTTCGAACACCAACCCGGGCCTTAACAACCGGAAGCCCATGGGGCAGGCCCCAGCCTCAGTCAACACCCAAACCCGAACTCAAGCCAGACCCAGACCCAAGTCCACTTCAGCAAAGTAGTAAGACGAGGCTTGCGACCCAGCAAACACCGACAGCACAGTCTCCGCACATCGATCAACCACAACAAAGCAGAACAAGAACTAGAAGACAGGTAGCCGCCCCCGACTCGTCTCTCCACTCACAAACTCCCCATAAATTAACGCTCCAATTACCGAGGGGAGCAGATCTCGGGGCACTTTCACCCAAGATCGCCCTTTCTCTCGAGGAACTCTCGCAAAGAGTAAGAGCCCTTCTTCCCCGTACTCCCGTAGCATCCGACACTGCATTAGACAAATCCCAAAAAGAAATAACCAGCCTTCTTCGATCCTCATTACACGCCGTCAGCGTCCTAAACGGTACACTCATCGAAATTAAAATGAAAGAAGCCCTAGCACAAACAAGATGCGGTCAAGCCGAAGACAATTTACAATCGGCACTAGACAAGCATGACGCATTGGAGGAACAAGTAGCTCAGGAAGCCATCAATGTAGCCAAACAAGAAATAGACCTCATCAATCACAAACTAGACACATTAAATTTAGTATTTGCCCAATTAGAAACATCAATACATGATCGCACCAAAAAAAAATGGGAAGAACACAGCTCATTGAGGATCGCCCTATTGAAACACCTAGCTCTAGGAACAGAAATACCTACACAGCAGATGGAGCAACTACAGGAGTTATGGCCTTCGGATCCACAACAAGTAGACGAGCTCATTATCCAAACAGGACAAAGAGCCTTACAAGAAATCAATCCAGATGCACCCACAGTTGGATTTAGGACTCAACGTCTAACAAGCTGGTTAACCATATGCTATGATCCGAGAATTCAAGGAGCAATGACCTCTGCACAAATTGGACAGTGCACATTACAAGAGGAATTGAACGGACCCCGTAACATAGCCCTTTACTCTTACCCACCAGCAGCACAAGACCCATTCCTCACCCTAACCCAGGTACTCCTGGCATTTCCCACGACTTTAGTCGAATTCAGTCATACACCAGGGCTACCTCAAGCATCGGTACGCATCACAGAGGTGATAAAGGAGTTTCACCAAGACCACATCAAGGACCACACAATGGAGGCGAACAACCCGTACGGATGGTGGAACATAACAGTAAATTCCCTTACAGATCAATACACACCGGGTCCGAACCCTCCTCCTATGCCAGACATGTTTGAAGCCGAAGCAGAGCTCCTTCTCGCCCAAACAGACAGGAACTCCCAAATATACCAAGATTTGTTAGCAGTAATTCGGGACGAACAATCACCCTCTCTGGAAACAATCAAAGAATTAGTTCGGTTACACAGAACACACCCACTAGCTACAGCATTTCTTATCAATCTAGTGAGCTATGAAGCACTCCCGACGTCCCCGCAAAGGGCTTCATCCACATCACAAGGAATCCGGCGGCTCATAACCGACATTTCTGACCCGCTCTTCCTTAGGTACCTTTATTCGGCACAGCACAGACAACGGATCCCAGAACAAGGAATAACACAATTCCCCCCACAAGGCAACACAATTAGTGCCCTGGCTCGACAGGACACAATACAAGAGTTGACACACCTCCTAGAAAAATTCCCGTCGTGGATGGATCCGATTGAGAGGAAATTCAGAACTGCTATCCCCCAGGTAGGAAATAAAGGAGACGGCCACAGCTCCTTATTAGCTACCCTAAAGGCATATACGTGTCCACTCCCCGCTACCGAACAACCCGAGAGTGCAGTAGAGTCAAGGCCTGCCCGACTCATCCTTGAATCGCAAGAACCAGAGACGGGCACCCTCCTAGCCACCCTTGAGGATGAATCAAACCACGACTCAGGGGACGCAGACCCAGCGTCATTAGTTCCAGCGAGAGAGGCAGAGACGGGCACCCTCCCAGCCCCCGTTGTGGAAGAACCAATCGAAGCCTCAGGGGTCGCAGACTCCCCCCCAGTACAAGCCCAAAAAGTCCGGTCCCGACCCGCCACCCAAGGAGATGCGAGAGAAGCAAGGACCGCAGCAAAAAAACCCGCCAGGCGACAGAGGGTAGCTATTGAGCCCCAACACAGCACGCAAGCGTTCGATGATGAATTATAATCCCGCAAAGAAGGGCACAATCAGGAAAGTGAGCAATAGAGGGGCCACAGCAGGCTCGGCTGGGAACTAACTTAGCACACAGTATAATTGCATACTCCCCCAGCCTCATTGGGGTGAGAGTTATAAGAGCCCCCCCCCTTCAGAGTCAGGGAAGGGGCAGGCCCGCCACATTACAGGTCTTGGGCAGAAAACAACGGATAGCAGGGGCTCAGTAAATGCAGTAAAGAGAATCCCCCCCATGACGGAAGGATTAAAGCTTGGGGAAGTTCATTGGATAGTCACAGTCGATGTCAAAATGCTTAGAAGGCAAGGGATGTAGTTGGCGACCGGGTTAGTACTCACAGAGTGCCATAGTGACAACTGCCCCCCCCCAGAACGGTAGGTTTAGAGCTGGGGGAGGTTCATAGGCTTACCGACTCCCATGACCGAATGTTTAGTTGGCAACGGCTGGAGGTGGAGCCAGGGGTAGAAATCAATGAGATCAAGTGGGATTACTGGCCCCTCCAGCAAGGAAGGATTAGAGGGGTGGGAGGTTTCCTTGGGTGTCAGCCGCCCAACACGATTGCCTAGTAGGCCCCGGCCTGGTGTTTGATTCCCGTCCTGGTGTTGGAATCAGGGGTGGTAGGCAATGGTTTCCAGTGGGATTCCTGGAACCACATTACTGAAGGGCTCCAGATGGGGCAGTCGGTCAGGCTTGGGGTGGATGACATTAATCGCTCGCATAGGTGGACTCTAAGGGGGCCGTGAACAAAGCTTGTGCAAGAATGTGAAAGGGTTAATAAAGGTATTCTGCCCTCATCAAACTCAACTATCATTGCGGCTGCGTTTTTATTCTTAAGAAAGGGATCTCAATGTATGAGTTAGAATGTCGCAAACAGAGTCGGTCCAGAACAGGAGGGGTCTTTCAGGTTTACAATCACGGGGGGCAGGATTTCATGAGCCCAATCCCAATCAAGAGAATTCCTGCATTCTTTAAATTTCAAGGCAATCGAGCCACTTGTAGAAGCTAAAGATTAGGATGCGAATGATCTTCGAGATTTTCAGAGACAAAATGCATTCTTACGCAGTGAGTATGGGGTAAATGCCTCAGAAAGCTTAGCCCTGAGTTTGATAGAACAATCTATCAAGTGAGGCATAGGTATAAGAATGGATTCCGGAGAAGCAAGAAGAAGGTGAGCTTAACAATGAGATAGGTGCTTTGGTTCCTATCTTAAGTGCATTATTAGCTGAGGATGTTAGTACTCAAGAGGATTCTTAAAAGGTAAAATTTACTCGTCAATCATCCGGCAAGATCAAAAACCTTTTCAGCTACCCTAGCATGGGTGCAGGAGGACACCCCGGACCCTATCTACAAGCACCCGTATCCCCTCATTCCAGATTCCCCGGTCCCATAGAGGAAAATATTATACAAAACGGAACTATACCGGAGATACCCAGGTGTGAATAATTTAGGATCCCCAATGATACTCACAACCTTCTCTGTATAGTTACCTATATCTAACTGGGGAGCAAGTAGTATCAGTAACTCATTAATCAGCCGTCTATGAGTCGCGGTCATCTCAGATAGGTGATCTTCACAGTAATCCACGAAGTACCAAAACATACAATCTAAAAAGATCTCCATAGACGTTATAGCTATAGGATCTCCACTTACCTCGGCGACGAGCCTTTGGTCGGGAAGAGCGGATTCGAACCGCCGGCCCCTATCCCCCCAGAATAGTGCGCTAACCAGGCTGCGCTACTTCCCGAGCCAGTCACCATTTTATCTGAAATTAACAGCTAGAGTCATCAATTTTTTTGCCTCATAATTACCATTTATCTGATAAAAAAATATGGGCTAAAAATTAGTTTGCCTCCTGCCAAGAATTTTCAATAAACTGGTTGGAGTCATTTAGTAGATCATAATTCCTGACATGAAACTCAGTTTAAGTTATCTACTCAGATTTCGGCCCTTTTGGTATCTCAGTCCTTGAGTGCCTCGTTTCTGTCATCCACGGATCAAATGCGCTGAAGTTTTGTTTAGTGTTTTGGATGATTATGCGCCTTATTTTGCATTTTTTTTGCTTGCTTCTTACCCTTTGTAGCCCTTATCCTTAATCTCGCTGGAATTCACGGTGAGAGAAAAAATCATGTCTAAGGCTGGGCTTATCGCTCTTTGCGTGGGATCAATATCTTCAGTTTGTATTGCTAATGAGGATCAGGATATTGATGAACAAGTGGAAAAAAGCGGGGCTGAAACTAACCCCTTGAAACCCGAAAAAGATGGGAAACCTGAATTTGATATTTTTGGATCGGCGGCCGTGCACTTTGGCCATACATCTCCCGATATGACGTATTATGATGGCAAAAACGCCCCTAAACAGATAAAAACTAATCAGAAATCGGGCGATGAATCTAGTAAGGATTCTTCGAAGCCCATGATGTGCGCCGGGGAGGCAGAAGTTAATTTTTCCGCGAAGGGAACGCTTTCTAACGGGTGGCGGTATGGGGCCTTTCTGTCTCTGGACGCCATGAAGAATGATACCGGCATCGATAAGGCGTATATATCTTTCGAGAGGGATAATTTTGGAACGATCCATGCTGGAAACGTTAGGGGGCCAGAATCGAATTTCATGTGCGGTGGACAGCAACTCGTAGGCGCCCTCTTCGGAGCGGACGGAGCTTATCCTAGCGATTTAGACTACGCGACTGGGGTTATTAATCCGGTGTACGTGCTAGGCTTTTCCAATAAGGCTACGAAGATCGCCTATTATACGCCGATAATCAATGGATTCCAGGCCGGAGTATCGATGACTCCTGATACCAAACATGTCGGTCATGACGCAAAGGATTCTGGCTCCGGAGATAGCGGTCTAGGGAATAATCCCGGCCTTTTCATCAAGGGCGACAAAGATAAGGAACGCCCCTCCGGGAGAAACAATTTCTCAATCGGGTTGCGTCATACCCACGATTTCCTGAACGGATGGTCGACGGCCTTTGGAACGGCCTTTTTGATGGAAGACTCAAAACCCATCGAAACCAATTGTTATATCGGAGACGTCATCGATAAAAAGGATGCGATCGGAACTGAGGGACAGCCTGGATATGAAGCGGCCATCGAAGCGTCGGCACCCGTGCCAAGACGCCTAAGGTTAAGAAATGCGAAAGCATTTTATGTTTCGGGAACCGTGTCCTACAAGGGCTGGTCTGTCGGAGCTGGATATATAAATAACGGAAAGTCCAGATTGCCGAAAACGGAGGAATTTACGACTCCAGATGGTAAATCGGTCATTCCTGGCGGATTCCTCGTGGCAAAAGATGGTAATGCCGGCCAAGTCTGGAATCTCGGAGCGAGCTATACGACTGGTCGGTGGACCTTTGCCGGGGTGTACAACCGAATGAGCCGAAAGGTCACCGAGGGGCAACGTACGGCCGGAAATATTTACACTTTTGCCGTGGAGTATCTAGCATGTCCTGGCTTGAAGTTCTTCGGAGAAATCGATCAAATTTCAACCCACTCCTGTGATTATGCGTGCGCCGTCTATAATTTGGTACACGAGAAAAAGAATGCGATCAAAAAACAAAGTGCGACATTTATCGCCGTAGGTGCTAAAGTGAGCTTCTAATTGGAAATGAATTGTGCGTACACACCGGCCGAGTAAAGAAAAAGTGGGAAATAATGTAACGCAGGTTGAAATTGATGAATTTATTGATTCATTAAAAGATGGGGATGAGGTTTTGGTTTATACTGATGGCGCTTGTAGTGGGAATCCTGGCCCTGGTGGCTGGGGCATCGTCTTCCTTCATGGAATTCTTAAGGCGACCAGATCTGGTCATGCGGTCGAAACGACGAATAATCGTATGGAGCTCATCGCGACGATAGAAGCCATTAAAATACTACCCGCAAAGGTTAAGATATCTATTTATACCGACAGCTCCTATGTGCAGAATGGTATTACGAAATGGATGAATAAATGGCAATTAACAAACTGGATTTCAAGCGCTGGTACACCGGTTAAAAATCAGGATTTGTGGCGCCTGCTTTTAGAAGTATCTGACGGCAAAGATCTGACCTGGTTTTTGGTTAAGGGGCACTCTGGGAACACTTACAACGAAGACGCCGATGTCTTGGCGAAGAGCGCCATAGTTTCCTCCATCATGCATCTTAAATAAACGAAAAAGATAACCTCGGGTCGATAGGGGGGTGACTGATGAGACGTATCACCCCGGGGGCGGCCCGCGCAATTTTTTTTTGAAACAAAAAAAATTGCAGGCAGCGTTTCGCTGCCCCCAGCTTTTTTTCCATAGAAAAAAAGCTGGGCGGGCCGCCCCCGGCCGCCGGCACCGTGAATCGTAGCCCGTTTTAGATGTATTTGCCGAGGCGGCGTAGAGCTGCGGTCTTTCCGAGGATGTCTAACAATTGCCGGATATGGGGCCCCGTCGTTCGACCCGTCAAGGCCATCCTAATCGGCATATATACCAGCTTCCCAGATAATTTCGTTCGTTCCGCAACCTTCTGCAGGACATCATCTTCATCAATCAATTCGGATAACGCCCTTAAAATTTCTCTTTCCTGCTGAGAAAAATTTACATCCCCGACGAAGCCATTTTCCAATATTTTTTGCCACTCTATAAAATCGTTATACGTTTCGACGTTTTCTCTAATAATCAGAAAAGTCCCCTCGTCCATCGTAAATTCATCACCAACCTTCTCCTTGACTTCTTTATATGTTTTATTTCTTATTATTTTTTTATTTAATTTAGATATATCGTCGATATCAAATTTCGGGGAATTCGAACTGAATTTTGTAAGGTCAAAATACTCTATCAGTTCGTCCATCTTGGTGAAGGGAATCGTATCCAATGAAGTGCCCAGAGTCGCCAATAAATCGGAAATGGCCATCGGATCGATTCCATTTTTCCGAATATCTCCCAAATTCATACTCCCGAGTCTTTTTGAAAATTGAGAACCATCCTTGTTTACAAAAAGAGAAATGTGCGCGAAATTCACTTGAAAAGTCCCGGCCGATATAGCATCGAACATGGCGATCTGGGCGGCCGTGTTCGTGACATGATCCTGTCCCCTTATTATGTGTGTAATCTCGGAATCGAGGTCGTCGATAACCGATGAGAAGGTATACAAGAAAGTCCCATCGGCCTTGATCACCACCGGATCACTTATACTAGATAGATCGTAAGAAACCTCACCGAGGATGGCATCATTCCATGTTACGATCTTATCGGGTAATCTGAATCTCCAATAATACGGAAGCCCATTCATCTCTAGGGTTTCCTTCTCTTCATCCGTCAAATCGAGGGCGGCCCGATCATACACGGGAGCATTACCTTTCGATAAGGCCATCCGCCTCTTGTACTCTAATTCCTCCGTCGTTTCGAAACATTTATAAAGAACATTTTCAGATATAAGCTGATCCATCACTTCTTTATATCTCTCAATCCTCTCGGATTGTCTAAAGAATTCATCATGACCAATTTCGAGCCACTCTAAATCAGTTAGGATGGCAGATTCGTATTCCTTTTTCGAACGAATATTATCGGTATCATCAATCCTCAACAGAAAAATTCCGTCATTTTTTTTGCAAAATAGATAATTAATAATGGCGATTCTGGCATTCCCAACATGCATCAATCCGGTTGGGCTCGGAGCAAATCTCACCTTACAAGACACAATCAATCACCGGAAATTCCAAAAAAAAAGAGAAATCTACCCAAGAATTATTCTACACAAATCGGCAAGAAAATTAACCCTAAATGAGTACAATCAAGGAAGGCTTTTTTTTAGTAGCCTCGCCCCGGTCACGGAGCAAACCAATTAACTTGTAGGGAGGATATCACATGAAGTCAAGAACAAGGTTATTCAAAAATTCGATCATCATAGCTAGCCTAGGCCTGGCCCAGGTTTGCTTTGTTCCGCAATCGTTGGCTGAACCAGATGGAGACGAGGCCGAAGCTCCACCCCTGATCTTAGATATCTCCCAGCTTCAGGTAGGACAGAAGGCGAAAGCCTACATCTTCACAGCAATAGCAGGAGCGTTGAGAGAGAAGCTCATGGGTGTCAACTACCTCCCTCAGTGGACCGGTGATGGAGCCCCCACTCTTGCGAAAAGTAAGGCTAAACTACTGAACGACCTTGACACACACACTGTCCTCTGGGATCAACAAGCCAACATCCTAGATGAGTTATTCGGATGGAAGGGGCCTGTTGACGAAAGGTACCTTATTATCGGGCCCTCCCAAGCGTTGGCTAGCTGCTACCGGAGCATTTCGGATGCTATAAGTGAGCTCGGGATAAGTGTAAAGATCCCTCTCGATATGGTGGGGGGGCGCTCTGGGCTTGAGTTATCTAAGTGGATGGACGGATGGGAGTTGGGGGAGAGTGGATCCAGTCCTGGAAATCCTGATATTGTGGTGTTTTCGCAAGCTAGGAGTGAGCCAATGAAGTTTATAAAAGATTATGTGCTTCAATCTGAACTGTACGATTGGGCGGTTGCCCCCAACTGGGCAAACGCGGTATATGCTATACTTGAAATCGTAGCTGGAGACCCGCCGGGGGCCATACGGAGGTCCGTGTGTGCGGATTCTGTCGTCTCCGGTATGCAAGCCCAAGGCTGGGACATCACTACGGCCCAGGAAGTAGAAGCAGCCTTAGAAATGCTAGAGCAGGGCGGGTTCGGGTTAAGGCAGCTCTGCAGCTTGGGGGGGGGGCGGGGGGGGGGGGGGGGGGGGGGGGGGGGGGGGGGGGGGGGGGG